>JBHEMK010000001.1:0-15338 GCA_046262635.1 Gaiellaceae bacterium
CGGACCAAGAAAAAAGGCACCGAGGTGGAACTGGTCCTCCTCCGGCGCCGTCGCCTGCCGCGGTGCCTCCGGGGCGACCGCGAGCTGACAGGCTAGCCGCTGCCGGGCATCCGGGCAACCGCCCCCCGACAGTGCGGAGCGACGGGCGCCACGCCCGCCGGCTTCTGCCGCGAGCCGGCGAAAGGGCGAGGTCGCCAACCGACGAGACTCCTCGGCCGCCTGCGCCGTCCGTGAGAACGCGCAGGCGCGGCCAAGCGAAGCCGGCGTGTCGAGCCGGGCAGAGATCTCGGCTGATCGACGCCCGGCGCCGGCTGGTGCCCCAGCCTGCACGTTTCGGGGGCAGGGTGCAGGTGCTGGGTTACGACGCCCGGCCGCGCGCGCCAAACGGCGATCTCAGGCGTCGAGCCAGAGCACGCGGTAGTCGACCTCCCTCTTCGCAGGATGCGGAACGTCCCGGCGGCCGGCGATCTCGAACCCGAGCGACCGCAGCAGCTGCTCCGTGGGCCGCGCCCCGCGCTCCTCGTTGAAGACACCGACGATCACGCGGTCGGCGTACGAGAGCAGACGCTCGACCAGCTCGCCGCGGCGTGCGGGCGGGGCGTACTCCAGGTTCGTGCGGGCATAGGTGAAACGGCCCGGCGGCTCCCAGCTCAGCGCGTTCCCGACGTGGATTCGCTCCGCCCATTGAGGAAGGCGAGCCCGGGCGAGGTCCGCGAGCTCGGGAACGATCTCGAGGCCATGCGGATCGATCTCGTGCTGCGACCAGGCTGCGACCGACTCGAGCAACAATCCGTTCGCGCAGCCGACGTCGAGGAATGTCCCGGCGCGGTCGAGCGCCTCCAACACCGGGCGGCGCGCCCGCGCCCAGTCGCCGGAGTGGCCGGAGCCACCCGGCGGCGTCGCCGCGGCGAGGTAGGCGGGGACGACGAGCTCGGCGATCCGGCGGTGCCACGTCGCCTCGTCGATCGTTCCCGCTGCGAGCGCCGCATCGATCGGAGCGAGCTCGCGCCAGAGATTGTCCTTCAGGTGAGCGTGGGCGTCTGTCACTGGTCTCAGTATGCTCGCGGCGTGGCCTGCTGCCCCCCGCGTGGCGCGGAACCGTTCACCGTGAAAGCCGCCAACCGGGACGCCCGGCGCTTCCGGCGGCGTGGCCTCGACGGCACTGCAGAACGGCTTGTCGCCGCGATCGCTCCTGAGAACCGGACGATCCTCGAGGTCGGCGGCGGGGTGGGCTGCATCCAGATCGAGCTCCTGCGTCGAGGTGCGGAACACGCGACGAACGTCGAACTCTCGCCCGCCTACGAGTCCGCGGCCACCGAGCTGCTCGGCGAAGCCGGGCTCAGCGGCCGCGTCGACCGGCGGGTGCTCGACTTCGTGCGGGACGCCGAGCTCGTCGCACCCGCGGACATCGTCCTCCTGAACAAGGTCGTCTGCTGCTCGCCCGATCTCGAGGGCCTCGTCGGCGGTGCCGCCCGGCACACCCGCCGGGAGCTGACGCTGAGCTTCCCGCGGGACACGTGGTGGATCAGACTCGGGATGAAGGCGGTCAACAACGTTGCCCGCCTCGTCCGCTGGGAATGGCGCTTCTACGTCCACCGGCCGGCGGAGATCGTGGCGGTCGCCGAGTCGCACGGCCTTCGGCTCGCGCACGAGGATTCCGGCACGCTCTGGCAAGTCGCCAAGCTCGAGCGCTAGGCTCACCCCGGGAAGATGACCTCCGCCCGGGTGCCGCCGTCCCGGCGAAGCTCGAAGCTCCCCTGCAGCTCGTCCCGAACGAGCGCGCGCACGATCGAGAGCCCCGTGCCGGTACCACCGTCCTCCGCTCCGACGCCGGAGTCGGCGATCGCAAGGACGACGTCGCCGCGCCTGCGGATCAGCTCGATCCTCACGGAACTGCCACCGTGCTCGAGCGCGTTTTGGAGCAGCTCGCTGAAGACGAGCGCGAGCGCCGTCGCCCTCGACCCGGCAAGCGAGACCTGCTCCAGCTCGGCCTCGACGCGCTTGCCGGCCGCGAGGCCCTGGACGAGCATCGCCCGCAGCCGGTCGAGCAGCTCGGCCAACTCGATCTCCTCCTCCCGCTGCTCGGTCAGCACCTCGTGTACCGCCGCGATCGCGAGGATGCGGTTGACGGAGTCGTCGAGCGCCTTGCGGGGGTCGATGTGCTCCGAGCGCGCCTGCAACCGCAAGAGGGAGGCAACGGTCTGGAGGTTGTTCTTGACCCGGTGGTGGATCTCCTGGGCGAGCACGCCGCGCATGACGGCGCGCCCGTGCTCGAGCGCGACGGCGGCGTGATGGGCGATCGCCTCGAGCAACGCGACATCGTCGTCGGTAAACGGGGTGTCCCGGTCGCAGACGAGCTCGCCGATCGTGCGCCGCTTCCACCGCAGCGGCAGCCGGACGGCGCAGTCACCGGCCCGTCCCTCCGGCCAGGCGATGTTGCCATCCTCGAGCACGAGCGCTGCGCCGCTCGCCCCGACCGCGTCCATCGTCGTCTTCACGATCGCCTCGAGCGACTCCTCGAGGTAGAGCGATTCCGAGACCGCCTCGGAGATCTTCGCGAGCGCCTCCAGCTCCGAGACGCGTCGCTGCGCGTCGCCGTAGAGCTGGGCGTGGACGATCGTGTGCGCGACCTGGGCCACGATCGCGGAAATCAGCTCGAGCTCGGGTGGGCTGAAGGTGCGGGGGCGCCGGGTGCGGACGTTCAGGGCTCCGGCCAGTTCGTCGCGGGCGAGGATCGGCACGGCGAGAATCGACTCGTACTCGTCCTCGCGCAAGTTGGGGAACTGCTTGAAGCGCGGATCGAGGTGGGCCTTTGCCGGGATCATCACCGGCGTCCGCGCGGCCGCCGCAGCCCCCGTGATCCCCTCCCCGGGGCGCAGGCGCGGCCGCCGCGTCAGCTCGTCAACCGCGGTGCCGTGGGTTGCGCGAAGGACAAGCTCATCGGCACGCGCGTCGTACAGGTAGACGAAGCAGGCGTCCGCGCCGAGCGCGTCCGCGACCTTCTGAGCGACCAGGCTGAGAACCTCCTCGAGGTCGAGCGAAGAGTTGACCGCCGTGATCGTCTCGGTCAGCAGCCGGAGATGACGCTCTGAGGTATCCAACCTGATGGATTGTGGCACCAGGGTGTGGCGGTGGCCGTCAACGCAGGCGAGCATCAGTGGCTGCTCTTCCTCAGTCACTGGCGGGGCGGTTCTCGTCGCAAGGGCGGTCGTCGCCGACCGCGCGACTGCCGGCAGCGCAGCACGAACGGCGAGCGAGCTCGCGACGCTCCTGCACGACGCTCGTTCCGTCGCTGCTCCGGAGCCCGCACATGAGCCCCGCCGGTTCGTCGCCATCTCCCTCGTCCCGCATTCGCCGCCGACCTGCAGGAGTCGCCGGTCACGCGTCGAAGCTGGACAGGCTCACGCGCACGCAGACGAAGCGGAGCGCGTTCCTGTCCGGCGCGTCAGCTACAAGGGAGCAAGAGTGATGGGCCTGACCGACCCCGAGCACCGGACCTTTACAAAGTTCTTACCCGTTCCGGCCTACTTTGCTTGCAGGCCTGCCATACCGTCCTGCGCGTGAGCACCCTCGCCGTCGACCTGCGCCGGACCGCCGGCTACATCGTGGCCGACAGACGCGGCCGCATCGTGGGGAAGGTCGAGTGTCCGATGTACGGCACGGCTCCCGACGTCCCCGACGCCCTCTCGGTGCGCTCCGGGCTCTTCGCCCGGCGCCGCCGGCTTGTCCCGGCCGACACGATCGAGCAGATCGACGGCCGGAGTGGCGTGATCGGGCTCCGGGTCGACCGCGAGTCGATCCGCTCCTTCCTCTAGCCCGGACCGGTTAACGACCACGAGCCGCTCGAAGAAGCAGCTCGCAGTCGGCCGTCAGTCCAGCTCAGCAGCCCGAGGGCGCAGAGCGGGACCTATTTTGCTCCTTTCTCACAACACGGGCAAGTACCGCTGCATCTCCCACTCCGAGAGCTGCACCCGGTACTCGTCCCACTCTTTCCGCTTCAGCTCGATGTAGCGGTCGAAGATGTGCGGGCCGAGCGCCTGGCGGGCGACCTCGGACTGCGAGAGCTCGTCGATCGCCTCGCCGAGCGTCTCGGGCAGCGAGATGATCCCTCGCTCGCGCCGCTGCTCGGCGGTGAGGTGGTAGAGGTTCGTCTCCATCGGGTCGGGCAGCTCGTAGCCCTGCTCGATTCCCTCGAGCCCCGCATGCAGGAGCGCCGCGAAGGTCAGGTACGGGTTGCAGGCCGGATCGGGGCAGCGGATCTCGGCCCTGGTTGCTTGCTCGGAGCCCGGCTTGTACAGCGGGATCCTGATCAACGCCGAGCGGTTCCGCTGCGACCAGGCGACGTAGACCGGCGCCTCGTATCCCGGCACGAGCCGCTTGTACGAGTTCACCCACTGGGCGAAGACCGCCGCGATCTCCCGGGCATGCCGAAGTTGACCCGCGATGAACGCCTTGCCGACCGCAGAGAGGTGCCACCTGTCCTCCGCATCGAAGAACTGGTTGCGGCCTTCGGTGAAGAGCGACATGTGTGTGTGCATGCCCGAGCCGTTCTCCCCGAAGATCGGCTTCGGCATGAAGGTCGCGTAGGCGCCGTTCTTCGCCGCGATCTCCTTGACGATCAGTCTGTAGGTGATCGTGTGGTCGGCCATCTCGAGCGCCGGCGCGAAGCGGACGTCGATCTCGTGCTGGGACGGGCCGACCTCGTGATGGGCGTACTCGACCGGAATGCCCATCGACTCGAGGGCGTGGATCGTGTCCTGCCGCAACTCGGTCGCCGCATCGAGCGTCGTCATCGCAAAGTAGCCCCCCTCGTCGAGGGTCTCCGCGCCGGTGTTGTCCTTGAAGAGGAAGTACTCGAGCTCGGGGCCGACGTTGAACGTGTCGAAGCCCATGCTCCGCATCCGATCGAGCGCCTTGCGCAGGACGTGGCGAGGGTCGCCCTCATACGGATTCCCGTCGGGCGTCACGACGTCGCAGATCATCCGCGCGACCTTCGTTTCGCCCTCCTTCCACGGCATCAGCTGGAACGTCTTGGGATCGGGGATCGCGACCATGTCCGACTCCTCGATCGCGTTGAAGCCGGTGATCGACGAGCCGTCGAAGCCCATCCCGTCGTCCAGCGCGGCCTCAACCTCGTTCGGCGTGACGGCGAAGCTCTTCAGATGTCCCTCAATGTCGGTGAACCAGAGCAGGACGAACTGGACGCCCTCCTCCTGAATGCGGCCGAGAACTCCCCGCCGCGCCTCCTCGCTCGACGTCGCCCGGTTCCTGCTCTCCACCTGCGCCATCAATCCTCCTCTTAACGCAAAGAGCCTCGGACGCGCCCACCGCGACCGAGGCTACGTCGCCTCAAAAACATCGGGCGGAGTTTACACTGGCGGCGCACATGGACGAGCGAGTACGGCGGGTCGGACTGAACGAGGTGCTCTTCCGCGAGGTCAACGAGCGCGTGAAGGCGATCAACGACGAGTTCAATGCGCCCCTGACCGAGGCGGAGTTCGTCTGCGAGTGTGGAGATCACTCCTGCACGCAGCGCATCCGCATGACGATGACGGCGTACGAGGAGCTTCGCGCCGAACCGACACACTTTGCGGTCGCGGCCGGACACGAGACCCAGGCCGTCGAGAGGATCGTCGCGCGTCACGAAGGCTACGACGTCGTCGCCAAGCTTCGGGGCGAGCCCGCCCGGATCGCCGCAGAGACCGATCCACGCGACTGATGCGGGTGCTCGTGACCGGCGGCGCCGGATTCATCGGGTCTCACTTGATCAGGTGGCTGCGACGGGCCGGCGATGAAGTTGTCGTCCTCGACAAGCTCACCTACTCCGGCAACCCGGCGAACCTCGTGGGCTGCGACGTCGAGTTCCACGAAGGAGACATTGCGATCGCCGAGCAGGTCAGGGCTGCCGCCCGCGGCTGCGACGCGATCGTCAACCTCGCCGCCGAGACCCACGTCGATCGCTCCATCCTCGGCGCGACGGACTTCGGCCGTACGGAGTTCTTCGGCACCCAGGTGCTGCTCGAGGAGGTGCGCCGGACGGGCGCACGTTTGATCCAGGTCTCGACCGACGAGGTCTACGGCGACCTCGAGGCCGGCGGCTCATCGCGCGAGGACGATCCGGTGCGACCCTCGAGCCCGTACAGCGTGGCCAAGGCGGCAGGCGACCTCCACATCCCCGCCTATGTCCGCACCTTCGGCGTCAACGCGTCGATCACCCGAGGCTCGAACACCTATGGCCCGAGGCAGTATCCAGAGAAGTTCATCCCGCTGTTCGTGACGAACGCCCTCGACGGCCAGCCGCTGCCGCTCTACGGCGACGGCCGCCAGGTGCGCGACTGGCTCCATGTCGATGATCACTGCGCCGGGATCGAGCTGGTGCTGCGCGAGGGCGCGCCGGGCGAGGCATACAACATCGGCGGCGGCGATGAGCGCGAGAACCTCGAGCTCGCCGGCCGGATCATCGAGCTGACCGGCGCCGACGCCTCCCTCCTGCGGCGCGTCGACGACCGGCCGGGTCACGACCGCCGCTATTCACTCGACACCGCGAAGCTGCGGTCGCTCGGGTGGCAACCGGAGCGGAGCCTCGAGGATGGCCTGCGCGAGACCGTCGACTGGTACCGCGACTGCCGGGCCTGGTGGGAGCCGATCAAATCCGGGGAGTACCGCGAGTACTACGAGCGGCAGTACGCGGACCGGCTGGTGCGCGCCTCACCCACCCGCTAGCCGCCGTTGCCGCAGCGGCGTGCGCGCTTGAGCGCGTCCTTCGGCTCGGGGCGGCTCGGCTCGAGCTGCTTTGCGCGCTCGAGATATTGCGCGGCCTCGTCGCACCGGCCGAGCTGCAGCAGCGTGTAGCCGAGATTGTAGTTCGCGTAGCCCTCGTAGGGATCAGACGGACCGGCGCCCTCGAGCCCCTGGACTGCCTGCTGCAACGCCGGCAGTGCGCCCTGAAAGTCTCCCTGCCGCATCAGCGAGTAGCCGTGGTCATTCAGGGAGTGGGCATCGCGGCCCGAGGGAGCGGGCGCCGTCGCCGCCGGGGTCGTCGGCGCGGTTGCAGGTGCAACCGTGGTCGCCTGGGCCGTGGTCGCCGCCTGCGCTGTCGTCGCCCGCGCCGTCGTCGCCTGCGCCGTCGTTTGATGGTTCGTCGTTCGGTGATTCGTCGTCCTGACCGTCTGGCCTTGCACGCGGTGCGTCGAGCCGCCCTTGCCCAACACGGCGCCGAGGACACCGCCGGCGATTGCGGCGAATGCCAGCAGTGCGATCACCGGCCACAGCCATGGATTGCGGCGGCCGACCCGGGACGGGATGGGCCGGGGTGGGTGCGACCGGGGCGGAATCGTTGCCGCGGTGGCCGCGGTCGCCGGCGGCGGGACGATCCCGGTGCTCCCGGCCGCGTCGTCGAATGCGGCGCGGAGATAGGCGACGAACTCCCCGCAGCTCCCGTACCGCGCTGCCGGGTCCTTGGCGAGCGCACGCCCGAACACCGGGTCAAGTTCGCAGGGCAGCCCGGCGTTCCGCTCGCACACCGACGGAACCGGCTGGTGGACGTGCGCTGTCGCCTCGGCCGTCATCGTCTCCGCCTGGAAGGGCCGCTTGCCGGTCAGAAGCTCGAAGGCGACGACGCCCAGGGCGTACTGGTCACTCGCCGCCGTGGCGCGCTCCCCTTTCGCCTGCTCCGGCGAGAGGTAGCCAGCGGTGCCCAGAATCGTCCCGGTCTGCGTGAGCGAGTCCATTCCAGCCGCGCTCGCGATCCCGAAATCGGCGACGTGGACGTTGCCCTCCCGGTCGAGCAGGAGGTTCGCCGGCTTGACGTCCCGGTGGACGACGCCCTCGGCGTGGGCTGCGTCGAGCGCCCGCGCCGCCTGCTCGATCCAGTCGAGCGCCCGGGCCGTCGGCAGCAGGCCCCCGGCCCGGAGGCGAGCCTCGAGCGAGCCGCCGCTCAGGTACTCCATCACGATGAAGGGTCGGTCGTTCCATTCCCCGACGTCGAAGATCGTGATCGTGTTGGGCGCGCCGGAAAGGCGGGCGGCCGCCAGCGCCTCGCGTGTGAAACGCTCGCGGATCGAGTCGTTCTTGGCGTACCGCTGCGAGAGCACCTTGATCGCGACCGCCCGGCCGAGGCTCGTGTCCGTGGCGCGGTAGATCTCGCCCATGGCGCCGTACCCGACTCGCTGGGGCCCCTTGTACCGGGGCGGAAAGATCTGGGCCTCGACCGACATCAGCTCACACCCATTCCCGGTGAGGATGAAATGAAGCTTCCGTAAGGACGGCAGCAGACGTGGAATCCTCTGCTAGCCTCGAATCTCTCTCGGCGCGTGGGTCCCGCAGCCTCGAGGGTCGCAATTGATCGCCCGTCGCCCGATCGTCCTTGCCGTTTCCTTCCTGCTCCTTGCGGCGGGAGCAGCGTCCGCGGCTGGAACGCGCCAGGCGTGCAGCGCTGCGTGCACCGCGGCCGCCCCCGGCTCCGGGCCCCTATTCGTCGTCACCGGTCACGGCTGGGGGCACGGCGTCGGGCTGAGCCAGTACGGCGCCTACGGCTACGCGCGGCACGGCTGGACGTACGATCAGATCGTCCTGCACTACTACCCGGGCACGTCGCTCGGGCCTGCGCCCCTCAGCCGCGTGCGCGTACTGCTCGCCGACGCCAGGCCGAAGCTGAGCGTCTCGTCGGCGTCAGACTTCAAGGTCAGGGACGGCTCCGGACGGGTGACACCGCTGCCCGCCGGCCCGTACTCGTTCGGTCCAAGACTCAAGCTCAAGATCGGCGCCGCTGCACCCGCGGCCCTGCAGCCCCCGCTCACGTTCCTCGCAGGCGCCGCTCCCTTTGAGCTCGGGGGCCGCTCGTACCGCGGCTCCCTCCTCGTCGACGTCGTCGACGGGAAGCTCCGGGCGATCGACGAAGTCGGCCTCGAGCAGTACCTCTACGGCGTCGTCCCGTCGGAGATGCCGTCGAGCTGGGCGCCCGAGGCGCTGAAGGCGCAGGCGGTGGTCGCGCGATCGTACGCGCTTGCGACGCGACGGATCGCCGCGCCGTTCGACCTCTATGCGGACACGCGCAGCCAGGTGTATCTCGGGATCGAGCATGAGCGACCGTCTACGAATGCGGCCGTCGGCGCAACCGCCGGCGAGGTCGTGCTCTACGGCGGCCAGGTGGCCCGAACGTACTTCTACTCGACCTCCGGCGGGCGCACAGCGAACGGCGCGGACGTCTGGGGAACGGCAACGCCCTATCTCGTCTCGGTCCCCGATCCGTACGACGCGATCTCGCCGTACCACGACTGGGGCCCCGTCGTGTTCACCGGCGCGAAGCTCGCGAAGACATTCCACGTGCCGGGGCAGGTCACCGACGTGCGGACGCTGCTCAACGCCTCGGGCCGCGTCACGACCGTGTCGCTGCTCGGAACGCCGAGCGAGGACGACCTCCCCGCGGCCAGGGTGCGCGCGGCGCTGAAGCTCCGTTCGACGTGGTTCGACGTCGGTGTGCTCTCGCTCTTCCGCCCGAGTCCCGCACCGCCCGTCGAGTTCGGGTCGGTCGTCCAGTTGAGCGGCCTCGCGCGCGGCATTGCGCAAATTGCGCTCGAGCAGCGGCCGGCGGGAGCCGGGTGGCAGCCCGTCGGCCCGGTGTCGGCGGGCGCGGACGGAACCGTCGCACTCTCTGCCAGACCGTCCGTGACGACGGACTACCGCCTCTCGACCCCGAGCGTCGCCACGGCGGCGGTCCACGTGACCGTCGCTCCCCGGCTCCGATTCTCCGGCCAGAAGACACCGAACGAGCTCCGAGGCCTCGTGCGGCCCGTCCTTGCCGGCGCGCCGCTCGAGATCCAGCGCCAGAATGCGACGGGCACCTGGACAACCGTCGCGAAGACGAACGTCGACGCGAACGGCAACTTCGACACGGCACTCCAGCTCAGCTCCGGCGTCTACCGGGCCCGCGTCGCCGCCACGAGGGGCCTCGCAGCGGGCACGACCCCGACGCTGCGCGTGGTCGCCGGATGACGCGGCTCGCCGCGGTCCTGGTCGTCACGGCGCTCGTCGCGGCGGCCCCGGCCGCCGCGTTCATCCCCAACGATCCTCTGGCAGCCAAGCAATGGTACCTCGTCCAGGACCACGCCTTCGACACGTGGGCCGATCCGCCACCGCCGACGCTCTTCCAGCCGGTCAAGGTGGCGATCGTCGACTCCGGCATCGATGCCGGTCATCCCGATTTTGCCGGCAAGATTCTGACGGGCCGCAGCTTTGTCGGCGGCGACTGGCGCACCGACCAGCAGGGTCACGGGACGTTCGTGGCCGGCGAGATCGCGGCCGCGCTCGACGGCCAGGGCATCGTGGGTCTGGCCTACCCGGCGGCTCAGCTCGTGATCGCGAAGGTCGTCCGCCGCGACGGCACCATCCCACTCAGGGCAGAGGCGGCGGCGATCCGCTGGGCGGCGGACGCGGGCGCCCGGGTGATCAATCTCAGCCTCGGGGGGGTGCGCGACCCGCGCTCGCCCGAGCGTGACACCTTCTCCCGCCTCGAGTCGGATGCGGTGGCCTACGCCTACCAGAAGGGCGCGGTGCTCGTCGCCGCGGTCGGCAACGGCGACGAGGCGCCCGTGACGCCGTGGCCTTTCGCGAGCTACCCGGCTGCGCTGCCGCACGTGATCGGCGTCAGCGCCTTCGGCCGCAACGGCTCCGTGCCGGCGTTCTCGAACCGCGACCGGATCTACGACGATATCGCCGCGCCCGGCCAGGAGATGTTCTCGACGTTCCCGCGGGACCTGACCGCCTTGCGGCCGACGTGCCCGGACCAGGGCTACTCCGACTGCGGCCCCGACGACTACCGCCACCCGGAGGGGACCTCGTTCGCAGCGCCCCAGGTCTCAGCCGCGGCGGCGCTGCTGCTCAGCCTCGCTCCGGCGCTCCGCCCCGATCAGGTCGGCGCCCTGCTCGAGCACACAGCCGACGACGCCAACGCCTCGAACGGCTGCGCAGCCTGCCCGCTGCTTCGTGACGGCTACACCGGCTGGGGCAGGCTCGATGTCGCCAAGGCGATCGGCTCCCTCGGCGGTCTGCTGCCCGCAGCGGACCGGTACGAGTCGAACGACGACGCGGGGCTTTACGCTCACACCGTGTACGGCCGCGCGGGTCGGCTCGAGGCGACGGTCGACTACTACGACGACCAGATCGACGTCTACCGGGTGCACCTCGAGAAGAGGCAGCGGATCACGGCGAACCTGGCTGGCCCGGGCGGCTCGAACGTCGAACTCGTCCTCTGGAAGCCGGGAACCCAGCAGGTCAACGACCTGCGCTCCCAGCGCCTGCGCGCCGCCCAGTCGGTGCGGCCGGGTGCTCGCGAGCAGGTCGCCTACCGCGCCCGCGTGGCCGGCTGGTACTTCCTCGAGGCGAAGATCACCTCTCCGGGCTACGGCCCGTACACCCTGACCTTCTCGAAGAGCTAAGAGCTCTCGAGCAGCTCCTCTGTGGGGACGTCCCGCAGGACTCGCGCTGGACTGCCGACGACGAGCGTGCGCGGCGGCACGTCCCTCGTGACGACGGCGCCGGCCCCGACGAACGCCTCCTCGCCGATCTCGACGCCGGGGCAGAGAACCGCGCCGCCGCCGATCCGGGCCCCCCGCCGGATCGTCGGCCCCTTGATCCGGCCGTGCCGCAGCTCGGTGCGGCCCATCAGGTTGTCGTTGGTCGTGACGACGCACGGCGCGACGAAGACGTCGTCCTCGAGCGCGCAGTAGGCCGTGATGTACGCCTCCGCCTGGATCCTTGCCCGCGCGCCGATCGTTGTGTCGTTCTCGACGAGCGAACCTCGGCCGATCACGACGTCGTCGCCGACCGTGACGCGCTCGCGGACGCAGGACTGGTCGCCGAGGATCACACGCGCGCCGATCGTCGTGCCGGCGAAGACGATCGCACCGGTCGAGACGATCGTCCCGGGCCCGAGCTGGGTCGGCCGCAGCTGTTCGCGCACCGCGGTGGAGCGCGGCGAGAGTGAAGGCTGCTTGCCGACGACGGCGTTCTCGAGGACTTTGACGCCTTCCCCAAGCACCGTGCCGGGGTAGACGATCGCGCTCGCGTGCACCTCCGCACTCACGCGCGAGCTTTCTCGAGCGTTAGCTGCAGCGCTTCGAGTGCGCGCACGACGGCAAGCCCGTCCCGCGCCTCTTTGTGGTCGCCCGGCCCCCGCTCGACGAGGTCGAGGAAGTGCGTGCACTAGAGCCGCAGCGGCTCGTCGTTCGGGGTCCGCGGACTGAAGATGTCCCCGGTGCGCGTGCGCCACTCGCCGTAGGTCTCGGCGGGTTGCCACGGCCCCTTCTCGTAGATCGTCACCTTGCGTTCGAGCTCCATGTCGTCGAAGACCGCCATCTTCTCGTTTCCGACGACGGTGACCTTCCGCATCTTGTGCGGATCGAGCCACGAGAGGTGCATGTGAGCGATCTTGCCGCTGAGGAAGCGCAGATAGCAGAAGACGACGTCCTCGACGCCTGGGTTGAGGAAGGCGTTTCCGTGGGCCGAGACCTCCACCGGCTCCTCGTCCAGCAGGTAGAGGATGACCGAGAGGTCATGTACGCCGAGTGACCAGAGGGCGTTCTCGTCCTTGCGGATGACGCCGAGGTTCTGGCGGTTGCCGTAGATGCAGAAGACCTCGCCGAGGTCGCCGTCGTCGATCAGTTGCTTCACGCGCTGGATGCCGGGGTGGTAGAGAAGGAGGTGCCCCGGCATCAGAACGAGATCGCGCGCGACCGCGAGGGCGATCAATTCCTCCATCTCCGCCCCGCGCATCGCCGGCGGCTTCTCGACGAAGACGTGCTTCCCCGCCTGGAGCGCGTGCTTCGCGAGGCCGTAGTGCGTCGGCACCGGTGTGGCAACGACGATCGCGTCGAGCCCATCGTCCGCGAGCATCGCCAAGAAGTCGTCATACACACGCGCACGAGGATGGCGGGCCGCGAAGCGCGCGCGCAGGCCCTCGTCGAGGTCACAGATCGCGCCGAGCGCGCCGAGATCGTCGAAGTTTCGGGCGAGATTGGGCCCCCAGTAGCCGAGCCCGACGAGTCCGATCACAGCTTCCAGACCGTCTCGGAGGTCCGCCCCTTCTCGCCGGTCGCGTTGCGAAAGTCGACGACGAGCTTCGCCTCGTCCACGAGTGCGTCGTAGTCGATCGTCGAGTGCGCCGTGATGATCGTGACGCAATCGTAGGCGGCCGGATCGAGCGGCACGGATCGTAGTCCCAGCTCCGGGAGTTCCGGCACGTGCGGGTCGTGGTAGGAGACCTCTGCGCCAGCCGTTGTGATCAGCTGGATGATCTTCAGGGCCGGCGACTCCCGCATGTCACCGATATCGGCCTTGTACGCGACCCCGAGCACGAGCACCTTCGAGCCCTTCAGCGACTTCTGGGTCCCGTGGTTCAGCGCCTGCGAGATGAGCGAGCGGCAGTAGTACGGCATGTTCTCGTTGACTTTTCCGGCCAGCTCGATGAACTCGGTGTAGAAGTCGTACTCGCGCGCCTTCCAGGTCAGGTAGAAGGGGTCGATCGGAATGCAGTGCCCGCCGAGACCGGGGCCCGGCTGGAAGCTCATGAAGCCGAACGGCTTCGTGGCAGCTGCCTCGACGACCTCCCAGACGTCGATCTCCATCCGGTCGCAGAGCTGCGCGAGCTCGTTCATGAGCGCGATGTTGACCGAGCGAAAGATGTTCTCGAGCAGCTTCGTCAGCTCGGCCGCTTCGGGCGAAGTGACCGTGTGCACGGTCTCGATCGCGCCGCCGTAGAGTTCGGCGGCGCGGTCGGTGCAGGCTGCTGTGACGCCGCCGACGACCTTGGGCACGTTCTTCGTCGTCCAGTCCGTCCGGCCGGGGTCGACGCGCTCGGGCGAGAAGGCCAGGTGAAATCCTGCACCGGCCTTAAGGCCGCTCACGCGCTCGAGGATCGGCAGAACCTTCTCGCGGGTCGTGCCGGGATACGTCGTCGACTCGAGCACGACGAGGTGACCCTCGCGCAGGCGAGAGCCGATCTGCTCGACCGCGCTGAGGACGATCGTGAGATCGGGCTCCCGCTGCTTGGAGAGAGGGGTCGGTAGAGCGATGAGGATCGCGTCTGCGTCGCGCAGAACGTCGTAGTCGGTCGTCGCGCTGAGGCCGCCCGCGACGAGCCGCTTCAGCGTCTCGGCCGGGATGTCCTCGATGTAGCTCTCGCCGCGCTCGATCATCGCCACCCGCTCCGGGGAGACCTCGACGAGGACGACCTTCTTGCCGGCCTCGGCGAAAACCTGGGCAAGCGGCAGACCGACGTACCCTGCTCCGACGATGGCGATGTCAGGCTTCACGGCCGCACAGGCTATCGAGCAGGACTCGGGCGATCTGCTCCGAGGCGTGGCCGTTCCCGTAGAGCTGCGGCCGCCCTGCGGGCATCCTCGCCGCAGCGACGGCGTTGGCGAGCTTCTCCGGATCGTCGTCAACCAGGATATTCGCGCCGACCTCAACCGTGTCGACCCACTCTGTCGAGGGTCGGGCGGTGACGCAGGGAACGCCGTACCAGTAGGCCTCCTTCTGCAATCCGCCCGAATCGGTTACGATCACGCGCGCCTGCGAGGCCAGCGCCGTCATGTCGAGATAGCCGAGCGGCTCGGTCAGTCGAATGCGGGGGCCGACCCCCGCGAGCCGGCTGCGCGTGCGCGGGTGGGCGGGGAAGACCACGGTCTCCTCGATCCGGTTCAGTCCGTCGACGATCCGGGCGAGCCGCTGCGGCTGGACGTTCGCCTCCCGGTGGATCGTCGCGACCACGTAGGCACCGGGCTCGAGCCCGAACCGCGCGAGCACGTCCGACCGGTCCCGCGCAAGCGGCGCCAGCCACAGACAAGCATCGGCCATCACGTCGCCGACAACCTCCACGCGCCCGCGTGCGCCTTCCCCCACGAGCCTGCGAGCCGAGCGCTCGTCCGGACAGAGCAGCAGCTGGGCGACGCGGTCGACCTCGATGCGGTTGCGCTCCTCGGGCATCGACCAGTCGCCGCTTCGCAGGCCGGACTCGACGTGTGCGAGGGGGACCGCCGCTCGGACCGCGGAACGCGCACCGGCGAGGGTCGTATTCGTGTCGCCGTAGACAAGCGTCCAGTCGGGCCGCTCACGGTCGAGAACCGCTCGGATCCCGGGCTCCATCGCGGCGGGGTCGGACGTGTGCAGATCGAGCCGATACGCGGGTTCCGGGAGGTCGAAGTCGTCGAAGAAGACCTGCGAGAGCTCGCGATCCCAGTGCTGCCCGCTGTGCAAAACGGACTCCTGGAAGCCCGCCTTCCGCAGTGCGAGAGAGAGGGGCGCGGACTTGATGAACTGCGGCCGGTTGCCCACGACGGAGA
>JBHEMK010000002.1:0-32439 GCA_046262635.1 Gaiellaceae bacterium
ACGGAAAACCGGTGCGCCCGCCCCGCAGACTGGGCGGCCAAAGCCGGTTCGGGGTGATGAAGCGATGCCGCCGAGAAAGCCGTCAGAGCTCAACGACGGCCTTCGTACCGGAGCCCTGCGCATCCCAGGCCTCTGCGATCCGCTCGAGCGGGAAGCGCTCGAGGTCGATCGTGATCCGCCCGGCCTGCACCTCCGCAAGGAGCTCGAGGTGGATTGCGCGGCGATCGTCCGGAGCGAGGGCGAAGTTCGAATGTCCGAAGATGCGCAGCTGCTTCCCGCGCACAGCGGCAGAGTCGAAGGTCGCCTCCGCTCCCGCGGACTGGCCGATCTGGACGATCCGGGCTCCCGGCGCCGCCACCTGGGACGCCGCGGCAACCGCCTCGCCCCAGAGCGGATCGATTACGACCGTGGGACCGTCATTCCCGAACGCACGTGCAAACGAGCCCGCGGTATCGTCGCCGAGCTCTGCAACGGCGTCGGCACCGAGCGCCCGCGCCCGATCGAGACGCCTCGGGTCGCGTCCCGCTGCGACAACCCAACTTGCGCCCCGGAGCTTTGCAGCCTGAACCGCGATCAGCCCGACGGTGCCGGTGGCGCCGAGTACGAGGACGCGGTCGCCCTCGGCCACCTCGGCGACGCGCGTCACGGGGGCCCAAGCCGCCACGCCGGCGATCCCGCAGACGGCTGCAAGCGCCGGGTCGGCGTCGTCCGGAAGCTGGAACCAGGCCCCATCCGGGGCGACCACGCGCTCCGCGAGGGTCCCGTTGCGCGCGACGCCGAGACCGCCGCCAAAGACGTAGACGAGGCGGTCCCCGGTCCTCCCGACGCCTTCGCAGCCCGGAACATACGGCAGCTCCGGGTGGCCGCCGTAGAAGCGTCCGGCAGCGACGGAGAGATCGAGCGGGTTGAGCGACACGGCTGCCATCTCGACGATGCGGCCGGTATTCGGCTCCGCAAGCGCGGCCAGTTCAGGTGGGCGTTCGAGCTCCGTGATCCAGACCCCGCGCACGCCCAGACCCTACCGGCTCGGCGAGCACGTCGAGCACGATCCGGCCGGCCCGCAGGAGCATCCAGAACGGCATGCTCGGCAGGTCTTCTGCGAGCGTCTGCTCGGGGAGGAGCGGCACGTGGACGAAGCCGGCCATCAGCTTCGGCAGCTCGCCCGCGGCGAGTTCCATCAGAGAGTAGAAGACGTGGTTGCAGAGGAAGCCGCCCGCGTCTCGCGAGGCCGCGGAGGGTATTCCGTGGGCGCGCAGGGCCCCCACGAGCAGTTCGACCGGCAGCGTCGACCAGTAGGCGGCCGGCCCAGCAGGGGTGATCGGCGCAGTCGAGACGACGCCCTCGTTGTCGGGCGCCTCGGCGTCGTCGAGGTTCAGCGCCACCCGCTCGACGGTGATGCGGGCGCGCCCGTCTGCCTGCCCGAAGCAGACGACCGCTTCGGCCTGCGCGCCGCGAACCGCCTCCGCAAGCGCGGGCCGCGCGCGTGCGTAGGCAACCGGGAGCACCGCCGTCCTCAGCTCCATTCCCGCGGGCGGATCCGCACCCAGCGCCTCGACCAACCGAGCCGACGGGTTCACGGCGGCGCCGCCGAACGGCTCGAAACCAGTGACCAGGATTCGCACCGGCGCAGCCTATCCGGCGAGGCCGAAACCGCTCGGTTCAGCGAGCGCTTGCCCGATGGAACTACGCCGGCACCCGGGCCACATCGCCCGAGACGGCTGGCGAACGGAATCGGCATCCGCGGACGGCACGGACTCCATGGCTGCGTGCGGCTCGAGAAACGGCACGATGCCCGACTCCTTCTCTGCATCGCCCCGCGTGCCGGCACCATCACCCGCTGAGCGAACCCTCGAGACGACACGCTCGTTCGACGAGCATCACGGTCGAGCCGAACCTCCGAGTCGAGTTCCGCCGCCTCACGGCCCGATCCGGTACTGAAGGTGAACCACGCCGCTGTCGAATCGCCGTTCCTCCAGCAGCTCGAGCCTCATGGGGACCTGGGCGGGGAGGGAAGACTTTCCGCCTCCTACGACGATGGGTGTCACGAGCAGGTGGAGCTCGTCGACGAGCCGGGCCTGGATCGCCTGGGCGGCGAGATCTGGACCGCCCACGCTGATGTCAGGTCCTGCCGCCGCTTTCAGCTCTTGGATCGCTTCGGAGGCGAAGTCACGCTCGATCCGCGTTCTGGCGCTGGAGACCCTCTCCAGCGTCTTGGAGTACACGATCTTGTCGGCCGCCCGCCAGATCTCGGCGAAGTCCCGCATCGGTGGAGATTGGTCGGCGACGGGCATGGCTTCCCAAGCGGCCATCACCTCGTACATCCGGCGCCCGTAAAGGTAGGTGCCGAGCGGCCGCTCGAGGTCGTTGACGAATGCGTGCACCTCCGCGTCCGGCGCAGCCCAGTCGAAGTTGCCCTCCTCGTCCGCGACGTAGCCGTCGAGCGAGGTGATCGTTGAATAGATCAGCTTGCCCATGATGCATCTCCCTTCCGCGAGCTCGAGATCGGTACGACTCAGGGCACCGCAACGAGGTCATCCCGAGGCTCGCAGCTTCTGCCCCGCGCCATCCGCCCAGCGGGCGATCAGTAGTTGGCAGAACGTCGTCCTCGGCGAGCAGCTTCCCAATCCCGGGGTCCACGAGGATGCGCTTCTCCGCCGCGGACGTCGATGGCACGCCTCGGTCTCAATCGGCGACCAGGTTGGCGGCGACTCGGCGCCCCGCGCGGGCACGTGGCGATTTGTTCCCGACTATCCCGGATCGACGACGAGACTGCGAAACTCTTGACGAAGTTGCCGGTAGCGACGCCGAAGAATCCATCCGCTCCCGAGAAGGCCCTCGACCGCACCGTGGGATTACGCCCCTCAGTCACGCTCGGGCACCTAGCAGGCCCGTAGCGCGACCGCCAGGGAGCCGAACGCCAGGAAAAAAGAAGAGCCGGTGGACGAAGGCTGCGGCCCCCCTGCACACCGGCTCTAAGGACGAAACGTTCATCTGGAAGGCTGAGCACGTTCCGTCACGGCTCAACGTAGCCGTCCCCAAAGAGGCGCGCCTGCCCCATCCGGGGGAAGTGAACAAGCCTCCAAAACCACCCACCGAGGGATGGGTGAAGCAGCCGCGATCCGCCATAACCTGAGTAGTCAGCGAGCCCGATGCGGCGGGGCTCCTGGCAGCAAGGCGCAGGGAACGCCCGTCCACTCGGCAGGGCCTGGGCGACAGGTGAGGCAGGACTCCGATGCGGCGGGAGTTCCGCCTCATCTTCTCTGTGCTGTTTTTGGGTTCATCTCCCGCGCCCGCGTCGGAGATCTCGGTCACCTGCCGCCTCCAACACCGATCCCTCTTCACCTACCTCGCAGACCTGCTCACCGCCCAGGCACGCGGCGACCCGCTCCGCACGCGCGGCCGCTCGAACTCCACGAGCTCCACAGTTACCGCCCCAGCCCTGGCGTAGACGCCCTCGAACCGCCTGCCCAACCCGACCGTCCCGTCGCTCAGCTTCTTCACCCGTTCGCCGCCCGGTAGCCAGCTCGGCTCGTTGCGCGCATCCGCGGGGCGGTCGAAGACAGCCTCGACCGGCGCCGTGATCTCCGTCTGTCCATGCGCGTCGATCATGGAATCGCCACCAACCGAACGCTACGCGACGCCTGTGGCTTTCTGCCAGAGGGCATCCGTTACGCGCGAGGCGACGAGCCAAGAGTCGTCGCGAGAGCGGGTTTGCCCGCGCTCGCGCAGCACCGGAACTCAAAGGCCGCCCGTGGAAGTCGACGATTTCCATGCGCGGGGTAGTGGAGCCAGCCGGGCTCGAACCGGCGACCTCCTGCATGCCATGCAGGCGCTCTCCCAGCTGAGCTATGGCCCCGCAGCGGGCAATTGTAGCCGGGCGGCTAGGCGCTTGCCGCTTCCGCCTCGACCATCGGCACGTCGCCCCAGAGCTCCTCTAGACGGTAGAACGCCCGTGCTTCGGGGGTGAAGACGTGGAGGACGACATCGAGGTAGTCCCCGAGGATCCAGGTGCCTTCCTTGGTGCCGTCAACCGTGCGTGGCAGGAGCCGCTCTTCCTGTTTCAGCCTGCCGTGCACCTCGTCCCAGATCGAGACGGTCTGCCTCGGATTGCGTCCCGTTGCGAGGACGAAGTAGTCGGTGTAGGTGCACACCGGCCGCATGTCGAGGATGACGATCTCTTCCGCCAGCTTCTCGTGAGCGAGAGCGGCGATTCGGCGGGCTTGTTCGAGTGGAGTCAGGTGGGTCTCGAGTCCCTTCGGGTTCGCGGGGAGTGTAGCCCAGCCTTGCGATCGTAGAGACCCCGCTCGGCGATCAGCCGCTCGACCTCAGCCGGAACGAGACCAGCGAGCGGCGCTCCCGCGGCCGCTCGGGCGCGAATCTCCCGGGAGGCGACCTCGTGCGGCTCGATCTCGAAGAAGAGGACGCGGTCGCGCCGGCCCAGGCCTTCGAGCACTGACTCGATCCGCTCGCGGGGAAACCCCGGTCGGGTGGCAACGGCAAGCCGCGTTCGTTTCAGCACCTCCTCGGGCTGCTTCCAAGAGGGGAAGTCGCAGAACTCGTCGGCACCGATCAGAAACAGAGGGTCGTCCCACCGGCAGTCGCGGAGCATGTCGATCGTTCGGCGGTGCCCGTCCAGGCGGACGTCCTCGTGCGGAAAGGCCGCTCGGGCCAGCTCGAGGCGGGTGCTCGCGTCCAGGACGACAGCCTTGTGCCCCGGCGTCGCGCTCACGAGCACGACGAGCCGTTCGAGCCCGAAGTGCTGCTTCGCAGAGCGCAGGACCTCCACGTGCCCGAGGTGCGGCGGATCGAAGGCGCCGCCGTAGAGGCCGGTCAAGACCCCCACTCGAGCGTCTCGTCGCCGATCTCGACCTCGACCCCCTTGCGGACGCCCGCAGCGTGGAGCGCCGCCTCGAGCTCCTCGGGCCCCGGGGCCTTGCCGACGACGCGGAAGCCGCGGTCGGTGCGGTAGATCCGGTAGCCGCGTCGGGCCGGCTGCGGCTGGTAGACGAGAAAGTCGACGAGCGGGGTCTCGGCTTGGGCCGCCGGTGGCGCAGGCTGGGCGGGACAGAGCCGAAACAGGGCGCGCCGCAGCTCGTCGATGCCGACGCCTGTGGCGGCGGAGATACGGAAGACCCGGATGATTCGCTCGTCCTCGACCCCGAACTCGGCCGGCTCGGACAGGAGATCGATCTTGTTCAGCACCACTGCCTGTGGCCGCTCGTTCAGGCCCATGCCGTAGGCGGCGAGCTCGGCATCGATCGTAATCCAGCGGTCGTCGGCGTCGCCCGTGGACGCGTCGATCACGTGGAGGAGCAGGCGCGCACGCTCGAGATGTGCGAGAAACTCGTGGCCGAGGCCGACGCCTTCGCTTGCGCCCTCGATCAATCCGGGCACGTCGGCCACGATCAGCTGTCGGGTCGCGTCAGGGGCGTCGACGGTGCCCAGGATCGGCTGAAGCGTCGTGAACGGATACTCTGCAACCTTCGGGCGGGCGTTCGAAATCCGGGCGAGCAGCGACGACTTACCCGCGTTCGGCAGACCGGCCATGGCGGCGTCGGCGAGCAGCTTCAGCCGAAGCTCGTAGTCGCCCTCCTCGCCCGGGATGCCGGTCTCCGCGAAGCGCGGCACCTGGCGTGTCGCCGTCGCGAAGCGGGAGTTGCCCTTACCACCTGTTCCCCCGGGAGCAAGGAGGACACGCGTATCCGCACGCGCGAGATCCGCAACGAGCCGCCCGTCCCGGTCGAGGATCTGAGTGCCGACGGGGACGCGCACCTCCACGTCCACCCCGTCGGCGCCGTGACGACGCGACGCGCCCCCAGGCTCGCCGCGGCGGCCTTCGAACCACTTGCGGCGGCGGAAGGCCGAGAGGTCGCGAAGCGCCGGATCGGCGACCACCAGAACGTCACCGCCGCGACCTCCGTCCCCGCCGTCCGGTCCGCCTTTCGGTACGTGCTTCTCGCGCCGGAAATGGATCGAGCCGTCGCCCCCCCGCCCTGCCTGAACGTGAATCTGCGCACGGTCGTGGAACGGCGAGTTGCGCTTCGGATCAGCCATCTCGCGTGCCTTGCCGCGGTCGAGCGGCCGGTGCCACGGGCGTGCACGAGGAAGGTTCGGCCGGCGCCGCCAGAGAGAACACGCCGGAATCGTAGAGGGTCGCGGGGGGAACGC
Source organism: Gaiellaceae bacterium (assembly GCA_046262635.1). Taxonomy (GTDB): domain Bacteria; phylum Actinomycetota; class Thermoleophilia; order Gaiellales; family Gaiellaceae; genus JBHEMK01. The sequence continues at coordinate 6,169 of JBHEMK010000002.1, forward strand.
TAGATGACGGAGATGAAGCGGCGCTCACCGCTCGTCCGGAACTCAACGGTGCCCTCGCGCGTCGCGAAGATCGTGTCGTCGCGACCGATGCCCGTCCCCGGCCCCGGGCGGAAGCGCGTCCCGCGCTGGCGGACGAGGATCATGCCCGCCGCGACCTCCTGGCCGCCGAAGATCTTCACGCCGAGCATCTTCGGGTTGGAGTCGCGCCCGTTTCGCGAAGACCCGAGGCCTTTCTTGTGGGCCATCTAGAAGCCCCCTTCCTGCTTCGACGCGATCGCGGACTCGAGCGCCGCGGTCGCGCCCTTGCGCTGCCCGTGTGCGCCTTCGTAGGCGAGCGCAGCCTCGAGCGTCAGCCGATCCCAGTCTGGAGCGAGCTCGGCCACCTGGGCCACAGTCAACCTGGCGTAGCCCTCCGGCACGGCGCCGGCGAGGGCGGCGGGTGTCGGCTGCGGAGCCGGCTCACTCTCCACCTGCGGTTTCGCGGTGGCCGCCGGCTCTTCAGTCCCCTTCGCGGCCGCCTGTGCGGCGCCGATCGCCTCGATCTCGATCTTGGTCAGGCGACTTCGGTAGCCGGTGTGCTTCTTGTAGCCGGACTTCGCCTTGTACTTGCCGATGCGGATCTTCTCCCCGAGCAGGTGCTCAACGACCCTGGCGGTCACCGTCGTCTTCGACGTGAAATCCGCCTTTCCGTCACCACCGACCATCAGGACGGTCGGCTGGAAGGTCTTGCCGGCCTCGGTCTTGACGCGATCAACGAGCAGGTACTCCCCCGGCTGGACGCGGTACTGCTTGCCTCCAAGTGAGATGATCGCATAGCTCATGAGCAGGGAAAACGCGGGCTGCTGGCCCGCGAATCGGGGCAGTCTAGCGAAAGCCATCACCTGCGTGAGCGCTCGAAGTCGTCGATCCATTCGGACATCGGCACATAGCCGGGCTCACCGTCCTGCGGAGCCTCCGATCCGGCTGCCGCCTCCGGTTGGCCTACTGCTTCCGGTTCGACTACCGCCTCCGGCTCCGCCTCCCCCGCCTCGGGCCTTGCCCCCCCCTGTGGCTCGGCCGCCCGCTGCCGGCCGTTTGCCTCGGCCAACGCGGCGGCGGGCTTCTTGCGGCCCTTGCCGCCGCGTGAGCCACGGCGCGTGCGCTTCTTCGGCGCCGAAGGCTGAGCGCCGTCCGCATGGGCAACCTCGTCGCCCTCGACGGATACGCCCTCGCGCCCGAGCGTCTCGTCGGGGAGGTGGATCCTCGCCGCAGGCTGCTCGCGGCCGGCCGGCTGCTCCTGCACATCGGCCTCGCCCTGCCCGAGGGTCGGCGCGGGGCCGGCCTCTTCGCGATCCGCAGGAGGTTCGGCGCCGTCCGCGCCGGCGGCCGGTCCCTTCCTGCGGCGCCCTCCGCGCGAGCCGCGGCGCGTGCGCTTCTTCGGCGCTGCGCCGTCCGAGGCCGGCTCATCGCCCTCGGCGACGGCCTCGAGCTCCTCTGACTGCACGGATTCCTCCGACTGCACGGATTCCTCCGACTGCACGGATTCCTCCGACTCCACGGCCTCGTCGGGTTCAGCGGCCTGAACGGGTTCCGCCGTCTCGTCCGGCTCCTCGTCGAACTCCCCGGGCTCGTCGTCGAGTTCGCCGTCGAGCGCGGTCGAAGCTCCGGCTGACCCGCTCTTGCGGGCCGGAGGCTTCCGGGTCGGCTTCTCGGCCTCGGCCTCGGCTGTCAGTGGCTCGGGCGGCGCCTTCGTGGCCGGTTGGACGAGCGAGCCGTACGCGATCCCGTCGAGAATCCGTTCGATCCTGACCTTGACCTTCTTGCCGACGAGCGAGGCTGCGTTCCCGATCTCGACCGCCAGGCCATCGACCCGGCCGACCGCGGCGGTGATGTCGTGACGCCCGATCTCGAGGAGCTCGACGCGGATCTCGGCGCCCTCGGCAACCGGCGCCTCTGGCTGCAGGTCGGCGAGCTTGCCCTCGGCGAGCACGGCCAGGTGGTCTGTGTGGACGCCCTCCTTCGGCTCGAAGAAGAAGCGACGTTTCGTCTGCGCCTCCAGCTCGATCAACCGCGAGGCGCCGGTGCCGATCAAGATCGACGCCACCTCGTCCTCGACCTCCACTGTGTATGCCTGGCTGCGCGAGCCCGCGGCAAGGGCCCGCAGACGCCGCTCGATCTCGACTGAGGCGGACGTCGCCGAGAGGACGATCCCGTCACCGCCGCAGGTCGGACACTTGCGGGTCATGATCTCGCGGGGCCCATCCGTGACGTTCTGGCGTGTCATCTCGACGAGGCCGAGCGGCGAGATCTCGACGACGTAGGTCTTCGTCCGGTCACGCTCGAGCTCCGTTCGAAGCGAGTCCTCCACGGCGCCTCGGTTCTTCGGGTTCGCCATGTCGATGAAGTCGATGACGATGATCCCGCCGATGTCGCGAAGGCGCAACTGACGGACGACCTCCTTCACCGCCTCGAGGTTGTTCTTCGTGATCGTGTCCTCGAGTCGTGCGCCCGAGTTCTTGCCGCGGCCGCCGACAAACCGGCCGGTGTTGACGTCGATCACCGTGAACGCCTCGGCGTAGTCGAAGACGAGGTATCCGCCAGAGGGCAGATCCACGCGCTTGTTGAGAGTCGACTTGATCTCGGCCTCCACGCCGAAGGCCTCCATGAGCGGCGGCTTGTCCTTGTAGCGAATCACCCGTTCGACCATGTGCGGCGAGGTCTTCTTCAGGTAGCCCGTGATGCGCTTGAACGCACGGTCGTTGTCGACGAGGGCGCGCTCGAAGTCGCCCGTGAAGAGGTCGCGCGTGACGCGCAGCGGCAGCTCGGCTTCCTGGTAGATCAGTTCCGGGGCCTTCGCGCTTTTTGCGCGCGCCTCGATCGTCTTCCAGAGCCGCTGCAGGAAGACGAGATCTCGCTCGATGTCCTCCTCGGAGGCGCCCTCGGCGGCCGTCCGGACGATCAGCCCACCCTCCTTGACGTTCAGCTTCTTGAGGATGTCCTTCAGCCGCTGGCGCTCGTCGTCGTCGAGCCGCCGTGAGACTCCGAGCCCCTCGCCCTGCGGGACGAGGACGACGAAACGGCCGGGCAGCGAGATCTGAGTCGTCAGGCGGGCGCCCTTCGTCTTCATCGGGTCTTTCACCGCCTGGACGAGGATCGTCTGGCCCCTGCTGATCAGATCCTGGATCTTGCGGCCGTGGTGGCGGCCCTCGAGTTCGGGGGCGACGATCTCATCGACGTAGAGGAAGCCGTTCTTCTCGAGGCCGATCTCGACGAACGCGGCCTCCATTCCCGGCAGGACGTTGTCGACGGTGCCGAGATAGATGTTCCCCGCGATCGAGCGGCGCTCCGGCCGCTCGAGGTAGACCTCGGCGACCTTGTCGTCCTCGAGGACGGCGACGCGCTGCTCGCCGACGTCGACCGAGACGAGGAGCTCTCGCCTGGCGGCCGGGAGCGGCGCGCGCTTCGGCGCCTGGCGTCGGCGGCCGCCCTGGCTCTGGCGGCGCTCTGCGCGCTGGGAGGTCGCTCGCTCGGGTTTGCGCTCGGTCGGCTTTCGCGCGGCCGGCTTCTGCTCCGCGGGCTTCTGCTCGGCAGTCGGCCCCTCGGCCTGCTCCTGCGTCTCGCCGGCGCCGGGTTTCTTGCGGCCGCGCCCTCCGCGGCTACCGCGGCGGCGCTTTGGCCTGGCTGGATCGGTTGCCGCGCCCCCCTCGGCGGACGGCGGCGTGGGAGGTACGACCTCAGGTGGTGCAACGGGAGCGGCGGCCTCGACGGGCGCCGGCTCCTGCACGTTCTTTCGACGACGGAACCAGGGCAAGGAAATCTCCTTCGTAAGAGCGCGCGGCTGCGACACCCCCAAGACGGGGACGGGGCGCGCGCTTCGGGTCATGTGCGAAAAACATCGGCATGTGCAGGCTAGCAGCCGGTCCGGATCGGGCGTCCCGGCCGCCAGGCTGGCGCCCGGCTGATGCCGTCCGGCTTCAGACCTACGATCACTGCAACCTTGAGCAATCTCGGAGGTGACCGGGTGTCGGCCAAGCTGCAAGCAGAGGAACTGCTGATGATCGAGGAGGCGGATGCGTGGTTCGAGTACCTCGAGGCGACGCGTGGACAAGCGCGCGCGCGCTACGGCGAGCTCGAGCCGTGGGCCTGGGCACGGCTGAGCCAGCGGCTGCGCGCGATCAGGACGCGGCGCGAGAAGTTGCGGCCGGCAGCCGCCTAGCCGGGTCGGGCGCGGTTCCGCTCGGCGAACCACAGCAGTGCGGCTTCGCCGAGGGCGCGCGTGCCCGCATACGCCACCGCGCCCTTGACCGCCCACCCTGCCACCGGCACAAAATCGAGCAGTTCGCGAGCGACGTTGCGGAGCCCGAACCCGGCACCGATCGTCCCCATGACTTCGGGTAGGCGCTGTGCGTCGACCTCCTGGCCGTGCGCGGCGGCGATCCGCAGCACGAGCCTGAGCTGGTTGAGCGCGAGCACGGGCAGGTCGACCCCGGGGATGAAGACCGCCGCGCCGACGATGCCGTTCCTCAGCGAGAACGTCCCGATCAGGCGATCGCAGAGCGGCCCGCGGAGCAGCGGCAGCCGCGCCGCGAGCGCCGTCCCCCGCTCGCCGAGCTTCCGGGCAACCACGCGCACGATCTCCTCGACCGGAAAGCCCGCTCCGGGCCTGATCCGGACGACGTCCGTCGCGAGGACGTACGGGAGCCGCTCCTCACCGTGCGTGATCGCGACGAACGGGACCCGCGCCCTGCGCGCCTGCTTGAACGCCTCCTCGTCGGGCACCGCCTCGGTACCGAGCACGTGCAGGTAGAGCGCGGCACCTTCCGGTCCGCCGACCAGGACTGCAGTCGGGTCGCCGCCGCGAGCGAGTTCCTTCTGCAGCACCTCGGCCAGCACTCCTCCGACCGCGAGCGGGCGCGCGTCCCTCGCCGCCGCCGAGATCTCCTGGGCGAGGCCGTGGACGACCGCCAGTCGGACGGGGAGCGCCACTACCGGCGCCGCGCCGAGCGGGCGCCCCGGCCCCGCGCGTGGATCGCGAGCAGAATGCCGACCGCACAGAGGTTCGCGATCATCGAGGACCCGCCGACACTGACGAAGGGGAGCGGGATCCCGGTGATCGGCGCGATCCCCTCCGTCATCCCCGCGTTGACGAAGATCTGGAAGAGCATCGCGATCACGATCCCCCCGGCCACGACCGCCGAGAAGATGTCTCGCGCGACCGTGACGATCCGCAGGCCGCGCCAGACGACGAGCAGGTAGAGCCCGAGCAGGAGTGCGGCGCCGATGAAGCCCCGCTGCTCCCCGTAGGAGGCGAAGACGAAGTCGGTCGCATGCTCGGGCAGAAAGTCGAGGTTCGTCTGCGTCGAATTCCGCACGCCGCGTCCACTCACCTGACCAGAGGCGAGGGCCACGATCGACTGGTTGATGTTGTAGGTCGCCCCGGCCGGATCGCTCGTCGGGTGGGTGAACCCCGTGAGCCGGGACTGCTGGTACGGCTTGAGCACGTGGACGCCGACCGCAGGCAGAAGCCAGAGAATCGCGAGCAGGCCGATGAGTGCGACCGACCCCGCCGCAGCAAGGTGCGTCCAGCGTGTGCCCGCCACGAAGAGCACTGCGGCAAGCGCGGCGGAATAGACGAGCGCCGTGCCGATGTCTGGCTGCAGAAAGACGAGGCAGATGGGGATCGCCGCAAGCCCGACCGTCTCGAGCATCGTGCGCAGCTCGCCGATCCGCCGGCCACGCTCTGCGACGAAGCCGGCGAGCGCGAGCACGAACAGGAACTTGCCGAACTCGGACGGCTGGAACTTGAAGAAGCCGATGTCGATCCAGCGCCTCGAGCCGCGCGTCGCCGGGGCGGCGAGCAGCACGAGAGTGATCACGCCGGCCGTCCCGCCGAAGATGTAGCGCCAGAAACGCCGGTAGACGTCCGGGTCGATCAGCGTGGCGCCGACGAGGCCGACGAGGCCGATCCCGGCGTAGGCAGCCTGGCGGTAGAGGTAGTAGTGGCTGTTCCCGGTGATGTCATGGCGCGTGATCCCCTCGATCGCCCAGAGCCCGAGGCCGACGATGCCGAGGACTGCCCCCAGCAGCAGCCAGTCGATCCGGCGAACGACGCTGACGAGCTCGATCACCTCGTGCTGGCGCGGTTTCAGCCCCGCGCGCTGGGATCCGGCGTATTCCAGCATCAGTCGGAGTGGATCGTGCCGGTCCGGAGGGCCTTGAGGTGGAAGTACTGCTCGAACACCTTCGCCGCGGCTGGAGCCGCGGCCGTGCCGCCGTGGCCGGCGTTCTCGATCAGGGCACAGACGACGAGCTTGGGGTCGTTGTACGGGCCGAAGCCGCACCACCAGGACTGATCCTGCAGCCCGGTGAAGCCGGGCAGCGTCACCTGCTTCTCTGCGGTGCCGGTCTTGCCGGCGATCGCGACCGGGAAGCCTCCGAAGACGCCGTAGGAGGTGCCGAACGGCAGGTGAGTCGCCTCCCAGAGGCCTTTGCGAACGACGGCCAGCGCGGCCGCGTCGACCGTCGTCTGCTGCGGTGCCGGCAGCGCGGGGACGGGGACCGCGGTGCCGTTCGGGTTCTCGATGTCGTAGAGGAGGTGGGGTGTCACGAGCTTGCCGCCGTTCGCGATCAGTGCGTAGAAGCGGGCGAGCTGCAGCGGCGTCACGAGCAGGTCCTTCTGCCCGATCGCGAGCTGGATCGAGTCGCCGGGCTTCCAGAGCCGGTCGACAGCCCAGCAGCACGGGTCTGTTCTGCGGGTGTAGGTGCGCCGGCGCCACCTCGGATCGGGCACGAGCCCCTTCGCCTCGGGACCGACATCGATGTGGGTGAGCTTCCCGAAGCCGAAGTTCGCCGCCCACTTCTTGAGAGGCGAGCCGGCCGCCTCGTAGAACCTGTCGCCGAGCGCGTAGAAGTACGTGTCGCACGATTCGGCGAGCGCCGTCGGCAGGTCGATCGACTGGTTCACGAACGGATCCCAGTTGTGGAAGACCTGCTTCGGGACGTTCTGGTCGTTCGGCGAGGTGTAGCTTCCGGTGCAGGGCAGGTAGGAGTACGGGGAGATCAGGTGCTCTTCCATCGCGGCGAGCGCGGTCACCGGCTTGAAGGTCGAACCGGGTGGATAGGTGCCGGTGAGTGCGCGGTTCAGCGCCGGATAGTTCCGGCGGAGAGCGGTTCCGGCAGTCAAGCCCTGGGCGGCGAGCTCGCGATTCGTCGTTCGGCCGGCATAGACAGAGGGCTTGTAGGTCGGCGCGGAGGCCATGGCGACGATCGCCCCGTTGCGTGGGTCGAGAGCGACAATCGCACCGCCCCGCGCGGCCCAGTGGCCTTGCGACACCGCCAGCCGGATCCCGTAGGCGAGCGCCCGCTCGGCCGCCTGCTGCACCTTCAGGTCGATGGTCAGCCGCAGGGCGTGACCCGGCTGCTGGTTGCGCGTCAGCTGGAGGTCGCTCCTCGGCCGGCCGAGCGAATCGACGCGCAGCTGCGCCGCCCCGGGCTTCCCGCGCAGCCAGCTGTCGTAGGAGGCCTCGACGCCGGACTGTCCCACGTCGTCGCCTGCCCGGTAGACCTGCTTGTCGGCGGCCTTGAGCTGCGCGGGCGAGATCTCAGTGACGTAACCGAGAACCTGTGCGGCGAGCGACTGGTACGGGTAGTGGCGGATGTAGGTCTGGGTCGTCGTGATGCCGGGGAACTCGTCACGGTGCTCCGCGAGGTACGTGACCAGGTCCTCGTGCGCCGCCGCTTTGACGGTCACCGGCGTCAGCGGGTTGTCGGCGCGGGCCTTGATCGCTGCGGCGATCTGGTAGAGCGGTACCTGGGAGGCACGAGCCAGCCGGCGCAGCTCGCGGTAGCGCTCCGTGTACACCTTCGGCAGGTCGGCCGGCCAGATCTCGATCGCCGTCGCGGCCGCATTCGTGACGAGGGGGGTCCTGTTGCGGTCGAGGATCGGCCCGCGCGCCGCCGGGATCCGCACGGTCCGCAGCTGGTTGTTCTCTGCCGTCCTCAGGTACTGCGAACCCTGGAGCACCTGCAGCGCCCAGAGTCGCAGAAAGAGCGCCGCGAAGACGGCGAGCACGACGACGCCGAGGATCGCGAGCCGCAGCGCGAGCTGAGGCGTCAGACGGTAGGGCTCTGCGACACCGGGGCTTGGCGGCAGGTGGATGCCCGACGCCGGCCGCTTGACGGTGCTGCTAGCCAAGGAGGCGCACCTCGGTCGCGCGGTCGCCCCAGTCGGCGGGGCGCAGAAGCCGCCGGACGATCCAGTAGACCGGCGCGGTGAGGATCAGGTTGAGCGCGATCGCCGCCCAGACGCCCGCGGCGACGGTGGCGGCAGGCGCGTGCTGGCCGAGCATGAAGTGGACGAGCAGCGCGCCGAACGCATAGAGCAGGGTGACGACGGCGACCGAGAGGAACGGGGCGTGCCCGCGGTCTCGGCCGGTCGTCTCGCCATAGCGCCCGATCCAGTAGCCGGCGACCGTCAGCAGGAGCGAGGTCAAGCCGAGCATCTCGAGGTTGGCCGTGTCGACCACGAGCCCGGCGAAGAAGCCGCCCGCCGCGCCGACCAGCGTGCCGCGCAGCAGGGCGATTGCGACGAGGGTGACGAGCAGGAGGTCGGGTGTCCCGCCGAAGATGTCCACCCCGGCCAGAATCGAGACCTGGACGATCGCGACGAGAAACAGCAGCGCGCCGGCCTTGCCGGCTTCGGCGAGCCGGGATGGAATCACGGGACCTCTGCGGCGGGCTTCGCGCTGATCAGCGCCGCGACGACGTCGAGTGAGGTGAAGTCGACGTACGGCGACACCTGGATCTGCTTGTAGAGATCGGTGTCGTCCTGTCCGACGCTCGTCACCTTTCCGATCAGGAGCCCGCGCGGGTAGATGTCCGGATAACGGGAATTCCGGGTGCCGGCGGTGACGACGACGTCGCCGCGCCCGACCTGAAGATCCTTCGTGACCCGGTCGACCACGAGCGTGTTGCCCTGGCCGTGCTCGAGTAGCCCGGTGACGTGCGTCTTCAGGTCGAGAGCCGAAACCGCGCTGCCGGGATCCGTGATCAGCGTCACCTGCGCCGAGTCCGGCGCGACGCGCGTAACCTCGCCGACGAGCCCGGCGCTCGTGACGATCGGGGTGTGGAGGCCGATCCCCGCGTTCGAGCCCGCCGAGATCGCCACCTGCTGCTGGAACGGCCCGTTCGGGGTCGAGATCACGCGGGCGTAGACGGCGCGATAGTCCCGGGGAAACTGCGCGCTGTCGTTGAAGCGGACGAGCTTGCGCAGCTGTCGCAGATCCTGCGCCGCGACGGCGTTCGCGACTGCCTCGCGGCGCAGGCTCTCAACGGTCTGCCTCAACCTCGCGTTCTGCGACTTCGCGAAGACGAGCCCGTCGAAGTAGTGGTAGACGTCCCGGAACGGCCGAGCAACGCGCTCGGCGGCGACCTGGATCGGCCGCAGGACGGTGGCGCCGAGATCCTGTGCCCGGTGCAGGGCTCCGTGATCGGTCTCCCGGACCGAGATCGTGATCAGCGCGAGTGAGACGAGTACGAGCGCGGCGAGGACGACCCGCCGTCTGAGGACGCTACGGGTGCGGGCAGGGGACGTCGGGGCGACGGAGCGTCGGATCGAACCGGCGAGAACCGCCGCGCGTGCGGTGCGGTTGCGAGGCACGAGCGGAGACCAAGGTTAGCGCGGGAACCGGCTCCCGTACGTGCCGAGCGCCACGTGCGCCGCCCTGGAGTCAATGCTCAGTAGCGTCGGCCGTTGCGACTGCGGCTGCGGGCCTTGTTCGAGCGGTGGATCGCCTCGAACTCCTCCAGGCTGCGCCCCGAGCCGACGGCCACGCAGGTGAGCGGCGACTCGGCCAGGTGCACCGGCATCTGGGTCTCGTGGCGGAGCCGCTCGTCGAGGCCGTTCAACAGGCTGCCCCCGCCCGCGAGCACGATCCCGCGATCCATGATGTCCGCCGCCAGCTCCGGCGGCGTCTTATCGAGCGTCGATTTGATCGCCTCGACGATCTGGATGACCGGCTCCTCGAGGGCGCGGCGGATCTCCTCGGAGGCGAGGACGACGGTCTTGGGCAGGCCGGTGAGCATGTCGCGGCCGCGCACCTCCGCCTGCACCTCCTCTTTCATGTCCCAGGCCGACCCGACCTCGAGCTTGATCTCCTCAGCGGTCTGCTGACCCACGAGCAGCTTGTAGTCGCGCTTGACGTGGTTGATGATCGCCTCGTCCATCTCGTCGCCTCCGACGCGCAGCGACTGGCTGACGACGATGCCGCCGAGGGAGATGACGGCCACCTCCGTTGTGCCGCCGCCGATGTCGACGATCATGTTGCCGGTCGGCTCGGCGACGGGAAGCCCGGCCCCGATCGCGGCGGCCATCGGCTCCTCGATCAGGTACGCCTGGCGCGCGCCGGCGCTCAGCGTCGCCTCTTCGACGGCGCGCTTTTCGACGCCCGTGACCCCGGAAGGGACGCAGACGACCACGCGCGGATGGGCGAAGCGGTGCTGGTGGACCTTCTGGATGAAGTGGCGGAGCATCTGCTCGGTCACATCGAAGTCTGCGATGACGCCGTCCTTGAGCGGGCGGATCGCCTGGATCGTGCCCGGGGTGCGGCCCAGCATTCGCTTGGCCTCGACGCCGACCGCGTGCACCTCGCCCGTGCGCTGGTCGATCGCGACCACGCTCGGCTCCGACAGCACGATGCCGCGTCCCCGCACGTAGACAAGCGTGTTGGCGGTCCCGAGGTCCACGGCCATGTCGCGGCCGCCGAAGCCGGTCATCGAAGAAAAGAGCCCCATACCCGCCTCGGAGTTTACTCGCCCCCCGCCGGGACCCTGCCAGAGCCTCAGCCGACGGCGTCCGCCAACGCCCAGCGCGCGAGCGAACGGGGTCTGCCCCCGGCGGCCGGTGCGAGCCAGACGGTTGCCACCCCGGCCGTGCGCAGGACGCAGGGTCGCCCCTGCCCGGGCGGGGGGCAGTCCACGCGGGTGGACGTGATTCGGCGCGAGGCCCAGGCGACGCGCGTCGAGTCGGCGTCGAAGCCGCCGACCTGCTCCACGCGCCCCGCGAAGCGGGCGAGCGTGCGCATCCGCCCTCGAAGATCGGAGGCCGCGAGCTGCACCGTCGCCCCCGACGACGGCCGCTCGAAGACGATTCGGTCACCGGCGAGGCGAACGGCGGGCCCGCGGGCAGGGAGCGTGACGGGCAGCCCGAGCCGGTGGAGGCGCGGAGAGCCCGGAGCAGTCCAGGCGAGCCATGCCGTCCTGCCGCCGGAGACCAGCGCCAGCGCGAGCTTCCCATCCGCCTGGACGTCGAAGGCGGCGATCGCCTCGCCGGGGGCGGCGACCCGATAGAGGCGCCTGCCGGCCGTGAGGTCGTAGACCGCTACCCCGGCTCCGCTCCTCCAGGCGACGTACCTTCCAGCGAGCGCGAGGTCGCAGCAGGACTTGCCGCCGGCCGGCTCTCGCGCCACGATGCGCGGCGCGCCGGACCCGGGCTCCCACACCGAGAGACGTGCCGTACCGTCGCCGCAGTCGAGGTCGAACGACGCGACACGGCGGCCCTCGACGTCCAGGTGCTGCCCACCGGACCCGAGCGAGCAGCGCCGCGCTGCTCCGAGCCGTTGCAGCGATCCGCGCGGCGGCCCCGCCAGCGTTTCGCTCTCGACCGGGCACGCGACGCCCGGCTGTGACGGGCAGGCCTCGGTGCTCCGGGCAAAGGCGATCACGGCCGCGGAGCCGGCGAGATCGCCACTGAATGAGCTCGTGACGCTTCGCCAGAGGGGCGGTTGGTGCGGCCAGGCACGCAGGATGCTCTCCCCGCCGGCGTGCTCGGCCCAAACGACCCGCGGTCCGGCCAGCACGGGGCCGGCCACGAGGACCCGCTGCGGAGCCGCGCCGGTGAGCACACCCGCCACGACGAGGGAGGCGAGCCCGGTCAGCATCTGGCCGGAAGACGCTGCCACGACCTGATCCCCACCCCTGCGCGCGGCGCCAGCACCTAGCCGAAGCCGTACGTCCCGGGGAAGTGGCCCGCGAGTAGCCTGACGAGCAGCGCCGCGGGCAGCCCGACGACGTTCAGATAGTCGCCCTCGATCCGTTCGACAAGAGCGGCGCCGCCACTCTGGATCGCGTACGCGCCCGCCCGGCCCTCCCACTCGCGGGCGGTGAGGACGGTGGCCAGGTCGCGTGGGGTCAGCTCCCTGAACGTGACGAACGTCGTCGCTGCCTCGACCACCTCCCACCCCGGCGTCACGAGGCAGAGCCCCGAGACCACGGCGTGCGTCTGCCCTGAGAGCCTTTCGAGCGTCAGCTCTGCCTCGGTCGCATCCGCCGGCTTCCCGTAGATGCGTCCGTCCAGAACGACCGCGGTGTCCACGCCGAGGACCAGGCGGTCGCCCGCCTCGCCGGCGACGGAGCGCGCCTTCCCCTGCGCGTGCTCCCGAACGAGCGCGACGGCGTCCGGGTTCGACGGCTCCTCCTCGTACCGCGGTGCGACCACCTCGAACGGGATGCCGAGCTGCTCGAGGATCGTCCGCCGCTGGGGCGAGGTCGACGCGAGCAGGATCGGGGCCGCACCCTGACTCATCGTTTGCGCGCCGCCCAGATCTCCTCGGGCGGCCAGCGGCGCGCCCACTCCGCGGTGACGAAGTCGTAATAGGCGTGGTTCGCCGCGCCGGCGGGCGCCTGCAACTCATGCAATGCCTCGACCTCGAACCCGTGTGCGCGCAGCAGCCGGATCCAGTCGCTGTGCTGCAGGTGGTACTCGACCCCGACCGAGTCAGGCCATTCGTTCGTGTACGAGCCGAACTGCGGGCGTACGAGCCGGTCGCCGACCGTGCCCGTGTCCGGAGAACAGAGGACCGCCAGCATCGAGTTGGTCAGGAAGACGAGCCGTCCGGCCGGACGAAGCAGCCGCGCCGCCTCCGGAACCCACCGGTAGGGATCGGCCCAGAGCGATGCGCCGTACTCCGAGAGCGCGAGGTCAAAGGCCCCGTCCGCGAGCGGCACGGACTCGGCGGCGGCCTCCACGAGCGGGAACTCGACCCCGGTCTTCGCCTGCATGCGCCGCGCGGTGGCGAGCTGCGCCGGGGTGGGGTCGACGCCGACAGGGCGCGCGCCGCGCCGCGCAAGCTGGGCGGAGACGTACGCCGTCCCGCAGCCGAGCTCGACGACGTCGAGGCCGTCGACCTCGCCGAGTACCCCGAGCTCCGACTCGGGGACGCCGAAGACCCCCCAGCGGAGCTCGTCCACCGCCCAGGCCAGCTCGGCGTTGCCGTCGGTGTACTCCGCGTTCGCCTTCGTCCACTCGGAGACGTTGCGGCCGACGGAGTCGGGAAGCCCGCTAGACGAGCTCATCGTCGGTGAACCAGAGCGCGATTTCCCGCTCCGCGGACTCCGGCGAGTCAGAGCCGTGCACGAGGTTGTCGGGCATCGCGGTCGCGAGGTCGCCCCGGATCGTGCCGGGCTCGGCATTGACGGGATTCGTCGCTCCGATCGTCCTGCGCATCGAGGTGATCGCGTCCTCGCCCTCGACGACGAGCGCCCAGGTCGGCGACGACGTGATGAACTGGACGAGCTCGCCGAAGAAGGCCTTCTCGCTGTGCTCCGCGTAATGGCGCTCGCCGAGGTCGCGGCTGACTCTGAGCAGCTTGCCGCCCACGACGGCGAAGCCGCGGCGCTCGATCCGGCCGAGGATCTCCCCGGCCAAGCGCCGCTCCACCGCGTCGGGCTTGATCAGAATCAGCGTGCGCTGGAGGGCCATGCGGGGCGGCAGTCTATTCGCGGCGGCCGCGACGCGTCTCGAGCCGCGGTAACTCGCCGACCGTGACGGGGTCGACGGGCGTCTCGCAGTACGGGCAAACCTGCCAGAGCGCCTCGAGCGGCTGCTTGCAGGTCGCGCACGACTGCTTCAGCTTCGTCGTGCAGATCGGACAGACGAGGAACGTCGAGTCCACCTCAGAGCGGCAGACGGGGCAGTGCAGGTCTCGCCGGGAGAGCCGCTCCTCCATCGCCTTGATCTCGAGCTCGCGTTCCCGCACGTCCTCGAGGTACTCCGGCGGCCGGAAGAGCGTATAGATCACCGGGCCCAGGTACGGTGGCACGAGGCCGAGCAGCGTCGCCACCACCACGAGCCACGGATCCTCGATCCGGCGGCGCGCGTCCTTGTAGACCCAGTACGCGAGCGCGAGCCAGAAGACGACCGCGAGGAGAATCAGCAGGTTCCGGATCACGAGCCAGGTGCCGGAGGCGAAGAAGTTATTGGCGCTGCTGAACGCGCTAGCCGTGATCACAACAGCATCCTTCCTATGAGGTAGCCGGCGGCAAACGCACCACCGACGATCGCCAGAAGCACGAACCCCGCCAGCGCGAAGACACTCAGCTTCTCGCCGACGTTCGCCATGGTAGGCGCTCCTCCTTGGTCAGGTCGGAGAGCAAGTAGAGCGAACCGGTCACGAGCACGGCTCCGTCAGGGCCCGCAAGCTCGCGGGCCCGTGCGACCGCGGCCGCCGGCTCCGGCACAGCCTCGACCGTCTCGAAGTGCTCGCCGGCGGCGGTGGCGAGCTCGTCGGCTCCGAGCGCGCGCACGTTGGACGAGGTCGTCGCGACGAGCGTCCGGCCCAGGACCGAGAGCGCCTCGAGCATCAGCGTGGGCCGCTTGTCCTCGAGGATCGAGGCGACGACGACGTAGAGCCGACGCGGGATCCGGGGTAGGAGCCAGCCGATCCCGGCCAGGTTGTGGGCTCCGTCCCAGAGCTCGAGCGGCGACTCGCCGCGCCGCTCCAGCCGCCCCGGCAACCTGACGTCCGCCGCGGGCCCCGGATCGACCGCGTGGCCGACGAACGCCTCTGCGGCGGCGACGGCGAGCGCGAGGTTCGAGCCGGACACGATCACGACCTCCCGCGCGCCCTGCGCCTCCGCCAGGTCGGCCCACTCCGCCTCGCCGAGCACAACGGCCGCCCCCTCCGGCACGACCGCGAGCTTCTCGGCGGCAATCTGCTCGCGGCTGTGGCCGAGGACATCTGTGTGCTCAAGGCCGACGCTCGTGAGGACGACCACCTCGGTACGAAGCACATTGGTCGCATCGTGCCGACCGCCGAGGCCGGCCTCGACGACCGCGACGTCGACCCCCGCCTCGGCGAAAACGGCGAGCGCAGCCGCAGTCAGCACCTCGAACTGGGTCGCGCCGACCCGCTCACCCGCTGCCCGCACCCGGGCGATTGCCGCCTCGAAGTCGGCCTCCTCCCCGCCGACCCGGATCCGTTCGGCCCAGCCCCTGACATGAGGCGAGAGATACGTGCCGACGCGCAGGCCCGCGGCCGAAAGCAGCGCCTCGATCATCCGTGCGGTCGTCGACTTGCCGTTCGTGCCGACGACATGCACGGCCGGGTAGGCGCGCTGCGGCTCGTCGAGCTCCTCCATGAGCGCGCAGATGCCGGCAAGTCCGAAGCCGTCCACGGGCCACGGGCTCAGGCTCTCGAGCCAGTCAGCCGCGGATGCCATCGAGCTCACGCCGGTAGCGCTCGAGCTTGTCCCGCTCGGCCTGAACGACTCGGGGCGGTGCCTTGGCCGTGAACCGCTCGTCGGCGAGCATCCCCTCGGCACGCGCAATCTCCTGCTCGAGACGGGCGATCTCCGCCGAAGCGTCGCCGTTTGCCCTCGCCCGCTCGGGCCTGACAACCGCGTCGAAGATCCGTCGCTCCTCCCCCTCGAGCGACGTGATCACCCCGCTGCGGCGGAAGCGTTCCGCGGCCTCCTGCACGCGCTCGAGCGCGTCCGCCTCGCCGGCGAAGCGCTCGTCGGGAACCGGCCAGGGCGCGACGATCAGAGGGCCCTCCCGCGCCGGCAGCGCCGTCCAGATCTCCTCCGTCACGTGCGGCAGCAGCGGGTGGAGCAACCTCAGCAGCCGGGAAAGAGCCGCGAGCGCCGTTGCCTGGGCGCGGCGGTCCCCATCGTAGAGCCGCGGCTTGATCGCCTCGGCGTACCAGTCGCAGAAGTCGTCGAAGGTGAGGTGGTAGAGCCGGTCGGCCGCGTGCGCGAAGCCGTAGGCGGAAAGATCGCGCTCGACCTCGATCCGCGTCGCGTCGATCCGCGCGAGGATCCAGCGCTCCTCGAGGGCGCTCGGCCGCGCCTCCGGCTCGATGCCGATCGTCTGGGACAGGAGGAGGCGGGACACGTTCCAGAGTTTGTTCGCGAGGCGGCGCCCTTCCTCGATCGCCCCAACCGAGAACCGGACGTCCTGCGTCGAGGACATCTTCGCGAGGCCGTAACGCGTCGCATCGGCGCCGTACTGATCGATCATGTCCATCGGGTCGACTCCGTTGCGCAGGCTCTTCGACATCCGCCGGCCGTCGGGCGCGAGCACGGTCGAGTGGATGATCACGTCGTGGAACGGGATGTCGCCGAGCAGCTCGAGCCCGGCCATCAGCATCCGGTTCACCCAGAGAAAGATGATCTCGCGCGCGGTCGAGTTGACGTCGCCGGGGTAGAAGGCGCGCAGCTCGGGGGTGTCGTCGGGCCAGCCGAGCGTCGCGAACGGCCAGATCGCGGAGGAAAACCACGTGTCGAGCACGTCGGGATCGCGCGTCAGGTCGCTCGAGCCGCATTCGCTGCACCTCTTCGGCTCGGTCTCGGCCACCGTCACGTGGTCTGCCCCGCAGTACCAGATCGGCAGCTGGTGGCCCCACCAGAGCTGGCGAGAGATGTTCCAGGGGCGGATCGCCTTCAGCCAGTCCAGGGCCACACGGGCATGAATCGGCGGCGTGAAGGTGACCCGGCCCGACTCAATCGCCTGGATCGCCGGCCCGGCGAGATCGTCCATCGCGCACCACCACTGCAGCGAGATCAGCGGCTGGATGCGCGTGCCCGAGCGCTCGCAGTGGCCGACGGAGTGCCGATAGGCCTCGCGCCTCTCGAGCTGGCCGTGCGCGCGGAGCCATTCGACGACCCGCTCGGAAGCCTCGCCCTCGGTCAGCCCCTCGAAGCCCTCCGCGGTCATGCGGCCGTCGAAGCCGATGACGCTGGGCTCGGGAAGCCTGTGGTCGCGGCCGATCTCGAAGTCGACCGGATCGTGGCCCGGCGTGATCTTGAGCGCACCGGTGCCGAAGCCGGGCTCGACCCGCTCGTCGGCGATGATCGGTATGCGGCGCAGGGTGACCGGGACGATCGCGTCCTTGCCGACCAGATGCCGGTAGCGCTCGTCGCCCGGATGCACGGCGATCGCCGTGTCCGCGAGGATTGTGGCCGGACGCACGGTGGCGACCGTGACCGAATCCCCGCCGTCCGCGAGCGGGTAGCGTGCATACGTCAGGCTCTCGTCGAGCTCCCTGTACTCGACCTCGAGCTCGGAGATCGACGTTCCGCAGTCTGGGCACCAGTTGATGATCCGGTTGTCGCGGAAGATCCACCCGCGCTCGTGCAGGTGGACGAAGAACCTAATCACGGCGCGGACGTAGGCCTCGTCCATCGTGAAGCGCTCGCGACCGTAGTCGAACGAGCAGCCGAGCCGGCGGAACTGCACCATGATCTCGCCGCCGTATTGGTACAGCCAGGCCCAGACCCGGTCGAGGAATGCCTCGCGGCCCAGCTGCTGGCGGGTCGTGCCCTCGCGGAGCAGCTCCTTCTCGACGACCGCCTGGGTGGCGATCCCGGCGTGGTCGTAGCCCGGCTGCCAGAGCGCGTTGAACCCGCGCATCCGGTGCCAGCGGATCAGCACGTCTTGGAGCGTGCCGTTGAGGGCATGGCCCATGTGCAGCCGGCCGGTCACGTTCGGCGGCGGCACGGCGATCACGAAGGTCGGCGCGTCGGAATGCGGGTCGGCGCCGTAGAGGTTCTCAGCCTCCCACATCGTCTGCCAGCGCTCCTCGACGCCCTCGGGCTTGTAGAGCGGCTCCATTGGTTCGATCATTGTAAGGAGCATGAAGAGACTGGACCGTCTGCTGATCGGGCTGGCGCTGCTGCTCGTGGCTGCCGTCGCGGTCGACGCGATGCGCGGGCACGGCGAACGGGGTGCGCCCGCGGTGTCGACGCAGCCGCAGAAGCCGCTGCCAAAGGTGCCGGCGTCGACAGTCGCGACCCAGTCGGAGATGTCCGATCCCGAGCTCGGGGCGCCTCCCGCTGCGGTGCCCGAGCGCGTCCGGCTCGTCCGGTCGAGCACGGCGTTCATGCGCAACTGTTCCAGCGGGAGTCTCAGGCTCTCGGTCGGGCCCGGCCCGACGGTCTCGCTCGCCTACGGGGGCGGCCCGTGCCACGTGCCGCCGCTGCGGCTGCGTGCCGTGGTGCACGACGCGGCAGGTCGCGTTGTCTACCGCGGCCCCGCACTGGCGTACGAGTACCTCTCCGGCAACCTTGCGGGCCGCATCTCAAAGGCGGCTCCACTGCTCTTCGGCTGCCGTTCGCGGCTGCTGCGGGCGACCGTAACGGGCTCCGGACTCCGCGCGAGCGGCTCGGTCCGCTGTCGCGGCGGGACCTGACTCGATTCCGCAGACCGGCTCGATCCGGCTCGAGCCGTTCGCTACCGGTAGAAGCGAAAGAGCAGGTCCGCCGCGCAGACGGGCTTCTCGTGCCCCTCGCGCTCGACCGTGGCGCCGAGCTTGACCTGGACGCCGCCCTCGACCTCGGTCACGTCCTCGACACGGAACCGGGCCCGCACGCGCGCGCCGGCCGGCAGCGGCGCCGGGAAGCGGACGCGGTCGAGCCCGTAGTTGATCGCCATCCCGCCCTCGACCGGCAGCAGCTCGTACGCGAACGGGACGAGCAGGGCCAGCGTCAGGTAGCCGTGGCCGATCGTCGTTCCGTAGGGCCCGGCCGCCGCCCGCTCGGGGTCGACGTGGATCCACTGGTGGTCCTCGGTCGCGTCGGCGAATGCGTCAATCCGCTCCTGTGCGACCTCCTTCCACCCGCTGGGGCCCAGCTCGAGCCCGGGCTTGAGCTCATCGATCGTCATGGGCAGTCTCGCGGAGCTGGGCGGGTTACGCGCTCTCCTCGACGAGCTCATCCGGCTCGTCGAGGTGCGTGCCGGCGCTCGTCACGAGCGTGGGGCGAAGTCCCTGCGAGATCGTCTCCTTCGTGATCACGCATTTGGAGACATCCCGCCGGGACGGCAGCTCGAACATCACGTCGAGCAGGGCAGTCTCGATGATCGAGCGCAGCCCGCGGGCACCGGTCTCCCGGTCGAGGGCCTTGTCGGAGATCTCCCAGAGCGCGTCCTCGGTGAAGACGAGCTCGATCCCGTCGTAGCCGAAGAAGCGCTGGTACTGCCGCGAGAGCGCGTTCTTCGGCTCGGTCAGGATCTGCACAAGGTCCTCGCGTTGGAGCTGGTGCACCGCGGAGATGACCGGCAGACGACCGATGAACTCGGGGATCAGCCCGAAATGGAGGAGATCCTCCGGCATCACCTGAGCGAGCAGCTCGGATGATTCCGTCGAGTGTTTCGAGCGGATGTCCGCGCCGAAGCCGACCGCGTTCTTGCCGATCCGCTTGCCGATGATCTTGTCGAGGCCGGCGAATGCGCCGCCGCAGATGAAGAGGATGTTCGTCGTGTCGATCGACAGAAACTCCTGGTGGGGATGCTTCCGCCCGCCCTGCGGCGGCACCGAGGCCACCGTTCCCTCGAGAATCTTCAGCAGCGCCTGCTGGACACCCTCACCCGAGACGTCGCGCGTGATCGAAGGATTGTCGGCCTTACGGGCGATCTTATCGACCTCATCGATGTAGATGATCCCGGTCTCAGCCTTCTTGATGTCGAAGTCCGCAGCCTGGATCAGCTTGAGCAGAATGTTCTCGACGTCCTCGCCGACGTACCCGGCCTCGGTCAGCGCCGTGGCGTCGGCGATTGCGAACGGGACGTTCAGAATGCGTGCGAGCGTCTGGGCCAGCAGGGTCTTTCCGCACCCGGTCGGGCCGAGCAGCAGGATGTTCGACTTCTGCAGCTCAACCTCGCCGTCCTCGGCGCCCATCTGGACACGCTTGTAGTGGTTGTAGACGGCGACCGCCAGCGTCCGCTTGGCCTCCTCCTGCGAGACGACGTAGTCGTTGAGGACGGCGTAGATGTCCTTGGGTCGCGGAAGATTGTCGAGGTCGAGCTGGGTCGGAGTCGTCAGCTCCTCGTCGATGATCTCGTTGCAGAGATCGATGCACTCGTCGCAGATGTAGACACCGGGGCCTGCGATCAGCTTCTTGACCTGTCGCTGACTCTTACCGCAGAAGCTGCAGAGAAGCTGTTCGTTGCCATCGGATGCACGGGCCACTACGTCTCCTTGTACCTCGGACGGGCCTCCGCGTCTAGCGGTGGTCGATCACCTGGTCGATGATTCCGTACTCCTTGGCCTCGTTGGGATTCATGAAGTAGTCCCGTTCCATGTCCTTGGAAACCCGCTCGTTGTCCTGCCCCGTATGGTGGGAGATGATGGCCTCCAGGCGGCGCTTGAGGTCGAGGACCTCGCGGGCCTGGATCTCGATGTCTGTGCCCTGCCCCTGAAACCCGCCGCTCACCTGATGGATCAGGATCTTGGCGTTCGGCAGTGCCATCCGCTTTCCTTTCGCGCCTCCCGCGAGGAGAAGTGCGCCCATGCTCATCGCGATGCCCACGCAGATCGTCGAGATGTCGGGCTTCACGAACTGCATCGTGTCGTAGATCGCGAGTCCCGCGTAGACGGAGCCACCGGGAGAGTTGACGTAGATCGAGATGTCCTTGTCCGGGTCCTCCGACTCGAGATGGAGGAGCTGGGCGACGATCAGGTTCGCGATCTGGTCGTCCACGGGCGTTCCGAGGAAGATGATCCGCTCGTTCAGCAAGCGGGAGTAGATGTCGAACGAGCGCTCGCCGCGCGACGTCTGCTCGATCACCATCGGAATCAACGGGCTCATGCAGGCTCCTTGCTACCGGGGGTCCAGAGTTTCGTCCCAGTCTCCGGCTTTTCCTTGTCCGGAGTCCAGATCTGATCTCGCTCGGGAGTGACGCGTTTCACCTCGGCGGCGACGCGATCGAGCGCATCCCGAAGGCGCAGGTCGTTGCGGAGCTGCTCGAAGCGGCCGCTTTCGCGCATCCCGACGAGCACGGGTTCCGGCTCCTCGCCGATCGATTCGGCCTGCTCGCGGAGGATCGTCTCGACCTCCCCGTCGGACACCTGCAGGTCGAGCTTGTCGGCCACGGCCTCGAGGACGAGCTCCCGCGCAACCGACTGCTGCGCCTCGGTGTGCAGCCGCCCGAGCAACTCCTTGGGGTCGGTCCCCGTCATTGCAAGGTAAGTCTCGAAGTCGATCCCGCGGCGCTCGACCTGGCTCGCGAGGCCGGTGAGCAGCTCGCGCGTTCGCGCCTCGACGAGCGGGCCCGAGGCCTCGACCCTGAAGGCCTCCACGAGCTTGTCGGCGACAGCGCCGCGAAAGACCGCGTCGAGTTCCGACTCGATCTGAGCGCGCAGGCGCGACTCGATGTCCGCGCGCAACTCGCCGAGCGTCTCGAACTCGGTCGCAGCTCTGGCGAGCTCGTCGTCGACGGGCGGCAGGATCTTCTCCTTGATCTCCTTGACGGTGACGGTGACCGTGTCGCGGCTCTCGTCGCCAAGCTCGAAGTCGATCTCCTTCGACTCGCCGACGCGCAGACCGGCGAGACCCTGCTCGATCTCCTCGACGACCGCCGCGCCGCCGAGCTCGATCACGTAGTCCTGGCGGCTCTCGCCGTTCGAGGAGGTGAGGTCGATCACGACGGTGTCCGTCACGCCGACCGAACGGCCTTCGACGGGCGCCAGCTCGGCGACGGTGCCCTGCAGCGCCGCAAGCTCCTGCTGGATCAGCTCCTCGGGCACTTCGGGGTCGCGGTGGGGCACCTCGAGCTGGGTCCAGTCGCCGACCTCGGGCTTGGCCTGAACGGAAACGGTTGCCTTGAACTCCCAGTCCTCCTTGTCCGACGTCGGCAGCTCGAAGTCGAACTGCGGGCTCTCGACCGGACGGAGCCGCTCGCGCGCGGCGGCGTCCCAAAACCAGCCTCGGATATGGCTCTCCACGGCTTCCTGGTAGAGGCGCTCCTTGCCGACACGCTTGAGCAGCACCGGCATCGGCACCTTGCCCTTGCGGAACCCCGGAACCTTCGCTGCAGCGGCGAGATCGGTCGCGGCGTGCTCCACCGCGTGGTGCACGTCGTCACGCGGCACCTGCACCGTGAGTCGCACCCTGTTCTCAGCCAGCTCCTCGACCTGGGTCTGCACCCCGCCATTCAAGCAGAGGTGTTTTAGGCTCGGCTCGTGCGACTCGTGATTTTCAGCCGGCACGCCAATTCGAACCTGAACGTCGAGGGGCGCGTCAACGGCGACCCGTCGCTTCCGGTCTCGCTCACGGAGAGCGGGCGCGCAGAGGCGCGGTCGCTCGGCCTGCAGCTCGCGCACGTGGGGCTCGAGCTGTGCGTACACACGCGCTTCGGGCGCACGCGCGAGACGGCCTCGCTTGCGCTCGGCGGCCGTGGGGTGCCGTTCGTCGTGGAGCCGCTGCTCGACGACATCAACGTCGGCGACCTCGAGGGCGTGACGATCGAGGCCTACCGCGCCTGGAAGCGGGAGCACGCCCGTAGCGAGCCGTTCCCCGGCGGAGAGAGCCTCGACGACGCTGGCCGCCGTTACGTCGAGGGATACCGGAAGCTGCTCGAGCGGCCCGAGTGCGGGATCCTCGTCGTCTGCCACGAGATCCCGATCCGCTACGGCCTCAACGCCGCCGGCGGTTCCGACGACCTGGACGCACCGGTGCGGGTGATTCCGAATGCGACGCCGTATCTCTTCGACGAGACGATGCTCGCCGCGGCGGCCGAGCGCATCGCGGCGCTCGTCCCGGGCGCGTGAGGCCCAGTCGCCTCCGGCCGGGGGGAGGCGCACTCCGGGGTCCGAGCGGCTCTGGCGGTCGTGGTGATGGCCGTTGTGGTGCACGGCCAGGCGCCGGCGGCGTCAATGCGGGCGAGAGGACTCGAACCTCCAAGGACCTTCCGGTCCAACGGGACCTAAACCCGTCGCGTCTGCCAGTTCCGCCACACCCGCGCACCCACATCGTAGATCGGTCTGCGGTGCCTCTCGCGCCGCCTGTTGCCGAGGGCGCTTCATATAGTCCCCCTGTGGCCGGCATGACCCCCGAGGACCTCTACGAACTCACGGGCGTCGCCGACCCGCGGCTCGACCCCTCCGGCCGCACTGTCGCATTCGTCGTCACGTCCCTGTTGCGCGAGCCGAACGACTACGGCGGCTCGATCTGGCTCGTGCCGGCCGACGGCTCCGCGCCGCCACGCCAGTTCACCCACGCCGAGAAGCGAGACGGCTCGCCGAGATGGTCCCCCGACGGCACGCGCCTCGCGTTTGTCGCCAAGCGCGGGTCGACCAAAGCGGCCCAGCTCTACGTCATCCAGGTGGAAGGCGGGGAGGCCCACCGCTTGACGGAGGCGAAGGAGGACACCGGCGTTCCCGTCTGGTCGCCGGACGGGACGCGGATCGCGTTTTGCTCACGGGTCCGCGATGCGGACTACGAGGAGGAGGACGAGCGAAAGCGGCGCCCCCGCAGGATCACACGGCTTGGATACAAGCTCGACAACGTCGGCTGGACGCTCGACCGGCGCACCCAGATCTTCGTCGTGCCGGCCGACGGCTCCGGCGAGCCGGAGCAGTTGACGAGCGGCGATTGGGAGAACGGCTCTCCCGCCTGGTCGCCGGATGGAAGCCGAATCGCCTTCGTCTCGAGCCGCGGCAACGACTGGGACATCGACCTCGTCAGCGACCTCTACGTGATGTCGTCCGACGGGGGCGAACCGGAACTCGTAACCGATGGTGCGGGCTCCTGCGACTCGCCGGCGTGGTCGCCCGACGGGACGAAGCTCGCCTACCGCTGGACGCCCGACCGCGAGGACTTCCCCCGGCACGGTCAGATCGCGGTGCTCGACCTCGAGACGCGTGAGCGCCGGCTCCTGACCGAGAGCCTCGACCGCAACTGTGCACCCTATCCGGAGGTGCATGAAACGCTCTGGGAAGGCGACCAGATCGTCTTTGCGCTCGAGGACCGGGGCAACACGCACGTGTACTCGGTGCCGGCCGACGGCTCGGGTGGGCCGAAGCTCCTCGTCGGTGGCGAGATCTCGCTCGCAGGCTACGACCTCGCCGGCCGCACGGTCGTGCACGCCGCATCCACGGGGACCACCATGCCCGAGCTCTATTGTGGCGACCGTCGTCTGACCGAGGTGGGCAACCACTTCACCGAGGGGCGCGAGCTCGTCCAGCCGGAGCGATTCACGGCGGTCTCGGCCGACGGCAGCGAAGTCGATGCCTGGCTCGTCCGTCCCGCGGGCTTCGACGAGCGCAACCGCTACCCGGTCGTACTCAGCGTCCACGGCGGCCCGTTCACGCAGTACTCGACCGGATTCTTCGACGAATTCCAGGTGCTCGCGGGGGCTGGCTACGCCGTTCTCTACGCGAACCCGCGCGGCTCCTCGGGGTACAGCGAAGCGTGGGGACGAGCGATTCGCGGTCCGCTCGGCGGCGTGGGGCCCGGCTGGGGGTCGGTCGACTACGAGGACCTGATTGGTGTCGTCGACGAGGCGCTGCGCCGGTTCGAGTTCCTGGACGAGGAGCGGCTCGGCGTCCTGGGCGGCTCGTACGGCGGCTACATGACCTCCTGGATCGTGAGTCACACGAACCGCTTCAAAGCCGGCTGCTCAGAGCGCGCGGTCAACCACCTGCTCTCCGCGTTCGGCTCGAGCGATTTTTTCTGGAACTTCGCGCGCCATTTCGGCGGCTGGCCCGCCGAGGATCCCGAGGCCTGGCTCCGCCACTCTCCCGCGACCTACGCACGCGAGATCGAGACCCCGCTGCTGATCATGCACTCCGAGAATGACCTGCGCTGCGACGTGGAGCAGGCCGAACACCTCTTCATCCTGCTGCGGCTTCAGCGGAAGCCCGTGGAGATGGTGCGGTTCCCGGATGAAGGCCACGAGCTCTCGCGCGCCGGTTCGCCGGCACACAGGGTGATGCGGTTCGACGTGATCCTCGAGTGGTTCGGCCGCTACCTCCAGGGTTGAGCCGCGAAACGCGTCCCGCGCGCCAGGTCTTCAATTCAGAGTCCGCGTCAGCTCCAGCCTCGACCCGTGCAGGGAAATGGGAAGCTCCGAGCCCGCTGGTCGAGCGCACCTCGCACCTGGACCATCTGCCGGCCGCTACGATCACCACGCCGAGCTGCACGAGGCGATGCTCCGTCGGCTGCTGCCGGATCTGCTCCTCGTCGGCTACCGAAAGTCGTTCTGATGGCATTGAAGGCCTCGATGACCTGTGGGTCGAACTGGCGGCCGCAGAGCCGGTTGCTCTCGGTGACGGCCTGCTGCACCGGCCAGGCGACGTTGTAGGGGCGTTGATGGGTGAGGCCGTCGAAGACATCCGCGCCAGTGGCGATCCCTCCGCGGGACTCCTCGCCGCGATCGAGGTCACGTGCGGCAGCGATCAGCTCGTGCGCCTGGTAACCGGGCGCGAGGTCCACTCCAGCCACCTGTCCGAGCCCTTTGGTGGTTAGCGGTTCTGCAGGTGGAAGGCGCGCGGCCCTGCTGCGTCTGCTCAGCAACCGCCCCCAGGCTCGCGATCATCGGGACGTACGAACCTCCAGCAGCGGCCGCTCGATCAACTCCTCCGAGCTGAACCCGAGCGCGCCAGCCATCCAGGGTGGTTCTCTCCGCGCTCGGCGATGTCGACGGCAAGACCTGCTGACGAACGGAACGAGTTGGTCTCATCCAGACCAGCGAGCTGATCCGTGCCAGGCGCGCGCGAGAGCGCCTCGGCGATTGTTTTCCTCGGGACGGCCGGCCCGCCGGAGGCGTCTGCGCCTGGAGTTCTGCCGCACGGGTCGGGCCGGGTTGCTGCTCCACTGCCTTGCTTCAGCGACGATGCGCTGCCGGTCCTGCCAGCTTGCGTGAGGTCATCTCGCACACACGGTCCGGATGTTCCGGCCCCTGACAGCGAAAAGCCCCTATGCGGGACTTTTCGCTGTGGCCCCGGGAGGAGTCGAACCTCCGCACGCGGATTCGAAGTCCGCCGCTCTATCCACTGAGCTACGGGGCCGGGCAACCCAGCGTAGCGGGCGCATTCGCGGGCTACAGAAAGGCCCGCAGCGCTGCGGGCCTTTCCGGAGGGGTGGCGGAGGGGACTCGAACCCCCGACCACCGGGACCACAACCCGGGGCTCTACCAACTGAGCTACCGCCACCGTGCGGGCTACAGGGTAGCTCGCGGACTATGCGGCCGCCGTACCGCCCGGCGTCGGGGCATCCTCGTGGCGGCCCTCGCAGAACTCC
>JBHEMK010000003.1:0-9043 GCA_046262635.1 Gaiellaceae bacterium
AGTCGTACATGGTCGGCGACCTCCGTATGTGGCTCTACCGGGCACACCCCGGCAACCCACGACAGATGCGTAGGCGCCGACCACTCTCTGCCGACAACCGGACGCCGCACCCTCGCGGGCTACAGCTCCATCCTGTCTAGGGGAACGGAACGCGAACCGTCTCGCAGGCGGTCGCGCGGCCGTCGGCGCCGCACTCGACCAGTGCCCCCTCGATGCGGACGCCACCCTCGGCGGGATGGAAGCGCACCGGCATCCCCGTGCGCATGCGGCGGATGGCGAGGTCGGCCTCGACGCCGATCACCGAGTCGTGCGGGCCGGTCATGCCGCCGTCGGTCAAGGCGGCCGTGCCGCCCGGCTGGACGCGCGCGTCATTTGTCTGGACGTGCGTGTGCGTGCCGATCACCGCGGTGACGCGGCCGTCGAGCCAGCGCGCCATCGCGATCTTCTCGCTCGTCGCCTCGGCGTGAAAATCGACGACGACGACCGGGGTCTGCGCGCAAGCCTCCTCGACGAGCGCGTCGATCTGCTCGAACGGCCCGACCGGGGGGTTGATGAACAGTCCGCCGATCAGGTTGATCACCGCCACCCCGTGGGCGATCACGAGCCCTCGCCCGGGCGCCGACCCGCCGAGATTCGCCGGCCGGATCACCCGCTCGCTGCGCTCGAGATACGCCCCGATCCCCTCGCGGCGCCAGACGTGGTTTCCGAGCGTGACGACGTCGGCGCCGGCCGCGAGCAGCCTGTCGGCGAGCTTCGGGGTGATGCCGGAGCCGTCCGCGATGTTCTCGCCGTTCAGGATGCAGAAGTCGGCGCCGAGCTCCCTCCGCAGCGACGGAAGCCGCTCCTCCACCGCACGGCGGCCGGCTGGCCCGAAGACGTCGGCGACGAAGAGGAGCTTCAGTTGAGGGTCAGCGTCGCGGCGGGACGAACTTCGAGCGAGACATGATTGCCGGAGTCCTGCGTGTAGCGCGCGAGGGCCTGGCTCTCGACACGCGCGAGGTCGACGACGCTGCCGATCTTCGAGACGCCTGCGATCACGGTCGAGCCGACGGTGATCGACGGGTCCGCGCGGAGGTGTGTCAGCGAGACGACGACGGACGGCGCCATCTGCGGCTGGATGTCGAGCCGGACGCCGTACGCGTGGCCGCTGATCTTGAACGGCGTGATGCCGACGATCGTCCCGTCGACCGGCGAGTAGACGTCCGTCGCCGGCGCGGCACCGACATCGAGGGCGGAGTTGGCCGGGCCGTCCTCGCCGCCGAGCTGGTACCAGGTCGGGCCGCCCCCGCCCCCGCCGAAGATCTTGTGGAAGAGCCGGAGCAGGGCGCCTTCGTTGCCCTGCTTCCCCACCGGCGCCAGCGCCACGGCGCCGTCGCCCGCGGCGTGGAAGCCGATCGCGGTCACGCGCTGCTGGGCGACCGGGAGCTGCAGCCTCAGCGAGCCCTGGACGGCGACGATCTGCGGGGTCGGCTGGCCGGCAGCGGGCAGCGCGGGCGCCTCCGCCACGGTCAGGGCCGCGGTACGGGATCCGGTCTGGAAGGCGGTGAGGAGGAGGCTGATCACGAGCACCACGCCGATCAGCGCGAGGCCTGCGAATCGCCGCGCTCGACGCGCAGCGCGTTTCTGCTGGCGGCGCGCACGGAGCCTTGTCCCGGAGGAACGGGGCGCCGGCATGGGGGCCACCGTAGCGAACCGCGCGGTGCCTTTCAACCCGGGCTCTCGACGACTTTGTGACACGCGAGCTCGTTTTTGCTTCTGGGGTTCCTCGGGGAGATCGTGACGGTCCAGCGCAAGGGCGCCGTCCCACCACCAGTCGTCGCGCGCGGTTCGAAGCCGGACGACCACCGCGCTACGATCGGTGGCATGCAGGGCGGGAGGACGCGAATCGAGATCCCGCGCTGGATTCAGCTCGTGGGACTGCCGCTGCTGCTCCTGCTCGTGTGGGCGGTGGCGGGCGTCGTCCGTCACGCCTTGTTCCTCTTCATCGTTGCTGCCCTGATCGCGCTGCTGCTGAATCCGCTCGTCCGCGTGTTCGCTGGGGCATGGATTCCGAGAGGCATCGCCGTTGCGATCGTCTACCTCGCCTTCGCCGCCGTTGTCGCGCTCGCCATTCTCGCACTGGCAACCGTGGTCGTGAAGCAGACGCGAAACGCGTCCAACCGGGTCGATACCTACTTTACCGCGAGGTCCGGACAGCCTCCGCAGACTGGTGCCCAGCACGATCTCGATCGCTTCCAGGTGTGGTTGAACACCCACCACCTGCGCCGGGTCCACGTCGAGAAGCAGGGCCAGAGCTTCCTCAGCAACATCGGCACCCGCGACGTCGAGAAGTACACGACGAAGGCGCTCAACTGGGCCGAGGGCGCGGGGCTCGCGGTCGTGCAGCTGCTGTTCAGCGGCGTGCTCGTCGTGGTCGTCTCGATCTACATGCTCCTCGACATGCCGCGCTTCAGCCGGTCGATCGACCGGCGCTTTCCCCCGCAGCCCGGCGGCGACCCGCTGCTCGTGCAGATCGAGCACGCTCTGGCGAGCTACGTCCGCGGCCAGTTCCTGCTCTCGCTGATCATCGGCGGCAGCGCGGGCCTCGGCCTCTGGCTCCTCGGCGTCACCGGCGCCGTGCACGGAGCCGACCGGTATGCGCTCTTCTTTGCGACGTGGGTCGCGATCACGGAGTTGATCCCGTACATCGGGCCGTGGCTCGGCGCTGTGCCGCCGATCGTCTATGCGACCTTCGTCCACCCGCTCGCCGCGCTCTGGGTGACCTTGCTCTTTCTCGGCATCCACCAGCTCGAGGGCCACCTCGTCGTACCGAACGTGATGGGTAAGTCGCTGCGGCTCCACCCCCTGCTCGTCATCTTCGGCCTGCTCGCGGGCGGAGAGATCTACGGGTTGCCGGGGGTGCTCGTCGCGCTGCCGCTCCTGGCCGCGTGCCGGGCGATCTGGGAATTCTTCTCCGGCAGGATCGCCCTCGAGGACTGGCACGGGGAGGCGGCGGCCCCGGTCGAGGTGGTCGAGGTGCCGGAGCGGCCCTCGGCAGCAGCCGCTCCTTGACCCGCCCGCCGCCTGCGTCTCGATTCGACGCGCGTCGCTCCGGACGGACCTCAACCGTGTCCGCCCGGGCGACCGTGCGGCCAGGGCGGCGCACCCGCCGTCGTGGCCTTGCTCGCGCCGACGAGGGATCGGCGGTAACCCAGGGTCGGCCGCGCGGCGGCTTCGCGAAGGATCTGTGCCCAGACCGGGACGGGCGGCGTAACCTGTCCGGCGTGGGCGCATTTCCCGTCACGAGGCTCCGGCGGCTGCGCCGCACCGGCGCGCTGCGCGCGCTGGCGCGGGAGACGCGCCTCGACCCGGCCCAGTTCGTGCTGCCGCTCTTCGTCGGCCCGGAGACGAAGGCGAACGAGGCCCTGCCGGCGCTCGGGCGCTTCTCCGTCGGCGATCTCGTGCGCGAGGCCGACGAGCTGCTGCAGGCCGGCGTCCGGGCGGTGCTGCTGTTCGGGATTCCCGTGGAGAAGGACGACGTCGGAAGTAGCGCCTACGACGAGGACGGGATCGTCCAGCAGGCTCTCCGTGCGCTTCGCCCCCGCTTTCCCGAGCTCCTCCTGATCACGGACGTCTGCCTCTGCGAGTACACCTCGCACGGCCACTGCGGCATTCTCCGCGCCGACGAGGTCGACAACGACGAGACGCTGGAGCTGCTCGTCCGCACCGCCGCGAGCCATGTCGAGGCCGGTGCCGACGTCGTCGCGCCGAGCGACATGATGGACGGGCGGGTCGGCGCCATCCGCGAGGCGCTGCCGCAGACGCCGATCGTCGCCTACGCGGCCAAGTACGCCTCCGCGTTCTACGGCCCGTTCCGCGAGGCTGCGGAGTCCGCCCCCACCACCGGCGACCGGTGCGGCTACCAGCTGGATCCCGCCAACGTTCGGGAGGCGCTGCGCGAGTGCGAGCTCGATGTCGCCGAGGGCGCCGACGTGCTGATGGTGAAGCCGGCGCTGCCGTGCCTCGACGTCATCCGCGCCGTCCGGGAGCGCTTCGACCTGCCGCTTGCCGCCTACAACGTCTCCGGTGAGTACGCGATGGTCAAGGCGGCCGCGCGCGGCGGCTGGCTGGACGAGCGCCAGGCCGCGCTCGAGTCGCTGACCGCGGTCCGCCGCGCCGGCGCCGACATCGTCGTCTCCTACTGGACGAAGGAGCTCGCGTCCTGGCTGTAGGGACGCGCAGCGAGCTCTACCGGCGCGCCAAGAGCCTGATTCCGGGCGGGGTCAACTCTCCCGTCCGCGCGATGCGTGCCGTCGGCCTGGACGAGCCCTTCTTTGTCCGACGCGGCGAGGGCGCCTATCTCGAGGACGTCGGCGGCAATCGCTACCTGGACTGGGTGCTCTCCTGGGGGCCGTTGATCTTCGGGCACGCCGATCCCCAGACGGTCGAGGCCGTCCGGACCGCCGCGCTCGACGGGACGAGCTTCGGCGCGCCGACCGAGCGCGAGGTCGAGCTCGCGGCGGAGATCGCCGACGCGGTTCCGTCGATCGAGAAGGTCCGCCTCGTCTCATCCGGGACCGAGGCGGCAATGAGCGCACTCAGGCTCGCGCGCGGTGCGACCCGGCGCGACCGGCTGATCAAGTTCGCCGGCTGTTACCACGGCCATGTCGACGCGCTGCTCGCGAGTGCGGGTTCGGGCCTCGCGACGCTTGCGATCCCCTCGACACCCGGTGTCCCGAGCGAGGTGACCGGGCACACGATCGTCTGCCCGTACAACGACATCGACCGGACCGCCGCGGCGGTCGCCCGGTTCGGCGAGGGGCTCGCGGCGATCATCGTCGAGCCGGTTGCGGGGAACATGGGTGTCGTGCCCCCATCCCCGGGCTTTCTGGAGGCGCTGCGCCGCCTCTGCGACGCCTGCGGAGCGCTGCTCGTCTTCGACGAAGTCATCTCCGGCTTCCGCGTGGCGCGCGGAGGCGCCCAGGAGCGCTACGGCGTCGTACCGGACTTGACGATCTTGGGGAAGATCGTCGGCGGCGGCCTACCGCTCGCCGCCTTCGGCGGCCGCGCGGACGTGATGGATCAGCTCGCGCCGGTCGGCCCGATCTACCAGGCCGGGACGCTGTCCGGCAATCCGCTCGCCACCGCAGCCGGCCTCTCAGTGCTGCGCCGCCTGCGCGACCCGCAGATCTACGAGGAGCTCGAGCGCCGCGGTGCCCGGCTCGAGCAGGGCCTCGCGACGTTCGGTCGCGTCCACCGGGTCGGCTCGATGCTGACGCTCTTCATGGCTCGGCAGGGGATCCGCGACTTCGAGGATGTCCAGCGGTGCGACACCGAGCGCTACGGGGCGCTCTTCCGCCATCTGCTGGGTCGCGGAATCTACGTCGCGCCCTCGCAGTTCGAGGCGATGTTCGTCTCGCTCGCCCACGGCGACGACGAGATCGACAGAACGGTCGCTGCGGTTGCAAGCTTCGATGCCTGACGTCTGGGACGCGATCGTCCTCGAGGCGAGCGACGAGAGCAGCCTGTGGGCGGACTGCGTCGTACCGGGCGCGCAGCGGGAGCCGCGCGCGGTGTTCTCGCCCCTCGGCGAGGAGCGGTTCGCGCTCGGGCTGGAGACGATCTACGAGGGCTACCTGCTGCACTTCGGCCGTCCCCGGCTCTTCGGGCCCGGCGACGCCGACACCGCGCTGCTGCTCGGCGACTACCTCTACGCCCACGGGCTCGTCCGGATTGCGGCCCTGGGCGAGGTCGCGGCCGTTGCCGATCTCGCCGAGCTGATCTCGCTCTGCGCGCAGGTGCAGGCAGAGGAGCGGGAGGGGGACGGACCCCTCTGGGCCGCAACGGCCTCACTGCTCGGCGGCGGCGTCCTCGACGAGGCGCGCGTGACTCTGCGGATGCGCGGCAATTCCTCCGCGCTCGAAGCCCTTGCCTGCGAGGCCGCGGGGGCCGACGCGGTCGACCGGGCTCTCGCGGCGCACGCCTCGCGCCTGCGCTAAAGTCGCGCCCGATGAGCCTCGCCTCCCTCGTCGCCGACGCAGCCGCAGACAAGCGGGTGATCTTCGCGATGCTGATCGTCGGCCTGATCTTCATCGGGGTGATCGCTCTCGGCCAGACCTCCGAGCGGCTCCGTCACAGGCGCCGCAGGCACTGAGGCCTCAACACCCGCCGGCGCTCGAGACACGGAGCAGCTCGCCGGCACGGCCCAGGAGCGGAGGCAGCTGACCAGCGCGCCCGTAGGTCGCGCGACGGCGGATCGGTGAGAGCCCTCCGCGATCGCCGCCCGCAGCACGCCGCAGTCCGGGCAGGTCGCGCCCCCTGAGCAAGCCGCGCGCGCTCGAGCGGGACGAGGGCCCCGCGACTCTCCCGCTTCGAGCAGCGTGCACGCCTCGGTCAGCGCCCGCCCGGCGTGCCCCTCCCTGCACGATTCCCATCGGCGCGGCAGGGTCACAGACGTACACTCGAAGCTGTGGCCCAGCCAGCCGACCTCCGGCGATGGATCGCGCTGCTCGAGCGCGAGGGTGAGCTGATCCGCGTCGCGGCCGAGGTCGATCCCGATCTCGAGATCACCGAGATCGTCGACCGGACGATCGCCGCCGGCGGCCCCGCGCTGCTCTTCGAGCGTCCGAAGGGCTCGAGGCACCCGCTGCTCATCAACCAGTTCGGCACCGAGCGGCGTATGTGCCTGGCCTTCGGCGTCGAACGGCTCGACGACGTGGCAGCCAAGCTCGAGGACGTGCTCGAGCTGCAGCCGCCGCACGGGCTCCTCGAGAAGGTGCGTGGTCTGAAGCGGCTGAAGTCGATCGCCGATTCGCTGCCGAAGACCGTCTCGCGCGCCGTGTGCCAGGAGGTGGTGCTCACCGGCGAGGAGATCGACCTCGATCTCCTGCCGATCCAGCGCTGCTGGCCCGGCGATCCGGCGCCGTTCATCACTCTGCCCGCCGTGATCACGAAGGACCCTCGCACCGGCGCCCGCAACGTCGGCATGTACCGGATGCAGAAGATCGACGGGCGCTCGACCTACATGCACTGGCAGATCCACAAGGACGGTCGCGCCGACTACCTCGCGACCGACGGGAAGATCGAGGTCGCCGTCGCACTCGGGCTCGACCCCGTCACCGCCTACTCCGCCTCGGCGCCCCTGCCGAAGCACATCGACGAGCTCATGCTCGCCGGCTTCCTCCGGGGCGAGCCGGTCGAGATCGTCCGGGCGAAGACCGTCGACCTCGAGGTGCCCGCCAACGCCGAGATCGTGCTCGAGGGGACGATCGCGAGGGACGAGCTGGGCGCCGAGGGCCCGTTCGGCGACCACACGGGCTTCTACACGCCCGCGGAGCCGTTCCCGGTCTTCCGGCTCACGGCGATCACGATGCGCCGCAACGCCATCTATCCCTCGATCGTCGTCGGCAAGCCTCCGCAGGAGGACGCGTGGCTCGGCAAGGCGACCGAGCGGATCTTCCTGCCGGCGATCAGGTTGACCGTCCCCGAGATCGTCGACTACGACCTGCCGGTCGCTGGCGCGTTCCACAACTGCTGCATCGTGTCGATCCGCAAGGCCTTTCCCGGTCATGCCCGGAAGGTCATGCACGCCATCTGGGGTCTCGGCATGCTGAGCCTCACCAAGTGCGTGATCGTCGTCGACGCGCACGTCGACGTGCACGACTACGGGCAGGTGCTCTTCTACGCCGGCGCGAACGTCGACCCGAAGCGCGACGTCGTCATCGCCGAGGGCCCGCTCGACCACCTCGACCACGCGCCCGAGCGTCAGTTCGTGGGCGGCAAGCTCGGGATCGATGCGACGGCCAAATGGCCGGAGGAGGGCGCCCGGACCTGGCCCGACGAGATCGAGATGTCACAGAAAGTGCGAGATCTCGTCGACCGTCGCTGGGCCGAGTACGGCATCGGGATCGATGCCGCCGCACGCAACGGGCGAATCCGTCAGAGTTCGGCGTCGTTGCGGCAACTGATACGTCGTTGACGGCCGGGAGTGCGAGGGGTTGAATCCAGCCGAGTGACCGAAGGATGGTCTAGTGGAGCCTGAATCCGGCGAGCAGCCGCTCCTCCGGCCCGACGAGAACCAGCCGCGGCCGAGCCTGTGGCCGGTTGGCTTCGCGATCGGGATCGCGGTCGTCCTCGTCGGTCTGATCGTCAACCCGCTCCTGCTCTCGTCGATCGGCGGGTTGATCACGATCGTCTTCGGCTTCCTCTGGATCCGCGACGCGACGCTCGAATACCGCGGCCGGCCGATCGCGGTCGAGCCGGAGCGGCGCGAGCTGCAACCCGCCACCGGGGGGCCGGCCCCGCCCGCGAGCGAGGGCGAGGCTGGGATGCCCCTGCCCGAGCCGGGTGAGCGCTTCCCGCGCAGCAGGTTCCTCGAAGGCGCCACCCTCGGGCTCGGGGGGGTGATCGGCGGGATCGTGACGCTGCCGGTGCTGGGCGTCGCCGTGCTGCCGGCCTTCATCGACCAGAAGGCCCACAAGGTCGACCTCGGCCCCCTCACCGACTTCGGGGAGGGCAAGTGGTTCATCGCCACCTTCATGCTCGACCCCTCGTCGGGCGAGATCACGCGCCGCACCGCATTCGTCCGTAACAACGGCCAGCTCCACGGCCAGCCCAGCTTCACGATCATCTCGAACCGCTGTGCGCACCTCGGCTGTCCGGTGCAGGCGAACGGGCCCTCGCTCGGCAAGACGAAGCAGGAGAAGGGGGCTAATGGGCCGGTACGGCTGATCCCGACGCAGCCTGCCGGGTTCGGCTGCCCGTGCCACGGCGGCCAGTACGACACGGAGGGCAACCGCACCGCTGGGCCGCCGGTGCGGGCGCTCGACCGCTACCAGTACGAGATCGACCGGGGCCGCCTGATCCTGCTGCACACCTACAGCGTCAGCCATGTCGACGGCCAGGGCGCGCAGGCGACGATCCACAAGTACAAGCTGGCCGGGCCGGGAGAGCACGTCGACGGCCCCGAGCAGTGGTTCTATCCTCTCAACCCGCCGCACCACTAGACGATGGCGACGAGAAGCAGACGCCCCACCCGCGCGCAGGTTCGCCGCGAACGCGTCGA
>JBHEMK010000004.1:0-7624 GCA_046262635.1 Gaiellaceae bacterium
CCTTACGGCTTGATCACGACCTTGATCGCCCCGTCGTTCTTCTCCTGGAACATCTTGTAGGCTCCCGGCGCCTCGTCGATCGAGATCCGGTGCGTCGCGAAGTCCTCAGTGCCGAGCGGGTCGCCATCGCCCGTCAGCAGAGGCATGATGTCGCCGACCCACCGCTTCACGTTTGCCTGGCCCATTCGGATCTGGATCTGCTTGTCGAAGAGATCCATCATCGGCATCGGCGTGGCCGCACCGCCGTAGACTCCGACGATCGAGAGCGTTCCGCCGCGCCGGACGGTCTCGATCGACGCGTACAGCGAGGAAGTACGGTCGATGCCCATCTTCTCGTTGATCGGCCGTGCGATCGCGTCGGGCAACGCGCCGACGATCTTCGCCAGTGTCTCGGCGACGGGGGCTCCGTGCGCCTCCATCCCGACCGCGTCAACCACCGCATCGGGGCCGCGCCCGCTCGTCAGCTCGCGGATCTGGTCGACACTGCTGCCGTCGTCCTTCCACTCGACGATCTCGGCGCCGTGCTTCCGCGCGAGCTCGTTCCGCTCGGGAACGAGGTCGACCGCGATCACACGCTCGACGCCGAGCTGCTTCGCGATCCGGACGCAGAACTGCCCGATCGGCCCCAGCCCGTAGACGCAGAGCGTCCCGCCCTTCGGTGTGTCCGCGTACTGCACCGCTTGCCATGCCGTCGGCAGCACGTCGGAGAGGTAGAGGAAGCGCTCGTCTGCCGGCCCCTCTGGCACCTTGATCGGTCCGAACTGAGCCTGCGGCACGCGCAGAAACTCGGCCTGCCCGCCGGGCACTTGCCCGTACAGCTTGGTGTAACCGAAGAGCGCGGCACCCTTCTTCTGCTCGGTCACCTGCGTCGTCTCGCACTGCGAGAAGAGCGACTGGTCGCACATGAAACAGTTGCCGCACGAGATGTTGAACGGCATCACGACCCGGTCGCCCACCCTGACATGCGTGACCTCGGCGCCGACCTCCTCGACGATCCCCATCGGCTCATGCCCGAGGATGTCGCCCTCGTCCATGTACATGCCGAGGATCTTGTAGAGATGAAGATCGGAACCGCAGATCGCAGTCGACGTGATGCGCACGATCGCGTCCGTCGGGTGCTCGATCCTCGGATCGGGAACCTCGTCGGTCCGGACGTCCTCGCTGCCATGCCAGACAACAGCCTTCATTCCGCCTCCAGTTCGTAGGTGCGGACGTCGTACACCGATCTGACCGGGAGGAAACGATCCACTCCGTCACACCTTCGATACCCGGGAGCGGGGCAGGACCTCGATCTCGGCGACTGAAGCACACCCGCCGGGCGAGCGCCTGGCGCGCGCCGCTGAGCGGGACGACGGGCGGATTCCAGCGGATCACAACGGAGACGAGGAGAAAACTACTCACGTCGAATCCCGCCCAACCCGGGCGAGATTCGGCTCAACCAGCGAGGAAGGCGCCGAGCAGATTCGAACTGCTGTACGAGGCTTTGCAGGCCTCTGCCTAACCACTCGGCCACGGCGCCCTGCGGACGCAATGGTACCCGGCTCTCTAGCGCCCGATCACCTCGCGCAGGAACGCCTCCGCCCCCTCGAACGTCTCGATCCGGTTGCTGAGCTTGCCGATCGAGTGGCCCTCGTCCGCGAGGACGAGCAGATCGCAGCGAATCCCCTTCTCGGTCAGAACGCGGTGGATCTGCCGCGTCTCCGAGAGCGGCACGCGCGGGTCGTTCGCGCCGTGCTGGATGAAGAGCGGGGCCCGAATCGAGTCGACCGAGTTGAGCGGGGAGGCCGCCTCGAGGAAGTCACAGTCGCGGTCGAGCCAGCCGTACTCACGCTCTCGCACCCCCCGCCGCCACTCGCTCGTGTTCTCGAGGAAGGTGACGAGATTCGAGATCCCGACCGATTCGACCCCCGCCGCCCAGCGCTCGGGGTGGAATGCGAGCCCGGCGAGCGTCATGTAGCCGCCGTACGACCGGCCGTAGAGGACGGTGCTGGAGGCATCGAGCCTCGGCCTCGTCTCCAGCCAGTCGTGCAGACTGGCAAGGTCGCGCACCGAGTCGAGCCGGAGCCTGCCGTCGTCCAGGTGTTCGTACCGCCTCCCGTAGCCGGTCGAGCCGCGCACGTTCGGCGCGGCGACGGCGTAGCCGCTCGCGACCAAGTGCTGCGTCAGCGGCGTGAAGCTCGGCAGCCACTGCGGTCGGAACTGCGACTCCGGGCCACCGTGGATCATGATCACGATCGGAAACGGACCTTCCCCCTCGGGCTCCCAGAGGAAGGTCGGCACCGAGAGGCCGTCGAATGACGCGAACCGGTGCAGGGCCGGCTCCATCAAGCCGGCGGGGGCGCGGATGTTCGTCAGCCGCTCGACCTCGTGCGACTCAACTCCGTAGGCCCAGACGTTCGGCGGCTCGACGGGTGACGAGAAGCCGAACACGAGCCGCGAGCCGTCCGGAGAGAAGACGGGATGCTCGACGACGCCGCGCCCGGGCAGGGGCACCTCGCTCCGGAGCTCGAGGCTCACCGCGTCGCGCAGCTCCAGCCGGCTGTACCCCTCTTCGTTGACCTCGACGAGGAGGATGCGCCCCGTCGGGTCTGACCAGCACTCGAGATCCCACTCGGACTCGAGCACGACCTCCTTACCGCCGCGCGCGATCGCGCACGGATCACGGCCGACGCTCGTCGAGACGAAGAACTCGTCGTCGGTCGTCCAGGCCGGCGGGCCGAGGTAGCCGTCGTCCGCGTGTGGCGCAACCTCGACCGGGCCACCGCCCTCCAGATCGACGAGCCAGAGCTCGTTGTCGCCGCTGCGCTCCGTCGCACGCCGAACGGCAAGCGCGCGGCCACCGGGGGAGAAGGAGGCGACCTCGCTCCAACCGCCCGCGAAGACGCAGCGCTCCTGACCGGTGCCGAGTGAGCGGACATAGACGTCGAAGTCGCGCCCGTTGCGCCTGTTGCTCGCGTAGGCGAGCAACAGGCCGTCGCGGCTCACCTGCGGCGTCCAGTGAATGAAATCCGGCTCGACGACGAGTTCTGCGGCCTTGCCCGTCGTGTCGACCACGAGGAGCTGCCCGCGCTCGTTGCCGCCCTCGTCGATCGAGAGGAGCACGCGACCGCCGGGCAGGAGCAGCCCGTCGACCGGCTCGGCGAAGTCTGTGAGCTGTTCGAGCTCGGCTCCTCGCCGGCGGTAGAGCTGCTGCGTGCCGCTGAAGCTCGCCCCGACGAGCACGCACTCGCCGTCCGCATCGAGCGGGACGGCTTGCGGCAGCTCGAGCAGCTCGCGGAGACTCACCGGCTCACAATCTCATCCCGCTCGCTCTCGCACAGTTGCGGCGGCTACAGCGTCGATGTCGTCGACCGGGATCAGCCGGTCGCCGGCGCTGCCGGCCGGCAGCGGTCGCCCGCGCACGGCCTCCGGATCGGATGGCGCCAGCGCTCGAGCACTCCGACGGCTCGAGCCGGGAGCTCAAGGCTCGATTCAGCCGGCGACGAGGCCGGTCGGCCCGGTACCGAGCCATGCTCGATCCGCAGCCGGTGGGGCTTGTTCGCAGGTCGCGGCATCGAGAGCGACGTCGACGATCCAAACTACGCCGCGACAGAACTGAACTGCGGCAGGATGGCGTCGGCGTACGCCTTGAGCGTCTCCTCCTGGCCGTGGGTCATCAGGTAGATGTTGAACTGGTCGACTCCGATCGACTCGAGCTCGTGCAGCTTCGCCGTCGCCTGTTTCGCGTCGCCCAGAACGCAGAAGCGGTCGCAGATCTCGTCGGTCACGAACTCGCCGTGCTTCGCGCCCACGCGCGAGTGCTCGTTGTAGTCGTAGAACTTCCGCGCCTCGACGTAGTCGGTGAGCGCCTGCGGCACGACCGAGCCGTCGGTGCCGTAGCGGTCGATCAGATCCTTGACGTGGTTCGAGACCATCGCCGGGAACCAGCGGACCTGCTCGCGCGCGTCGACGAGGTCATCGGAGATATGACTCGGCGCGCTGACGATGCACTTGAGCGCGGCCGGATCTCGTCCGGCCTGGGCGGCGGCTTTGCGCGCCGTGTCCATGATCCACTGGATGATGTCCGGATCGGCGAGCTGGATGATCACGCCATCGCCGACGCGCCCCGCGACCGCGAGGGCCTTCGGCCCGTAACCCGCGACGTGCATCTCGATCGGCGGCAGCTCGGGCCGCACCCATGCGAGCTTGAGATCCTTGTCGTTCCAGTGGACCTCCTCACCGTTCATCAACGGCTTGATCATCTCGAGCCGGCGCTCGAACTCCGCCACTTTGACCGGCTGCTGCCCGATGTAGCGCCGCGCCGAATCGCCGCGGCCGATGCCCATGATCATCCGCCCGTCGGAGATGTCATGCAACGTCGCATAGGCGCTCGCAAGAACCGTCGGGTCGCGCGTGCCGGGGTTCGTCACCATGTGGCCGAGCCTGATCTTCGACGTCTTGTCCGCCACGAGCGCGAAAAGCGGGAACGACTCCTGCCAGAGGACGTGCGAGTCGTAGGTCCACGCATACTCGAACCCGTACTGCTCGGCGAGCAGCATCAGCTCGATCATCCGCCGGTAGGGGGGGTCGGGCAGAACGGTGACGCCGAAGCTGAGCATGAAGCCTCCAGGTCGCGCTGTCAGGACTGCGAGCATATCGCCGAAAATCGCGCGGTAGCTCCAGCTCCGCGGCATCGCACCCCGCGGGCTTCGACACCCCGACGGTGTCAGGCTTTCTGCGCGGGTGTCGGTGTCCCTGCCGCGCTCGCGCCGGGATCGACGCTGCGGGGCGTCGCGAGCGCCGCGAGCATCCAGAGGATCCCCACGACAAAGAAGCCGAGCCGGCCCTCCCCCGGGAGGGAGAAGGCGAGACCGAGGAGCGGCGTCCCGGCGACAATCGAGAAGGCAGCCCACGCGTTGACGAAGCCGACGGCCGCCCCGGGTGCGTCCGGCCGCGCTGCGGCTGCGCCTGAGAAGGCGACGGCGAACGGCACCCCCGCCGCGAGGCCGACGAGCGCCGCCGCGGCAACGAGCACGGGGAACGGGAGCGGCGCCGCCAGCAGGATCGTCCCCGCGCCGCCGAGCACGAGGCTCCAGGCGACGGCCGCGAGTGCGAGCAGGGGGCGGCGGAGTAGGATCCAGCCGCCGAGGACACGGGTGAAGAAGCCGAGCAGCAGCGTCAACGAGCCCGTGATCGCGGCCGCCTCGTGCGGTTCCCCGTGCTTCCTGAGCAGCGTGACGAGCCAGTTCCCGACGACGACGCTGAGACCGAAGGAGGCGGTGTGGATCGCCGCGAAGCGGTACAGTCGGCGATCCCGGAGGAGCTCGCCGCCGAGCGCCTCACCCGGATGCCGGGGCGCCTTCGGGGTCTCAGGCGCCGTCGCCAGCACGAGCAGGAACACGATCGCCACGAAGATCGCGCTGGCATAGGGCGCCCGGAAGCCGAGCGGGCCGCTGAGCTGCGGGACGGCCGCGAGGGCGATTCCCGGCGCGGCGACCGTGCCGCCGCCGTAGACGCCCTGGGCGATCGCCGAGCCCCCACTCGCCCGCACGTAGTCGCTGCCCGAGACGAAGCCGAGACCGGTACCCAGCCCGCAGAGCGCCTTGGCGATTAGCGCGAGCCACGCGTTTGGCGCGATCAGCGCCAGCGCGTTCGCACCCGCAAGCAGACCGCAGGCGGCGAGGCCGACGCGCCGTGCGCCGAAGCGGTCGGCCGCACGGCCAGCGGGGATCTGCGCCGACATGTGGATGAGGAACTGCGCCGTCGTGAAGAGCCCGATCGTCGCGAGCCCGACGCCGTAGTCGCGCGAGAGATCCGTCGCCACCGCGCCGACGTTCGTGATGTTCCAGCCGACCGCGAAGCCGACGCCGATGCCTGCCGCGTAGGCGCGCACGGGGCGTAACCTATGCCCCTGGCCCCGGGCGGAACCCGCCGTCGAGGTCACGGAGCTCGTGCGGATCTTCCCGGGGCCCGGCAGCTGCGCGCGGTCGACCGCGTCTCGCTCCAGGTGCGTGCCGGCGAGATCTTTCGGGATTCTCGGCCCGAACCGCGCAGGCAAGACGACGATCCTTGAGATCAGCGAGGGCCTGCTCGAGCGACCTCCGGCCGAACCGCGGTGCTGGGGCTCGACTCGCGACGGGACCGCGCGCGGATGAAGGAGCGGATCGGCATCCAGTTCCAGGCCAGTGCCCAGTTCGACCCGCTGACCCTGATCGAGATCCTCGATCCGTTCTACCCCGCCCCACCGCCCGACGAAATCCTCCACCGTCGGGCTGCAGGAAAGCGTTCGGCGAAGATCAACGAGCTCCCGAGCGCCAAGCGCAGCGGTTCTCGATCGTCGCCCGCTCATCAACGACCCGGTGGTTCGTCTTCCGACGAGCCGACCACGGGCCTCTACCTGCAGACACGGCCCGAGCTCTGGGAGAGTTCTGCGACCGGGTCGCGATCATCGATCGGGGCCTCGCCCGCGCGCTCGATGTGCCGTTCGGGCTGATCCAGACGCTGCCGAACGCCCACCGGATCCTCTTCTCGACCGCCGCCGGGCTCAACCGCGGGGAGCTCGCGGCGCGAGCCGCTCTGGGCGTCAGCGTTCCCTGAGCGGCCGCGCCGACTACGAGCTCTCGACCCGGCAGGCGCAGGCACCCTCGAGGCCTTCAGCGGCTGGGCGCGCAGTCGGGAGCTCGCCGCCCAGGATCTGCGCGTCCTCCCCAGTCGCACGCGCGGGCTACGAGGTTCGGCCTCCACCCGACGCGACCCAGGCGATCGCCTTCGAGGCGAGCTCGTCGAGCGCCCGCACCGACAGCTCCAGGTGCTCGGGCTTCGTGTCCTCGAGCCTCGTGTGCGACAGGCCGCGGAGGCTCTGGACGAAGATCATTACCGTCGGCACGCCCGCACGGGAGACCTCGGCGGCATCGTGGAGCGGGCCTGAAGGCAGCCGGTGCGACGTGCCCGAGACCTCGCGGATCGCCTCTTCCGCAAAGCCGATGAGCGTCTCGTCGAAGAGGATCGGCTCAATCTGCCAGATCCGCTGCCACGCGACGTCGATGTTCTCCTCGCGGGCGAAGCGCTCGCTCTGGCCCTTCGCAAGCCGGAGCAGCTCTGCGAGCTTGGCCGGGTCGAGATGCCGCTGATCGAGGAGCTGCTCGGCGGTCTCCACGACCGATGTGACGATTCCCGGCCTGCAGACGACGTTCCCGGACGTGCAAACCGCACCGCCGCCGACCTCCTCGGCGAGCTCCCGGAGGCTCAGGTCGAGCTTCGCGGCTCCCGCCAGCGCGTCACGGCGCTGGTCCATCGGCGTCGAGCCGGCATGGGCGGCCTGGCCCCTCCACGTCAACTGGTGACGCTCGACCCCGAACGTGCCGAGCACGACGCCGAGCGGAAGGCCCATCGACTCGAGCACGGGCCCCTGCTCGATGTGCAGCTCGAGATAGGCGGCCGCGCCGTCCAACTCCCTGCGGGCCTCAAGGGCACCGTCGAGCTCGACCCCGTGCTTGGCCAGCGCCTCGGGCAGCCCGACACCGTCGTTGTCTCGACGACTGCGCAGCTCGTCCTGGTCGGCCATCGAGCCCGCGGCGGCGCTCGAGCCAAAGAGCGAGCGCCCGAACCGCGACCCCTCCTCATCGGCCCAGTTGACGAGCCGGAC
>JBHEMK010000005.1:0-50612 GCA_046262635.1 Gaiellaceae bacterium
TCCGCTACGTGTGGCCCGCAGAACTCGACCTGATGGCGCGCATCGCGGGCCTGACCCTGCGCGAGCGCTGGGGCGACTGGGACTGCTCTCCCTTCACGAGCGAGAGCCGCAAGCACGTCTCAGTCTGGGAACGAGCCGGCTGAACTGCATCTAGCCTCGCTTGCGCGAGTGTTCACGAATGAATCCGAGCACGAGTGGTAGCGGTCCGGGGATATTCAGGCTGCGGGGCGTTCATTGAGGGGCCGGCGGCGGATGCGCGCGAACGATGCGCGCCAGTCCCGCGCGAGGCTACGGCGCGCCTCGCCCAGGTTGGGACTTAGGACTCGATTCCGCGATCATCTGGGAGAGAGTTCGCTCGGCCCGCCGCTCAACTCGCGTGAACCGCGTCGGCCTCCTCCAGTAGGCGCGCGATGTCTGGGCTCGGGCTCAGGCCGAGGTCGGTCGCCATGCGCATGACGTGGTTGCGGTGGTGGCGAATCGCGTCGCTGCGATTGCCTCGCGCGAGATGGCCGCGGATCACGAGCACATGGAGGCTCTCGCGCAGCGGCTCCCCGCGCAACGCGCCGAGGGCGAGGTCGACTGCGTGTGCGGGCCGGCCCTCCGCGAGTGCGCGCTCCGCGGCCGCCTCGATCGCGTGGAGACGCAACTGGCGCAGACGCTCCCGCTCGGGCTCGACCCACGCGTCGTACCAGTCCGGGAGCAGGTCGCCTTCCAGCTTCCGCTCGTCGATGCGTGTGTCGGTGGCCTCATCAGTGCCATCGACGACGCGACGCGCTGCACGCACGAGCTCGTGGACGTCGACGATCACCCGACGTCCGAGACGGACGTGCGTTGCCGTCGTCTCGACGACCTGATGACCGGGCTGCCGCAGACGCCAGAGCGTTGACCGCAGGTTCGCGCACGAGCGCTCCTCGTT
Organism: Gaiellaceae bacterium; assembly: GCA_046262635.1. Lineage (GTDB taxonomy): Bacteria > Actinomycetota > Thermoleophilia > Gaiellales > Gaiellaceae > JBHEMK01. The sequence goes on from JBHEMK010000005.1 coordinate 917, forward strand.
CAGGTCGAGCCAAAGCGAGCCTGCAACGAAGAGACGAAGCAATGGCCGGTCGTGCAGCGCGAGGAATGCGACGAGTCGCTGCGAGGTGAGCGGCACCGGGACGCTCTGACCGTCGCACGAAAGATCGAACCCGTCGAGTAGGCGCACGACGATGCGCGTCTCGGCGTCGTCCGGAGGCTGCCCGAGTGCAGCTCCCCCGGTGCTTGACCGGCCGTCGGACGCCGCAGCAGCGAGGGTCGTCGGGCGTGTGGCCATCAGGCGTCCTTCGGTTGCTGAAGGGCCATGATGACCCCTTCGTGACACAGGCGTCAAGCGCACCGCCCTTGACACCATCGGCCCTGATCCTTAGCGTCGGAACCGACCTACATCAGCGTGTGGTTGCGCCGAGCGTGATCAGGCTTTGGTGGATGTGGAAGGTTCCGCGGTTCGTTCCGTGTCTTCTTTCTGCGTGAAACCTTGGTTGCTCGAAGGGTTCGACTCCCGATGTGAGGTCACTTCGATCCGCGCGATTCGGTAGCGCAGCGTGAGCTGCGCTTTCGCGTCTGCAGATCGGAAGGACCGCTCGGTGACGCTCGAGTGACGCTCGAGTGTCGCGCCGGTACACGCCGCGGCGGCGGAGCGATGACGGGCGGCCGCGACACTCCTCGGGAGAAGCAGCGAGGCCCGCTAGCTCGGGCGCGAGGAGGTTGCCGTTATGCCGGTCCAGACCACGTATCCCGGCGTCTACATCCAGGAGGCCCCCTCGGGCGTGCACACGATCGTCGGTGTCTCGACCTCGGTGACCGCGTTCGTCGGCACCGCCGGGCGCGGACAAGTCGACAAGCCGATCCGCATCTTCAGCTTCGCGGACTATCAGCGTGCGTTCGGGCCGCCGTTGGACGAGGCACGGCCGATGGGCCACGCGGTTTCGCACTTCTTCGCGAACGGCGGCTCGGAGGCCGTCGTCGTCCGCGCCGCGCACAGCGATGCGCTAGTCGCCTCCGTCACGCTCAAGGACGGAGGCTCGACCGACGCACTCACGCTGAGCGCGAACGGCCGCGGTGCGTGGGCGAATCGCGACGGCGGGGTCGGCGTCGAGGTGATGATCGCCTACGACAACGTCTCGAACCCGGACGACCTCTTCCGGATGGTGATCACCTACTGGGTCGTCGACCCACGCTCGAACCAGCCGGTCAAGGGCGCAGAGGAGAGCTTCATCAATCTCTCGATGTCGCCCTCGCACCCGCGTTACGTCCTCAACGCACTCGGAACGTCGCAGCTCGTCGTGCCGTCGCTCTCGGGCGCGCTCGCGCCCGGTCCTGCCGGGACGTCTACGAGCGCGGCGGCGGTTTCCGGCTCGGTCACGGTCGGTCCGTCCGCGCGAACGTTCCGGGTCAGCGTCGACTTCGGCCCATCCGTCGACGTGACGCTTTTCCCGACGGTGACGGCCGATGCGTCGAAGACGTCGGCGCAGATCGCGACAGAGCTGACGAACGCGCTCGCCACGGCCGGGCTCGCCGGCAGGGTGACCGCGGCGCAGAGCGGCGGGGTGTTCAAGCTCACGTCGGCCGACGGAACCCTCGACTCGGCTGCGTCCGTTAGTCCGGGCACGTCGGCCGATCTCTCGCAAGCGCTCGGGCTCGGCCGCGTCTGGGGCGGTATCGAGGTTTCGGGGTCGGCGCCTCGCAGGCCCGCGGAGCTCGCGTCGGGGGACCCGGGCGGCGCATTCGCAGGCGGCAGCGACGGGAGCGCCGTCGTGGCGGACGACGTCGTACCGAACGGTGGATCGATGGGCGCGTTCGCCCTCGACGAGCTGCTCTTCCCGCGGTTCAACATCCTCTGTCTGCCGGGCCTCACCTCCGACGATCAGGTGCAGATCGGCCGAGGCCTCGCCTATTGCGCCGACCAGCGCGCATTCCTCGTCGTGGACAGTCCTGCCAGCGGGTTCGCCGCAATCCCGCCGAACCTCGGCTCACTTCCGGCGCTGGGCGAGCACGGCGCGATCTACTACCCGCGCATACAGGTGACCGAGGGGGTTCCCGGCGGCTCGCGGAAGCTCAACCTGCCGCCGAGCGGCGCCGTCGCAGGCGTGATGGCGCGCATCGACACCGCGCGCGGGATCTGGAAGGCACCCGCCGGGCTCGAGGCGGGGATCGTCGGCATCACCGGCCTCGCGAACCCGACGGGCGCGCCGCCGGTCGACGACGACCTCTCGGGCCAGCTCAACCCGCACGGGGTCAACGTGCTGCGCAGCTTCCCGGCGGCGGGGACCGTCGTCTGGGGTGCGCGGACACTCCGCGGCGACGACTCGCTCTCGTCCGAATTCAAGTACATCCCGATTCGCCGACTCACCGACTACCTCGCGAGCTCCCTCTATCTTGGGACACAATTCGCAATCTTCGAGCCCAACGACCCGGTGCTCTGGGGACAGCTCCGGCTCGCCGTCGGCACATTCATGCGCGGTCTGTTTCGGCAGGGCGCCTTCCAGCAGAGCGAGAAGCGCACCGAGTCGGACAGCTTCTTCGTGATCTGCGACGACACCGTCAACCCGCAGCCGGAGATCGATCTCGGCCGAGTCAACGTCGTTGTCGGCTTCGCGCCGCTGAAGCCCGCCGAGTTTGTCGTCATCACGATCACGCAGATTTCCCAACTGGAGGGCTAGGGATGGCCGAGTTCACCGTCAACGCGCAACGGTACGACCCGTACCTCGGGTGCAATTTCCGGCTCAAGTGGGACGGGCGCTACGTCGCCGGCGTCACGAAGATGAGCGCCCTCAAGCACTCCACCGACCCGGTCGTCCACCGTGAGGGCGGCGACCCGTCCCACGACCGCAAGAGCCCGGGCAGGACGAAGTACGACGCCGTCACGTTCGAACGTGGCGTCACGCACGACACCGACTTCGAGAATTGGGCCAACCTCGTTCATTCTCTCGAGGCGCCGCTCTCGCTGAAGAACTTTCGCAAGGACATCACGGTGGACTTCTTCAACGAGGCCGGACAGCTGGCGATCTCGTACCACCTCCTGCGCTGCTGGCCGTCGGAGTATCAGGCGCTTCCGGCCCTGGACGCCGGCACCGCCGGCATTGCAATCCAGACGCTGAAGGTCGAGCTCGAGGGCTGGACTCGCGACGTCGCGGTGACCGAACCGACCGAGCAGTAGGCGTCATGGGGCTGTCAGCGCTGCTCGCCGCGCTCGATGAGGACGCGAGCGAGGTCGGGCAGGCGATCGCGTTGCTCACTGCTGCGGGTGTCGAGGACCCCGAGCGCCTGAGCGTCGGTGAGGGCGACCGGCGGCTGCTTGCGTTCTGCCGCACGGTGACGCGCTCCGAGCTCGACGTCGTTGCCGCCTGCGCCGCCTGCGGCGAGCTTTCCGAGGCTGTCCTGTCTCCGGACGCCGTGCCGTCCACGAGCCCGCGCAGCGCCCCGCTCGGTACGGGCGGCGGGCTCCGCGAACCGACGTACGGCGACCTTCGCGCCCTCCCGGCCGATCCCGACGATGGCGTGCGCGAGCTCCTCGCCCGTTGCGTCGTCGGCGTACCGACACGCGCGCCGCAACCGTCCGACCTCGAGCTCGTCGACGACTCTCTCAGCGGACCGATCGTCATCTCCTGCACGTCCTGTGGTGAGCCAATCGCCGTCGACGTCGACGTGCATTTAGCTGCTCTGGAGCGGCTCGCCCGTCACGCGCAGGAGATCGACCAAGAAGTGCACCTGTTGGCGCGCACCTATCACTGGAGCCTGCAAGAGATCGAGTCGCTCGGCGATGAGCGCCGGCGCACTCTTGCCTCGCTGGCCGCGGAGTCTGGATGAGCGAGATCCCGGGAAGCGCCGCGAGGCTCGTGGCGCGCGCCGGTCGGCCGTCGGTCGGCCGCCCCGGTGCGGCGAGCCTGGTCGAGATCGACCTGCCGGCGCTGCGAGCGCCGCTGGAGCCGCTGACGGACGCCGTCGCTTCACCCGGCTCACAGCCCGCTCCGCCGCTCGACATCGCGCCCGGCTCGCCATCGAGCTCGCCGCCCTTGCCGGCTGCGGCTCGGCCTGCTCCGTCTACGTCGCGCACCGTGACCGAGCGCCTCGAGCCCGCGCCCCGCGCGGTGGACGAGGCGCCTCCGCTCGTCGCGCCGGTCGAGCGCGTGCGTCCGCCCGGCCCCTCGCTTGTCGTGGCTGCGCGTTCCTCGACGCAACACCTGCGCACCAAACCGCCGCCGTCCGTGCCGGAGGGTCGGTCGGCACCGGTGCATCCGGTCGACGTCGCGTCCGTCGCCCGCACACCCGCTGCGGCGGCGCCCGAGGTGACCGGAACGTCGGAGCGTGCGCACCTGCCTCCCGTCGTGATCGACCGGATCGAGATCGTCACGCCGCCTGCGCGGCCGCCTGCCTCCGACCCGCTCGCGTCGCTCGCAGCGCGGCGTGCGGGAGTCTCACGTCATCGGAGCGCGCGCTGATGTCGACCACGACCGCGATCCAGGGGATCGACGACATCCTCCGCAAGCTCTCCACCGACGCGGTTGCCCCGCTGACGCCGAAACCGGATATCAGCGTCGGCCCGCTCGACCGCGACGACGACAGCCTTCGCCTCAACTGGTTCCTGTACCGCGTGGTTCCCGATCCGACCTACCGCAACATGGAGCCGCCGCGCACGGGATGGCGAACTGCGCGCGGCAGCCCGCCGCTCGCACTGAGGCTCTCCTATCTTCTCTCGGCGTTTCCGGCGAAGCCCACGCTCGACGGCGACCAGGAGCAGTTTGCGCACGCCGGGCTCGCAGTTGTGATGCGCGCGCTGCACGAAAACGGGATCATCGGCGAGAGCTCGTCGGTGCTGACGCCCGCCCTCGCCGCGCTTGTAAAACCGCTGATCGAACCGCTGCGGATCGTGCTCGAGACGCTCGACCTCGAGGCGCTGACGAAGATCTGGACATCCGCATCGCGGCCGATTCGACTCTCGGTCGGATACGAGGTGAGCGTCGTCCTCGTCCAACCGACGAAGTTGTACGTCGCAGGCCCGCCGGCGAGGACGCGCCGCGTCGCTGTGTCGCCGACCATGGGACCGCGCTTCGTTTCGGTGAGCCCGGCGCGCGTCTCGTTCGGCGACGACATTGACGCCGAGATCGCAGGACTGACGGCTGGAGCGTCGTTCACGCTCGTCCACGTGCGGGAGGATCCGGACGGTCCGGACTGGCCGATGACGGTCCTCGCCGGTGCGCCGCCCGGCCACGTCCGGCTGAAGCTTCCCGACGCCCGGATCGCGCCGGGGCTACGGGAGCTCGACGTCTCGACGTCGGAGTCGGGCCTCCCGATCGGCCACGATGGAACGGGTCTCACGGTTGTGCCCGCGGTGGCCGGTCCGGCGACGCCGCTCGCGAAGGGCGTGCCGGTGACCCTCCAGACGGTTCACGCGACTGCCGACGTCGAGGTCTTCCTGCGCGGCCGGCCGGTCGCACCTGTCACGTTCGTCTCCCCGACGCAGGTCGACGTGACCATCCCGCCGGCGACACAATCAGGGCCCGCGGAGATCCTCCTTCGCGCCGGCAAAGTGGCCGGCCCGAAGAGGAGCGTGACCGTCGCGTGAGTGAGCGGCGCCTCGACGCACACCTCGCGATCCTGACGGCCGCACTCGCCGGCTATTTGCGCCGGCTGCACGTGCTCTGGGCGGCACCGGACGACGGCGGCCACGACGCGAACGTCGCGCGCATCGTCGGCGGCGTCGGCGCTCGGCCGACACCGACGGTTACAGAGACCGAGGACGTTTCGACGTTGCTCGGGCAGGCGGACGACGGCGCGCTCGCACGAATCACCGCGACGTTCGGGCTCTCGCCCGGTGAGGAGGCGCTGGCTGCCGCCGCCTGGTGGTCGGAGGCGGACCCGCAGCTCGCGATCGTGCTCGGCTGCGCGCACGACGACCCTGCCCGGCGCTACGCCTCGGCGGCGTTGCTGCACCGCGTCCTCGAGCCGTATGGGCTCGAGCCGCCGTCCACGCTCGACGACGGCTCGGCGCTCGTCGTCAACGGTGTGCTCGAGGCCGGTGCAGGCGCAGCCGCTGCGCTGCGCCTGACGCCGACGGCGCGACTCTTGGTCGCGGGCGGCCGGCCGGAAGCGCTTCCCGTCAACGGCCGTGTCCCGGCCCGGCTCGACGCGGCGACGGACGCGCTCGCGGGCCGGCTCCGCTCCGGCGAGGGCGGAGTCGTGATGCTACGCGGCGCCGTGGGGATCGGGCGTGTTGCAGTCGCGGCGTCTGCGGCCGCGGACGCCGGCTTCGTTCCGGTCGGCGGCGAGCGCCCGGGTGCGGAGTTGCGGCTGCTCGCGCGCGCAGGCGTCGGTCTGCCCGTCGTCGACGTCGCGACCGCGGCCGAATTGCGCTGGCGCGCAAGCGACGGTCCGCTCGTCGCGATCGCTGCACCGGGGGAATCCGTTGCGGGAAGCTACGCCGTCGATCTGCCGGCCCCGCGGTTCGACGAGCGGCAGCAGCTCTGGGAGGAGGCGCTGGCTGCTGCGCCGGCCGCCGACGGTCTCGCGCCGGCGCTCGCGACGCGCTTTGCGTTCACGGAGCGCGACGTCGAGCAGACGCTCGCGCGCGCGCGCGCCGACGCCCTCTGGCACCACCACCCGCTGTCGGCCGACGGAATCTGGGATGCCGCGCGGCGCCAGCCCGAGCACGCGCTCGAACGGCTCGCAGCGCTCGTCACGCCTGCCTTCACGATCGCCGACCTCGTCCTGCCGTCCGAGCCTCTCGCACAGCTCGGCGAGCTCGTTTCACACGTCGAGCTACAGCACGTCGTGCTCGACGATTGGGGCTTCCGTCGTCGCATGCCGCGGGGGCAGGGCGTGATCGGTCTCTTCACCGGGCCGCCGGGCACCGGCAAGACGACCGCGGCCGAAGCGGTCGCGCATGCGCTGCGTCAGGATCTCTACCGCGTCGACCTCTCGGCGGTCGTGTCGAAGTACATCGGCGAGACCGAGAAGAATCTCGCGGCTGCATTCGACGAGGCGGAGCGTGCGAGCGCCGTCCTCTTCTTCGACGAAGCCGACTCGCTCTTCGGCAAGCGGACCGAGGTGAAGGACGCGCACGACCGCTACGCGAACCTCGAGGTGAACTACCTGTTGCAGCGCATCGAGACGTTCACCGGTCTCGTGCTCCTCGCGACCAACCGGCAGTCGGCACTCGACGAAGCCTTCGCCCGCCGGCTGCGTTTCGTGATCCGCTTCGAGCACCCGAACCACGCTCTGCGAGCCGATCTCTGGCGTCGCTCGTTCCCGCCCGAGACCGCGCTCGACCGGCTCGACTGGGACGAGCTCGCGCAGCCGGAGCTCTCGGGTGGGAGTATCCAGAGCGCCGCACTCGCAGCCGCGTATCTTGCAGCTGCCGACGGCACGAAGGTGACGCGCGGACACGTCGAGCATGCGCTGCGGCGCGAGCACGAAAAGCTCGGTAGGTCGTTCGCGGGACTGTTCGCAGAGGTCGCGTCGTGACCCCGCGCACGCCGATCCGGGTGCGCGTCGAGGTGCGGGCGGCGCCGAAGCCGGGCCTCCTGCGCGCGGCGATCGAGCGGCGGCTCGCGGGCACCGCGTTCCCGGCCGGCCCTGAGGACGTGGTGGCACAGGCAGTGGCCCGCGCGGTGCGCGAGGCACCGGATCCGGAGGCCGGCGCGTGTCGCTGATCAAAGGCTTCCTCGCGTCGTACTCGGACCCGGTGCTCGGGCTCGTGCCGACGGTCGTCATCTTTCAGTACAACCCCACGGAGATCACGCGCGTGTTCCAGGTCGCTGCAGCCGCGGCGGGGGAGGGCAGCGAGCCGACCGGCGCAGCACGCAACGTCGTCCGGCCGGCGTCGGAGGACTACACGGTCAAGCTCGAGTTCGATGCGACCGACGGTCTGGAGCGCGGTGGTCCGATGACGACCGCATTCGGCATCTCGCCACGGCTCGCCGCGCTCGAGATGCTCGTGCAACCGGTCGGGACGTCGCTGCTCGGCGGTCTCGCGGGCACGCTGACCCGCGGGCTGCTCGGCGGCGGCGGCGCTGCAGTTCCAGCAGGCCGGCTCCCGCTGACGCTGTTCGTCTGGGGCCCAGGCCGCGTGACGCCTGTACGGCTCAAGTCGCTGACGATCCACGAGACCGAGTTCGACGAGCTGTTGAACCCGATCCAGGCGACCGCCGACCTCAGCTTCACCGTTCTGCGGGTCGACGACCTCTCGACCGACGATGTCCTCGCGCGTGCCGCTGCCAAGTACTACCAGGGCTCGCGCGAAGCCAAGGCCGTTCTGCAGGCGGCGCAGATCCCGGAGCTCTCCTGATGCCGCTCGACCCGACCTCGCGGTACGCCGGCCTGCCGGAGATCACGGTGCAGGCGGAGGACGGCTCGACACGAGTCATGGGCACGCCGCGCGTGGCGCCCGAGCCGCCGCTCCGCGGAGTGTACGAGGTGCGCGACGGCGACCGGCTCGATCTGCTCGGCCGCGCGGCAACCGGAGACACGACGCGCTGGTGGGTGCTCGCCGACGCGAACCCCTGGACGGATGCGACCCGGCTCGAGGAGCCCGGCGAGACGATCGGCTTGCCTCGTGCCTGACTCCCGCCTCCTCGTCGAGCTCGACGGCGACCGCCTCTCGGACGAGGACCTGCGCTCGCTCGTCGAGGTGCAGATCGAGGAGTCGCTCGATGTCGCCGACGCCGCAACGCTCGTCGGGACGCTCGACGCAGATCCGACGGGCGAGTGGGTCTCGGTGCTCGACCCGTTGTTGACGCCGTCGACGCCGGTCGTCGTCCAGGTCTCGCGCAGCGACACCGCCTACCGTTTCGAGGGCCGCTCCACCGAGGCGTCGTGGACGTTCGAGCCGGAGACTGCGTCGAGGCTCTCGGTGAGCGCGGTCGACCGAACGCTCGAGCTCGATCTCGAGGAGAAGGTGGTCGCCTGGCCGGGCAGCTCCGACAGCGCGATCGCCGAGACGATCTTCTCGTCATACGGCTTCTCGGCAGACGTCGAGTCGACGCCGGACGGCCCGGACCCTGACGTGCACGTGGTCCTGCAGCGCGGCAGCGACATCGGATTCCTGCGCGCGCTCGCAGCGAAGTGGGGATACATCGCGTTCCTCGAAGCGGCCGAGCCGCGCGTCATTGGCCACTTCCACTCGATCGACCCGCTGGCCGAGCCTCAGGCCGAGCTCTCACTCGGCTTCGGTGCCGACGCGCAGCATGTGAGCGCGAGCGCGAACCTCGTCGAGGGCCATGAGGTAAAGGTCGCGCGCATCCCGGCGCTCTCCGACTCGGCGCAGACGGCGGACTCGGACGGAGAGGGCCAGGCGCAGGGCGCGCACACCCTCGGCGGCCGGGCGACGATGCTGCTCACGCCGGACGACGTGAGCGGCGAGATCGATCCGACGTCGACCGCCCAGGCTCTTGCGCGCCGCTCTGCGTTCGCCGTGCAGCTCACGGTCGAAATCGACGCCGACCGGGTCGGGCTCCTGCTTCGCGCCCGCAAGCCGGTGCTCGTCGGCGGACTCGGGTCGACGCTCTCTGGCCGCTGGCTCGTCCAGCGCGTCCGCCACGTCGTCACCCTCGAAAGCCATCGCCAGCATGTGACGCTCGTCCGGAACGCGTTCGGCCTAAGCGGCGACGAGCCGTTCGGCTCGAGCGGCGGGATCGCGGGACTCCTGTGACGGAGCGGTTCATCGGCAAGTACCAGGCGATCGTCGTCGACAACGATGACCCGCGCGGTCTCGCGCGCATCAAGGTGCGGGCGCCCGAGGTGTTTGGCGACGAGACGACCGGCTGGGCGCTTCCTTGCAGCCCCTATGCGGGCCCGAACGCCGGCCTCGCGGCGGTGCCTCCCGTGGGGAGCCTCGTCTACGTCGAATGGCCGGCCGGCGATACGAGCCGCGTCCCGATCTGGTCGGGTGGCTCCTGGGCCGACGGCGAAGGCGTCCCGGACGCAGGCCCGGACGTCCTCGTGCTGGTCACACCCGCCGGCCACAAGGTCGAATTGCGGGACTCCGCCGGGAGCGAGTCGATCGAGGTCATGGCGGTCTCGGGTGCGCGGATGCTGCTCGACTCGAACGGGATCTCGATCGAGTTCGGGAGCCAGAAGATCGCGCTGACGAGCGCCTCGGTCTCCGTCAACGACGGCGCACTCGAGGTGGTGTGATGGCGTTCCTCCTCGACGCGGCGACCCAGATCGCGTGCCCGCACGGCGGCCAGGGAGTCGCGACGCCGTCGAGCGGGCGCGTGCTGCTCGGCGGCAGCGCCGCACTCGTCGTCTCGGACCCCGTGACGATCGCGGGCTGCTCGTTCAACGTGTCGGGCGCCCCGTCGCCGTGCCTCCAGGTGCAGTGGCTCGCGCCGGCGACCCGGGTCAAGGTCGGCGGAACGCCCGTCCTCCTCTCGAGCTCGCTCGCGCTCTGTGTGAACGCAGCGGGCGCGCCACAAGGCCCCGGCAGCCTGTCGGGCTTCCAGACGAAGGTGCAAGGACAGTGACCGAGGCGCGGCACCCGTACCGCCTCACTCCCGCGCGACGCCTCGAGCAGGCGGCCGCCGAGCGGCACATCGCAGACATGGTGCGCCTCGTTCTCCTCACCGGCGTCGGCGAGCGGCTGCACCGCCCCGACTTCGGTGCCGGGCTCGGACGGGTGCTCTTCGAACCACTCGGCACCGCACTCACGGCGATGATCGACGCGCGCGCGCGCGACTCGCTCGACCGCGCCCTCGGCGATCGAATCGAAGTGCTCGACGTGACGATCGCGATCGAAGGCGAGTCGGAGATCGACGCGTCGGTCACCTATCGACTGCGTCCGGCGGGACCGCCGCTGCGAACGACGGTGCGGACGAGTGTCTGACGCCGCGGCCCTCCAGCCTTCGTGTCCGCCTCTGCACCGGCCGGAAGCGCTGTTCGCGACGGGTGCAACCGTGCAGGCTCTCCGTGCGTGCCAGGTGCGGGTCTCGGGCGCGAACCGCTTCCTCGACGTCTGGCTGTATCAGGAACCGCCGGCCGCGCTCGCGAGCCCTGTGGTCTGGAAGCTGACCGCCGCCCACGGCGTCACGCCGGTCATGATCTCGGCCGCATCGATCCAGGCCACGCCAACCCCTCACGTCGAGCTGGTGCTCGCCGGCGCACCCGATCCGACGCTGTACCGCATCGAGATCGTCGACCCGCCGCCCGTCGCATTCGACCCGTTGCGCACCTTCCTGCCCGCGCGCCTGCGGCCGGAATGCGACGCGCTCGGCTCGTGCTTCGCCGTCCCGCCCGCACCCACGCCGCCGGAGCCCTCCCCGGTGCACGACTACCTCGCGCGTGACTGGCGCTCGCTGCGCCAGGCGCTGCTCGAGTTCCTGCTGCAGGAGCATCCGGACGCCGACACTTCGATCTCCGACCCGACGATCACCGTGCTCGAGCTCTTCGCGCATGTCGGCGATGTCCTCCACTATCACCTCGACCGCGTCGCCACCGAGGCATATCTCGAGACCGCCCGCTCACGGACGTCGGTGCGGCGGCACACGCGCCTCGTCGACTACCGCCTCGGTGAGGCTGTCGCGGCGCACGTCGTCGTGCACGTCGAGGTCGCTCCCGGAACGGGACCGGTGAACCTCGCCGCGGGCGACCTCGCGCTCGACGCGCCCGGCTCGGAGCTCTCCTTCACCCTCGACGCGGCGCTCACCGCACGCGACGCAGTGGGCGAGATCCCGATCTACGACTGGGGAGAAGAAGCGTGCTGCCTGCCCCAGGGCGCGACGGAGTGCGTGCTCGTTCGGCCGAAGCCCGCCGATCCGCTCGGTGCGACATGGCTCGTTCCGGGCGACCTTCTGGTGTTCGAAGTCGTCGACCCGGTCGGTCGCACCGCCCACCATGACTGGGCGACGCGCGCGCAGGACTGGCCGGTCGTGACCCCGGCGAACGCCTTCCGGAACCCCCGGGCGAGTCGCACGGCGCAGGTCGTCACGCTGACCTCGGTCGAGCCGATCGTGGACGCATTGCTCGGCTCCGGGCTCCCGCTCTTCCGCGTCGTCTGGTCGCGGGAGGACGCTCTCGCGACCTCGTACGCCGTCGGCATCGATGCCTCGGAGGGCTCGGACGAGGTGACCGTTGGACGCGCGAACCTCGTCGCCGCGCACCACGGACGGCTCGTCGACCCCGGCGGCCTCGAGCTCAGACCCGACGGCGGATATGCGCTCACGTCCGTGGGCGACCCATCGCGAGGCGGCCCCGGCGTCGCGCTCGACGAGACCGGCAGGCCGCACCGCCTCGACGTCACCGTGACGCTTCCCTCGGGGCTCGCCGCGGGCGCGGAGTGGGTCGACACGCTGCTCGATCCGGAGATCTCGGACTCCGATTTCCCGTTCGTCCTCGAGGTCGAAGAACGCGAGGCGCCGGCGCTGCGGTTCCACACGGGCGCCGTCGGCCTCGAGCCGCCGGCGGGCAGCACGATCACGGCCGGGTACGAGGTCGGCGGCGGCGCGATCGGCAACATCCCGGCGAACGCGCTGCACCTCGTCCAGCTCGGCGCGGGCGGGACGATTCCGGCACGCAATCCTGCGGCGGCCGCCGGCGGCCTCGACGGTGTAACGCTCGCGGAGGCGCGGCGCGATGCTCCAGAGGCATTCGCTGCCGAGTTGCGGCGAGCGGTGATCCCGGCCGACTACGCCGCTGCTGCCGCGGCCGACCCTGCAGTCCAGCGCGCAGTCGCACGACGCCATTGGTCGGGATCGTGGCCGCTGACGACCACCGTCGTCGACCTCGACGTGGACGCCGACGACGTCGCGCAGCAGGCGCTTGCCCGACTCGAAGCGACACTCGACGGCCTGCGCATGGTCGGCGGCGAATCTGCGGTTGTCCCGGGCTCGCCGGTCGGCCTCGTGATCTCGCTCGAGGTGTGCGCGCTGCCGGGATTCGACACGATGAGGCTGCGCGTCGCGATCCTGCAGGTGCTGCGCCCCGGCAGCGACGCGTCCCCCGGGCTCTTTCACCACTCGCGAATGCTCCTCGGGGCGGCGGTGTACCTCTCGTCCGTGCTCGCGGCCGTCGCCGAGCTGCCGGGAGTCGACGCGGTCGACGCGACGCAGGCGCGGCGTCTCTCCGAGCCCGCGGGCACGGTGCACGACGTGATCGTCGTGGCCGACGACGAGGTCGCCGTGCTCGACGACGACGCGGCGCGACCCGAGCGCGGCCGGCTCGACATCGTCGTGAAGGGCCGCGGATGAGCTGCACGCCCGTGTGTCCGTGCGGCTGCGGGGCGCCGGTGCTCGTCCTCGTTCCGCCACCGCCGGGCGAGACGCACCTGCGTCGTCGCGTCGGCGAGTTCCACGGCTTCGTGCGCGAGCTCATCGCGACGGTCGAGCGGCAGACCGTCGACGGCGAGCGGCTCGGCTCGCTCTGGGACATCGAGGGAGACCCGGCCGGTCTTCGCCTGGCGCGCCTTTGGGGCTACGTCGCCGAGGGCGTCGCCGCGTACACCGAGCTAACCGCCGGGGAGGGCTACCTACCGACCGCGCGCGACTGGACCGACCTGCGCCGAATCGCGGCGCTCGTCGGCTTCAAGCCGCGTCCGCCGATCGCCGCGCAGGGCTGGGTGATGGCCGAGCTGGACAAGGGCGCCGACCCGCTCGTCCCTGCGGCGACCCGGGTGCAGTCTCCTGCAGCCCCAGGCCGGACGCCGCAGACGTTCGAGGTGATCGCCGATACGCAGCTCCACGCGGAGTGGGCCGGGCTGACGGCGACCTGGGTCCCGCAGCCCGCCGTCCCCACCAACCGGACGCTGCGCTTCCTCGGTGACCCCGGGTTCCACGCCGCCGACCGCGTCCTCTTCGTGCTCGAGCAACAGGCCGGCCTGTCGATCGTCCAGAGCGGCTGGTTCGGCTTCTGGGGTTTCCTCGTCGAGCTCCGCGACTTCGTCTGGGATTTCAGCCTGGGTGCGGCGGCGCAACCGCTCGCACTCGCCGGAGTCAGCGGCACGTCGTCCGAGCTCGGCACCACCCTCGTGAGCTTCGACCGCGACCTGGACAAGCTGCTCCATTCGACGACCGACCCGTACGCTGCGTATCGAGTGCGTGCAACGGCAGCCGTCGCGCGGCAGCTCGAGAGCGTGCTGCGAATCCCCGCAACGGGGGCGCCGGAGCCGCTGCAGCTGCAGACGGTTTCGCCGATCGGCACGAACCACGACTCAATCGTCGTCGACAGGCCGTTGGAGGACCTCTCGACCCACCAGCTCGTCGCGATCGTCGACTGGGCCGCGAACGCGTGCGACGTGGTAGAGGTCGAAGCGCACTCGTTCGTCGATTGGGACGTCGCGCCGGGCACGCCGACGCGCGCTTCGCAGCTCACGTTCGCCCAGAAGGTGAACACGCTCGACGGCGCCGGCCCGTTCACTGTCTACGTGCTCGATCGCCGCGTCGTCGCACGGCACTACGTGTTCCCGGATGCGCAGCCCGTCGGCCCGGCTCGGCTCCGGCTCTATCCCCCGCCGTCGGCCGCACATGTGCCGGAACGGATCGCCGTCGGAACCGGGGAGGCGCCCAACATCGACTGGGACGTCGTCGCCTGCACCACGTCCGCCGAACAGGAGACGACCGACAGCGGAGCGCCGAGCGGTCTCATCGTCGACCTGCCGGAGAACGTGCCTACGAGCCTCGCCGTGCAGGCGCCGGCGAGCGCCAACCTCGTGCGGGTGCGTCACGGGAAGACGGTCTCGGTGGTGCTCGGGAGCGGCGATGCCACCCAGCCCGGGCAGCGCTTCACGACGCCCGACGCGCCGATCGCCTCGGATCTCGACGACAGAGGCAATCCGGTCCCCAGCATGCTGCTTCGCGTCGGGGGCGTTCGTTGGGACGAGGTGCCGAGCCTGTACGGCGAGGGGAGCACCGAGGTATTCGCGACCCGGCTTGGCCCGGACGGCTCGGAGACGGCCGAGTTCGGCGACGGAGCGCAGGGGGCACGCCTGCCGACCGGGCGAGGCAACGCGAGCGCAACGTACCGGGTTGGCGGCGGGAAAGCAGGCGAGGTCGGGTCCGGCGCGATCGACACGATGCTCGGCAGCGTCCGGGGTGTGAAGAAGGTGCGCGGCGCCGGACCGACCGAGGGCGGCTCCGACCAGGACGCGGAGAGTCACCTGCGCCGCCTCGCCCCGACGCGGGCACGCGCATTCGGCCGCGCCGTTTCCGCCGAGGATCTCGTCGACCTCGCGCTCGGATATCCGGGTGTGTCGCACGCGGCCACCTGGAACGGCGGCGGGCCTCCCGGGTGCGCCTGCGGCGGCAGCGGCCTCCATCTCGCGTTCGTCCGCACCGGCACGGCCGGACCGAGGCCGCCGTTCCAAGCCGAGATTCATTCGCTGGCGGGGTACCTCGACGCGCGCCGCGACGTGACGGTTCCGCTGTGCGTGTGCGCCGGCACGGTGACGCGACCGCAGCTGACGGTGGTACTCGCCGTCGATCCCCGCCGCGATCCCACCGCGGTTTCCGCCGCGGTCACCGATGCACTCGCCGACCCCGACGGCGACCTCGGCCCCCACCAGCGGCTGCTCGGGCAGGCGCTCGATCGGTCGGATGTCTTCGCCGTCGTCCACGGCGTCATCGGGGTCGTCGGCGTGACGAGTCTCGATCTCCCGGGCGCGAGCGGCGAGCTCGACCGCCGCGGCGCTCTGACCTTCGAGCTGCTTGCGCCGACTGCAGACCCGATCGTCGCCGGAGCTTCGGCATGAGCACGGTCGCCAACTGGGTCCCGCGCGCGCTGCGCGACGCGCCGACGGACGTCGACGGCGCGCCGCGGCTGCTCGACCTGCTCCTTGGCGGCGTCGACGAGCAGTGTGACCTGCTCGCCGCCGACATCGATCGTCTTTGGGACGACCTGTTCATCGAGAGCTGCGCGGACTGGGCCGTCCCGTACATCGGCGCGCTCGTCGGCCTGCCGCCCGATGCCGAGCGGCTCGAGGTCGCCTACGCAATCGCCTTACGCCGACGCAAGGGAACGCCGGCCGCGCTCGAGGACTTCGCCGAGGTCGTGACCGGCCTCACCGCACGCGTGCTCGAGGGATGGCAGCTGACGACGTGGGCTCAGCGGCTCGGCCACCCGCCGCCGCCGCGCGTCGCGTCCATGTCGCTTGCGGACGCCGGCCGCTTCAGGATCGGCACACCGTTCGACCGCGTCCGCCACAGCTTCACTCCCTCCGGACCGTACGACCCGCGCGCAGCGACCGCGGTCGTCTGGCCGTGGCGCGTCGGCAGCTTCCGCGCGGTCGAGGCCGCACCGCTGCCGGAGCCGCGCCGCTTCGCGCTGCACCCACTGGGTGCAGAAGCGCCGCCCTACCTCAAGCCGCAGGCCGGCCGCAACGCGGCCGAGCGCGCGAGCGGTGAGCTGCGGGCGCGCACCGGCGACGAGCTCGACGCGCCCGTGCGTGCCACCTACGCCGTGGCCGAGGCGCTCGCCGGGCCGGGACAGATCACCTACGGCGTCAACTGGACGATCGATCCTGCGCACCCGTTGGCGCAGACACCCGAGCCCCAGCGTCCGATCCTGCTCGAGCTGACGCTCGACGGCACCGCGATCCCGTGGACGAAGCTGCGTTTCGGCAGTCTCCCGTACGGCGGGCCCGCGCCCGCGCCGCCGACGGCGACGCAGGCGCTCGTCGATCTGTCGCGCGGCCACGTCGAGCTCGGCAGCAGCCTGACCGGCACGCTCCGCTCGACCTGGAACCGACCGATCGCGAGTGGGCTCGGTCCGCTTGCCAGCGACCTCGACGCCGACCCCGCGGCGCGCGTGATCGTCGTGGTCGACCCGGCCGCCGTTGCCGGCCCGCTCGTGGCGAACACGCTCGCCGACGCGATCGCGAAGGCAGAGGCGGCGTCAGCCGACCTCGACCCGGTGGATTCGAGGCCGGACCGTCCCGACGTCGAGATCAGGCTCGCAACCTCGGACCGGCTCGCCGCGCCGCCGCCGCAGTCGTTCGCACCGACGCTTCAGCGGTGGCGCATCGTCGCGCAGCGCAGACTCACGCCGATCGTCGTCGGCGACGTGGATCTCGACCTGGCCGGCTGCTGTCTCGCGCTCGAGGGCTTTTATCTGACCGGCGACCTCGTGCTCGGCAAGACGCTCGACGGCGTCGCCCTCGCGTTCGTGACCATGGATCCCGCCGCGCCGGGCACCATCCGCATCGCGCACGACGCGTGGGGCATCGAGTTCTCCGCACGCCGGTCGATCCTCGGCGCGCTACGGGCCGAGCTCGGCGCGCGCCCGCTCCAACTCGAGGACTCGATCGTCGACGGGCTCGGCGCCCGCCTCCGCACCTGCGGCGAGGCGCCCGGCGCCACGCTGCGCGATGCGGTTGCCGCGCAAGTGCGCTTCGCGCCCGCACTCGTCGCGAGCGGCGTCACCTTCGCCGGGCCCGTGCACACCGAGTCCATCGACGCAGCCGACTGCATCTTCGGCGACGGCGTCGAGGCCGTCCAACAGCAGGAGGGATGCCTGCGCCACTGCTACCTCGGCCCGGATCTTTCGACCCCGCCGTCGCGCCCGGTCACCTACCGCTGCGGACCCTTCCCGGCGCCGACCTTCGCGTCGATCGGCTTCGAGGCCGCCGGCTACTACGCGCTCGACCTGGAGCGGGAGCAACCGCTCCTCTCCGCCGCAAGCGACGGCGGTGAAGTCGGAGCCGCCAACCAGCTTCGCCGCGGCGCGCGCCTTGAGCGGCTGCGCCGGCGCGTGCACGAGTTCGTTCCACTCGGCCTGCGCGCCGGGATCGCCCTCGCCCCCTGGGAGGAATGATGACCGGTGACTACACACAGGTATCGCTTCGCCGCGACGAGCGCTGGACCGGCGCGCGCATGCAGCAGGGTCGCGTCCTGCTCGACCACGACTGGAACCTGAATCGCGATGCCGCGGCGAGGGCGAACCAGGAGGCCGCGCGCGATGCGATCGGCTGGGCGGGCGTCGTGGCAGGAAGCTCCGCGTTCCAGATCGGCTTCGCGGCAGGCGGAACGCTCGATCTCACGGTCGGCGCCGGACGGATGTGGGTGGACGGCCTCGCGGCGTTCGCGCCCGCACCGTTCACCTACCTCGGGCAGGAGCTGATCGCAGCGCTGCCCGAGACCGGGACGGTTCTCGTCTACCTCGATGTCTGGGAGGAGCACGTCCAACCCGCAGAGGACCGCACCGAGCTCGTCGACCCGGCGCTCGGAACGATCGACACCACCGGACGCACGCGCGTCGGTTACCGCGTACGCGTCGCACCGACCACGGCGACGACGTGCATGGCGGCGTGGGCCGGGTTCGCGACGGCGCCGGAGTCGACCGGCAAGGTGACGATCGCGCGCGCGACCACGCCACCGGCTCCCGATCCATGCTCACCTCTGGGCGACCCGCTCGCACAGGTTGCAGACGGGCTATTCCGCGTCGAGGTGATCGACGGCGGCAGCGAGACGACGGCACGCTTCGGCTGGTCGTACGAAGACGGGGGCATGGCGGTACAGATTGTCTCCGCCGCAGGCAACACGATTCAGGTTGCGCCGTCGAACCTCCGGTTCGCCGTCGGCGAGCTGATCGAGGTGTCGTGGCTCGTCCGCCGAGCCGACCGCATCGATCACGGCGCGCTCTACACCGTGCAGACGGTCACACCGGGTGCGGGCGGGGACTCGCTCGTGCTCGATCGTGCAGTTGCTGCACCCGCCGGCGCGCAAGGTCTGTGCGCGCGGCGCTGGGACGGCCAGACCGTCGGCGCGTCCGCCGCGGCAGCAGCGCTCTGGCATGCGCTCGACCTAGGCATCGAGGTCACCGCCGGCGCCGGCGCGTACCTCCCGGGCGACTGGTGGGGTGCCCGGCTACGGTCGGAGTCGGGCGACGGGATCGAGCATCGCACCGCAGCCGACCCCGACGGAATCCTGCATGCGTTCGCACCGCTCGCGCTCGTCGACCTCGGCGCAGCGACCGTCCTCTCGGACTGCCGACCGACGTTCGTCTCGCTCGTCGATCTCGACTTCGACCGCGGAGCCTGCACCGTCTCCGTGAAGCCGGGCGACGACCTTCAGGCGGCCCTCGACTCGCTGCCGGCCGGCGGCGGCGAGCTCTGTCTCGCCGCCGGGCTCTACCCGCTCGCGAAGCCGCTCACCGCGACCAAGCGCCAACGCATCGTGATCAACGGCGCTGGCCCGGCGACGATCGTGAGTGCTATCCGGCGCGAGGCGGCGATCGTCTTCGACACATGCGAGGAGATCGAGGTGCGCGAGCTGCGCGTCGAAGGCGGCTCGCCCGGGGGCGCGCTGGGCGACCCAAACCTCGACGGGGCCCTCACCATCCTGTCGTGCCGGGATGTCGTCGTGCAGGACTGCGTGCTCGCATGTCCCGACCAGGCCGGACGGGTGCAGACGTGCGTCTCCGTTCGGCCCGGGCCGCACGGGGCGAACCCGGACGGGATCCGGATCGAGCGCAACCGGCTGCAGGTCGGGGCATGGCAGACGGGCGTTCTCGTCGTCGATTCGGCCGCGACCGTGATCTCGGACAACCGGATTCAGCTTGGTCCCGCCGCGCGCGGCGAGGTGATCGTGGCCGGGAACCCCGCACTTGCCGGTGAGCTCGCTCGGCTGCTGCGCGCCGGTCTGCGGGAAAAAGGCGGCGCGGGTATCGCCAAGGTGACGCTGCCGGGGGCGGACACGCCGATCAACGTGCGCAAGAACACGGAGGCGGAGGTGATCGCCCGCGAGTTCGCGGAGGTGACGACCGCCGCGAAGATCAAGCGCGCGGGCGGGACGGAGAAGGCGCTGCTCGCGTATGTCCGAGCGCTCGGCCAGGGACAGCAGATCGAGGAGGCTTCGCCCGAGCTCAAGCAGGTGATCGGCGGGCTGCTGGCGCAGGTTCGCGCGGTCGGTCAGGGGATCGTCGTCGCGGGAAGCAGCGTCGGGACTGCGCGGATCGACGCGAACCTGGTCGAGGACACGGTGCAGGGAATCCATGTCGGTGTCTCCAACGCACGGTTGAAAGTGCGGGACGCGGCCGACACCGTCATCGTCTCGGGCAACGTCGTGCACTCAGTCGTACCGGCAGACTATTCCCGAGACCGCCACGGCGTCTTCGTCGGCAATGCGCGCTCGATCCACGTCGTCGACACCATTGCGACGCTCCGCCGTATCGGCACGACACCGGCCGGCGCCGCGCCGACTCCCGTCGAGGGGATCCGGATCCACGGCGTGCTGGGGCCGTTCATGACGGTGCGGCAGTCGAGCCTCGAAGGCTTCGCGGTCGGTGTGCGCGTCGTGCCGCTCGCCCCGTTCCCGAAGCCGAGGATGTGGCTGGTGGCCGAGACGTTCGCCCACGGGGCGGCTCTCGTCGTCGACATCCCGACTAACGTGGTCGCTGTGGAGCGGAACCCGACGTGAGCTCGGCGCTCGTCCACGTGAAGCCGGTCGCGCAGACGGCGCCGCCTTGGCCCGCGGCGCCCCGGCAGGCGCCGATCGAGGTTGGGCGCGTCGACGATCCGGCCGAGCACGAGGCCGACAGGATCGCGACGCAGCTAGTCGCGCCGGCGCCGCACCTTACGCTCCGCCGCTGTGCCTGCGGCAGCCCGGCGGGGCCCGACGGCGAATGCGCCCAGTGCAAGACGAGGCGGCTCGCTCTGCGGCGCAGCCCGGCGACGGGCTCGAGGTCCGCCGGAGCCGCGCCCGCCGTCGTGCACAACGTCCTCGCCGCGCCGGGGAGGCCGCTCGACGCCGCGAGCCGCGCGTACTTCGAGCCCCGGCTCGCCGTCGACCTGTCGGCCGTTCGCGTGCACGACGACGCGACTGCGGCCGCCTCCGCCAGGGCCGTCGGCGCACACGCCTATACCGTCGGCGAGCACATTGCGTTCGCCGGCGGGCGCCATATGGCGGCGACGGAGAGCGGGCGCAGGATGCTCGCGCACGAGCTGGTGCACGTCGTCCAGCAACGGGAGGGGTGGAGCCCGGTGCTTCAGCGCCCCGTCGACTGCAATCCTGCGCGGCTCTCGATGCAGGAGTGCCCACCGCGCGAGCCCGGCGAGATCGCCAGTGCAGCCTCAACGCCGATGGGGATCCTGCCGCTGGACGGGCCCGACCGAGGCCTGCTTGTCGGCAACTTCGCAGTCGAGAAGAGCACGATCAAGGCCAACCTGCGCGACAACTTCTTCTGGAAGGAGTTCGTCGCGCAAATGGA
Organism: Gaiellaceae bacterium; assembly: GCA_046262635.1. GTDB lineage: Bacteria > Actinomycetota > Thermoleophilia > Gaiellales > Gaiellaceae > JBHEMK01. Next base: position 22,024 of record JBHEMK010000005.1, read on the forward strand.
GCAAGAGCAGCATTACCAGTGGGAGATCCTCGGGTTCACAGACTGCGAAGGGCCTTGGTCCCTGAACACTCAGCTTCGCCAGCAGCGGGCGACCGCGGTGTACGCGCTGCTTCCTCCGGCCGCGAAGCGGACGGTCACGAGCGTCAAGGGCGCCGAGGAGCACCAGTGCGTCACGCCGAACGAGGCTGCAGGCGACCGGAGCGCGAACCGGTCGGTCCTGATCCGGTTCGTAGGCGGCTACCGGGTGATCGACATGGACCCGCTGGACATCAAGGGGCTGAGCCCCCTCGAGCGCTGCCAGCGGGGCGATCCGCGCGTCAAGACATTCCCGTTCCACTCCTCATATTTCGGAGACGCCCCGATCGACGCGGAGCGCAGAGGAGGGAAGATCCATGTGGAGATCCCTGTCCACACGTGGGAGGACAGTCGGTTCCGCGACGACGTCCGGACGCTCCCCTGGTACCGGCTCGACCTCGAGCCGGACGAGATCGTCCGCGTCCACTACTACGACAAGAACGGCGAGCGGAACGAGTGCATCAGGGGACAGGAGATGCTCGACGTCGCCGGGCACTCGAAGCGGGACACCTACGACCTCGGCTGGAAACTGGTGAAGAAGGCATGGAAGTACGCCAAGTACCTGTGATCTCCCTTTGGACGCAAGATCGACATCGTCAACGGCTACGGAATCAACCTCCATCCGCCATACGTGTTCTTTTACTGGACGGCGACGTTGCGCGGCGGGACGCTGACGCTCGAGGGCGCGATCAATCTGCGTGCACGTGCGACCGTCTACCCGATCGAGGCGGCACCGGCCGATATGCTGGCGCGCGGGGGACAGTCACCCTGACCGACGCAGGCTCCAAGGGAACGCTCGTCACCGTCCACTACAGGCAGTAGGGCCGTGTGCGTGTCGAGCGGAGATCGCCCCCCACAGCATTCGCTGCCGACGCGAAACGCCGCATTCATTGCGCGCCGAGCGCATCTGCACGCACGCACGAGTTTAACTCGAGGTTTTTTCGCCATTTCCTTTCCCGGTCTTCGACGCGCTGCATCCACAGCCGCGACTACTGCTCAAGATCAGTCGCTTCTTCACCGTCGCCGGAAACGCGAGCTTCCGATCATCCGCAGGCTCACCTCGCAGCTCCTCGCGCTCGGCAAACCCTCGGCGAAGCGCAACAGCACTTCGGGCGGACGCCTCAGGATGGGAGCTGATGGGCTGACCGGCGCGCGATGGCGGCTGCGGCTGGGTCCGGCGCAACGCGACGGCCAGCAGGATCGCGCGCCGCGTGCGTCTACAGGATCGCATCGAGCTTCTCGAGCGTGTGGAAGCTGATTACGTGACGATGTCCGAGGCGGTCGAAGAGTTGTCAGAACGGTCTCGCGAGGTTCGCGCCGAACTCGAGAGGCTGAAGGCCGCAGGACAGTCGCCGCGTGATGAGGAGAAGCTTGGCGCGCTTGAGCGTTTGGTCGAAGGGCAACTCCACCCCTATGGATTCCAGAGTCTTAAGCCGGAGTCCATTGCAATCTCGCGGACGAAATACACCCCGGTCCGCGAAGGCTTCAACCTCGGACACGATATTTCTGCGAACGACATGGTGCGACTCATCTGGTCGTTCCTGCTTGGTCTGCTCGAACTCGGCCGAGGCGAAGGTGATCAGCATCCGGGGATGCTTCTTTTCGACGAACCGCGCCAGCAAGACGCGGCTGAGATCAGCTTTCAGGAACTAAGGAGAACGCTTCGTTTGCACCACTGTGCAGGGGAAAACGAAGATGCCCCCGGCCGGAATCGAACCAGCGCACGCGGTTTAGGAAACCGCTGCTCTATCCACTGAGCTACGGGGGCAACGACGGGCGAATCGGTCCGGGCCGAGGGTTCTGGCCGGCTCCGTGCCTTACGTCAGTCTAGAGCCACTGTGCGTTCCGATTGACGCGGGCGGGGCACAACACGGATCCTTCCTGGACTGATGCTTCGCCGCGGTGTTCTCGTGCTCCGCCGCCTTCCGGCAGTTGCCGTTTGCGCGCTCGCCGCCCACGCGCTGATCTACCGCACGCTCTCGCCGTCGGACGGGGTGCACGGTATTTCTCTTGGTACGAGCCTGCCCTCGGTGCGGCCTCGTTGGCCTCGTTGGTCGGACTGCTTTGCCTGCTCGCCGCGGCGTCGGCGGCACGGCGGCGCGGCCGCCCGCCGAGGCGACCGCGGCAGGAGGCCCAGCGCCCGGCCGGTGTCGTCATCCGTGCGCTCGGTGCGGCCTCGCTCGTCTTCCTTCTCGCGCAGGAGTCCGTCGAGCGGACCCTCGCGACCGGCCATCCGACTATCAGCCCGTTGACGTCGATCCCGCGGAGAAGTATGGCGCTCCACCTGAACGCACCTGTGCCGATCCGGGGCTGGGGGATTCCCGACCAGTACGGCCGCATCGGCGAAGCCGAGTAGAAAGCTCTTGTGCAGCGCCTCCGCCGGACGCGCCAAGCCGGCCGAACCCGACGCGCCCGACGACCGCCTCAGGCTGTCGGGCGGCCGCCAGGGAGGGATCTAGGGAGTCCGCCAACCCGAACTCCCTAGCAACACCGGTCACTTCGTCGCGCAGACCGGTGGGTCTTCGTCCGTGCGCAAGACGTCGGCGTCCTTGGGCAGGAAGTACAGCCCGTAGAAGTCTGCACCCTGCGGGCCTGCGACGGCCTGGTGCACGTCGATCCCCGTTACGAAGCCTTGCCCGTCCCCATACGTGATCACTTTGCAGTGCGCGTCGGTGAGCGTGAGGCTTCCGCCGACGACGAGCACGACCTGCGGTCCCGGATGCGCATGCCAGCCGGTCGACTGACCTGGGGTGAAGCGAAGGTGCTGCAGGACGGCGTTCGTGCCGTGGGCCTGGTTGATAGCCCTCGTGAACGAGTCGACCGAGAGAACGTTCAGGGGCGTGCCACCCGCGAGCGTGCCGATGCCCACGCTGCTCGGATCCACCGACCTTGAGGGCAGGGCTGCGAGCGCAACCGTCGCCGCAACTCCCGCTGCGACCACCGCCCCGGCCAGTGCAAGCTTCCGTCTTCCAGTCATGTCGTCCTCCTCTCCGCGCCGCATGTCGCAAGCGCTCGACGTTCAAGAGTCATGCTCATCTCCTTCCATTCGAGTGCCTCACGCTGAGCGTGAGCCCGTAGGCCAAGAGGACGGTTGCGAGCGTCGCGGCCGCGCCGATACCGGCATCGAGCCAGTGCAAGCCGCCGTCGACCCGGATCACCACCGTGGGTTTCCCGCCTCCGCGCGGTGGCGAAGCGGCTGCTGTGCTGGCCGCGAGAGCGGCGACGGCTGCGCACAGCAGCGCGAGCAGCAGTCCTCTCCACGTGGCTTGTCTCTTGGCCATGGCGTGGACGCTCTCACCGACCCCTTGAGCGGCGCTTGATCCGGCCTTGAGGAACGCTTGCGCCATTCGGACAAACCCGCCTCTTTGCAGCACTTCTGACCGGTGCTAGTCTCGGTCGATGGCGAAGGACGCTGTGGCGGAGTTCTTCGTGCTCGGCCCTCTGGAGGTGCGCGCGCGGGGGCGTCTGGTCCGACTCGGTGGACGGAAGCAGCGTGGGCTCCTCGCTCTGTTGCTTCTCGACGCCGGCGAGGTCGTTCCGGTTGCGCGGCTGGTCGATGCGCTCTGGGGCGAGCGGCCGCCGCCAAGCGCGACGAACAGCGTGCACGTCTACGTCTCGCAACTGCGGAAGGCGCTGGGGGACGGTCGGCTCGTGACGCGCGAGCCCGGCTATCTGCTGGACATACGCGCGGAGAACCTCGACGCGCGTCGCTTCGAGCATCTCCTCGGCCAAGGGCGAGCTGCGCGGGCCCGCGGCGATCCGGCCGCCGCGAAGAAGCTCCTCGATGATGCGCTCGACCTTTGGCGGGGCCCGGCGCTGTCCGATCTCGGCGAGGAGGATTTCGCCCAGCGCCAGATCGCGCGGCTGGAGGAGCTCCGCCTCGTCGCGATCGAGGAGCGTGTCGCGGCCGAGCTCGAGCTGGGGCGCACGACAGAGCTCGTTCCAGCGCTCGAGGAGCTTGTGCGTTCGAACCCGCTGCGCGAGCGCCCACGGGAGCAGCTAATGCTCGCGCTCTACCGCAGCGGCCGCCAGGCCGACGCGCTTGAGACCTACCGACAGGGGCGCCGCACGTTGCACGCTGAGCTGGGTCTGGAGCCCGGCCCCCCGCTGAAGGGGCTCGAGCAGGCGATCCTCCGACACGATCCCGCACTCGGCGGTTCGTCGAGCAACGGGTGGACGCGTGCGAAGCCCGCGAGCCGCGGCCGGGCAGGGTTGATCATCGCCGCCGGCGCGGCGCTGCTCTTGGTCGCGGGCATCGCCGCAGCGGCGGTCGAGCTGACCCGCGGCGGAGGCGGCATCGCAGCGCTGCCGGCGGGCTCCCTTGGGGCGATCGATCCTCGACGCGGCAAGATCACCTCGTTCGTCTCCACGCCCGGCTTCACGCCGAGCGCGCTCGCGTCCGGGCTTGGCGCGGTCTGGGTCGCCGACACCGGCGGCAACAGCGTCGCGCGCGTCGACCTGTCGACGCACGATGTGCGCCAGACGATCCGCGTCGGAAGCGGGCCAGGCGGCTTGACCGTGGGGGGCGGCGCGGTCTGGGTCGCCAACGGGCTCGACGGCACCGTCTCCCGTATCGATGCGACGACGAACCAGGTCGTCCAGACGATCGCTGTGGGCAACGGTCCGAGCGGCATCGCCTTCGGTGCGGGGGCCGTGTGGGTCGCGAATTCTGCGGACGGGACGGTGTCGCGGATCGATCAGGTGTCGGGCCGGGTGACGCGGACGCTCCCCGCGGGGGTGGGAGCGACCGCCCTGGCGGTCGGTTTTCGCCGCGTCTGGGTCGTCTCCGAGTCGACGGGGAGCGTCGCTGCGCTCGACCCGACCTCGGGAGTAGTGCTCGACCGCATCGGCGTCGGCGTCGACCCGGATGCGGTGAGCGCAGGGGCCGGGTTCGTTTGGGTGGCAAATCGCGCCGACGGCACCATCTCGAAGATCGATTCCCGGACGGGCGCCGTAACCGACACGATCCAGGTGGGCCGCAATCCGGACGGGATCGCGGCGGGGGCGGGCGGCGTCTGGGTGGCCAACGGCGGGGACGGCACGCTGACGCGAATCGACCCGTCGAACGACACCGCGCGAACCGTGCGGACGTCGAATCGCCCGCAGGGTCTTGCGTTCGCGGGTGACCGCGTGTACGTAGCGGTGGGCTCCTCAGGCCTCGAGCACCGCGGCGGCACGCTCCGCGTGCTGGCCGGCGCTCCCGACTTCATCGATCCGGCGCTCGCGTACTTCAGTGCCAGCTGGTCAATCCTGACGATGACGAACGACGGGCTCGTCGCGTTTCGCCGGGTCGGTGGCGCGCAGGGCGCTCAGCTCGTCCCGGATCTCGCCGGCTCGCTACCCACCCCAACCCACGGCGGAACGACGTACACGTTCCAGCTACGGCCCGGCATCCGTTATTCGAACGGAAAGCTCGTTGAGCCGGCCGACTTTCGGCGGGCGCTCGAGCGCGTCTTCGAGGTGCGGCCCGTCTCGGGCGGAGCGCAGCTCTACCGCGAGATCGTCGGGGCGACACGGTGCGCTCCGGGAAAAACGTGCGGCCTCTCCAAGGGCGTCATCACCGACGATCGCGCGCGCTCGGTCACCTTCCACCTGAGCGCGCCCGACGCCGACTTCCTCACCAAGCTCGCCCTTCCCTTTGCGTTCGCCGTTCCCCCGGGGACGCCCGCCCACGACGTCGGCACTCATCCCGTTCCCGCCACCGGCCCGTACGAGATCGCATCGTACCGGCCAAAGCGCCATTGGCTTCGGCTCGTGCGCAACCCCCGCTACCGCCAGTGGTCGGTCGATGCGCAGCCCGGCGGGTATCCCGACGCGATCACCTGGTCCTCGCGACTGCAGTTCGACGCGTCTGCACAGGCGCGCGCGGTCGCGCGCGGCACCGCTGACATCGCGACCTACCTGGCGCCGCCGCTCTCCAAGCAGGAGCTCGACGCCCTCGCCCTTCGCTACCCGAGCCAGCTCCGCACGAGCCTATCCGAGGCGACGTTCTACTTCTTCCTCAACACTCGCCTGCCGCCGTTCGACGACGTACGCGTGCGACGCGCTGTCAACTACGCCTTCGACCGGCAGGCGTTTGCGCAGCTGCTCGGAACCGCCTACGCGCCGACCTGCCAGATCCTGCCTCCGAACTCGCCCGGCTACAGGCGCACCTGTCCGTACCTTCCCGGCGGGGCCGCGAGCCTCGACCGAGCACGACGGCTCGTACGAAGCTCAGGCACGGCGGGGATGTCGGTCACCGTCTGGGTGCCAAGTCCGATCGCGATTCAGGGGCGCTACATGGTCTCCGTTCTCGACTCGCTGGGCTACCGCGCCCGCCTCGAAGCGGTTCGACCCGTCCCCGACTTGCGCGCCTACTTCGAGAAGATCCTCGACCGCCGCGTGCGTGCCCAGACCGGGTACTACGGCTGGATCGCCGACTTCCCGTCCGCAGGGTCCTTCCTGCGGGAGGAGTTCTCCTGCGCGGCCTCCACAGGATCGCCGGAAACGGAGATCGATCCGAACGGATGGTGCGACCAGTCGCTCGACGCGCAGATGCGCCATGCCGGGGCGGTCCAGACTCACGATCCTCCGGCGGCGACGTTGCTCTGGCAGCGGATCGAACGGGAGCTGCTCGCGCAAGCGGTCACCCTGCCGACCTACAACGCCCGAGTGGTCGACATGGTCTCGAGGCGCGTCGGCAACTACCAGTTCCACCCACAATGGGGCGCGCTGCTCGACCGGGTCTGGGTCAGATAGCCGGGATGCCGTTCAGACGCGAACCACCGGCGATGCTGGCGGTGAAGCCGAGGGGCGGCGTCGGACTCGCGTGACTCAATTCAGTTGACCTCAACCGAGGTCAGCGGGCTTGAGCGGACGAACGGCGCGCACCGTCGATGGCCACCATTGGTGGCCGCCGTGGGCGGTTGGGACGCCGCGTACGGATGCTTCTATGTTGTCAAGTCGTCTGCGGCGGGCTTTCGAGGAGCCGGTAGAGGTTTCGGGCGAGGTAGCGCTTGAGGCAGCGGGTGGCCTCGCGGCGGCTTTTCCCTTCTTGGATTCGACGCCCGATGTAGTCGATCGTCGCTCGGTGTGTTCGGGGTCGGGTAACGATGATCTGGTGGAGCGCTCGGTTGAGTCAGACATACTCGTATCCGAGCGGGGCGATGTCTCGGACGTCCGCCTCGGTGTACGTCCAGGGATCCATCACGGCGTCGGCGCCCGTGAGCGGCGGATTCTGGTGGTTGCCTTGCGGGCTGTTGTACCAAGCCCACCAGAGCCGATCGAGGTTGGCGTGATGGAGCCAGAACACGGGATCTGCGGGGGAAACGGCCGCGTCGGACATCGTGCCTCCAACCCAGATGTGGACGGACCCGTGGATGCCGTTGATCGGCCCCGTGAAGTCGCCGTAGCTGGTCTTCGCCATCACCGAGGGGACGCCGGAGGCAATCGCCGCCAGCCCGCCGTCCGGGCCGGGCGCCCGGATGACGTTGATCGTCCGGGTGGGAGTGTGCACCGTCGGGAGCACACCGACGAGCCAGTCCGGGAAGTGCTGCTCCTCAGGCCTCGTCCAATCCCAGTAGGGGACGCACACGTCCGGGTGGTAGTTGTGCAGCGCTTCCTCGAACAGGTGCAGGAAGACGCGGTGCCAGGGCAACAGTCGCGCACTCGTGTGCTGCATGTGCATCTGGGCGTGGATGTCGACGAACTGGCCCAGCGTCCCGTCGCTGTTGATCATGTTGAACGCGCAGATGTAACGCGACTTCTCGTTCTCGGTCAGCGCCGCCTGGTCCTTGCGGTGACAGATCGGCGGGAACAGCCAGCGCAGGTCCTTCAGATTGAGGAACCGCAGGTTCGCCTGCACCATCCTCGAGAACGTCATCGACTGCGCAAGAACGGGCAGGTTGCGCTCGAGGAGCAGCATGTGCGGCCCTTCTTTCGCGAGATGCTCCGTCATCGGGGCAACCCTCGTCGCCCGCCTTCGTGTCGTCGTCGGCGCGCGTTTCCGGCTCGTGGTTGTGGTCTTCCTGGCCCTCGCCATCAGAGCTCTCCTTTCCTACGACATGACAGGGACGATTCCGCAAACCGGCGCTTCGCAACCGGGTCGCCGCCGTGGCAGCCGACATGAACCCGTCGCCTTCATCGAGCGCTTTCGGTCGGTCTCGGCCGAAGCCGGGAAGGAGGGGCGCGTCAGAGGCGCCCGCGGCCGCAGCAACGAACTCGGGTGCACCACACTGCCCCTTACGTTGCCGAGCTAGTGACTAAATGCCACTCACCGCACATTGTCAAGAGGTGCTGTGCGACAGGGAGTTCAGCCGGGGGTTGGATGAGCCCCGAGGTTCACTACCTCGTCAAGCCTTAGAGTGAGGTTGTCCCGTAGCTCGTTAGAACTTGACGGCGGTCCCTCCCGTCTCGTCCGCTCCTGTTGGGAGCGTTCGAGGCGATCCGCCAAAGATCAAAGGAGGAACCGCCGTGAACGATTCAACCGTATCGCCCGGCCCGGCCGGGCTTGTGTCGGAGGCCGTGTTGCCGTTGGGTGTGCAGGAGGCGCTCGGCGAGCTGGTCGGCGCTGCGAAGGAAGGACTGCTCGCGCTGAGCGTCGATGTCGGGCTCGCTGTGCTGGCCGAGCTGATCGAAGAGGAAGTCGACGAGCTCGTCGGGCCGAAGGGCCGCCACGACCCTGAGCGCGCGGCGGTGCGGCACGGCCACGAGGCTGGCGAGGTGACGCTCGGCGGTCGGCGACTCGGGGTGGAGCGGCCGCGGGTCAGGAGCCTCGACGGCCGGAGCGAGCTGCCGCTTGCGACCTACGCGCACTTCGCCGACCGTGATCCCCTGACCAAGGCGGTCTTGGAGCGGATGCTCGACGGCATCTCGACGCGCCGCTACCAGCGCGTCCAGGAGCCGGTCGGCGCGCGGGTCGAGCAGTCGGCCAGGTCGACGTCGCGCTCGGCCGTCTCGCGCAGCTTCGTCGCGAGTTGCCATCGGCGCAGCACCGCTGGGCGGCGCGACTTCGCGATCCTGACGCTGCTGCTGCGACTTGGGCTGCGCCGCGGCGAGCTGGCGCGACTGCAGCTCGGCGACGTCGACTGGCGGGCCGGGGAGATCGTGATCCGCGGCAAGGGCGACCGGCAGGAGCGGCTGCCGCTGCCGACCGATGTCGGCAAGGCTGTCGCTGGCTACCTGCGTCGCGGGCGTCCTGCGAGCGCGGAGGGCCGCTGGGTGTTCGTGCGGGTCAAGGCGCCGCACCGGCCGCTGAGCCCTGCCGGTGTCACCCAGGTCGTGGTCTCTGCCAGCAGACGGGCTGGACTCGGAGAGATCGCGGCGCACCGGCTGCGGCACACCGCGGCGACGGAGATGCTCCGGGCCGGTGCCACCCTGCCTGAGCTCGGCCAGGTGCTTCGCCACTGCAGTCTGCTGACGACCGCGATCTAGGCCAAGGTCGCGGGTCGCGACCTACCGGACGCTGATCGGGCTGCTCGCAGTCACCGGTCTGCGTGCCGGGGAGGCGATCCGCCTCGACCGCGGCGACCTCGAGCTCACACACGAGCTCCTGCTCGTGCGCGACAGCAATTCCGCCGGCGCAGTCCCGCCTGCTCGCGACGCTCCTCCACGAGGCAAGAGGCGCGGCTTCCCAATCAAGGTTGCGCTGATCGCAAAGCCGATCGACCTCGGCTCCGTCGCAGCGCTCTGGCGACAGCCGCAGCGCTACGCGCAAATTTCTCGCCGAAGAGCTCTTCTACGTCTCCCGTGCACGCTTCTGATCGTGATGCCGAACGGCTACGGCATCTTCCGCCGCGGCAAGCCGGTCGCCGGGGAGCGCAAGCTCCTTGACACGCTGGCGCCGCCCGCGACCGGCGACCCTCGCCGAACCGGCGGCCGTCGCTGTCAGACGCCTGGCGGCCCAGGGTGGAGTGCGGCTGCCCGCGGTAGGGCTTCGCGCTCGGGGCAACGCCGGGACCGGATCAAGATCGCCGTGATCGCCCTTTTGCGCGGCTGCGATCTCGGCGTTCGTCGTCCTGCTGAGACGTCGCCGCCGTGACGCCGGCTCAGAGGGAGCGACATGATCCGAACGCGCGCCGCGGTGGCGGTCTGCCTGCTGGTCGCACTCGCCGCGTCGGGGTGCGGGCGCACGGGGAAGGCCGCCGCACCCGCGACCACTCCCCTGTTCCGCGGCACCGTCTTGACCCCGCCGGTCCGGACGAGCGGCTTTTCGCTGCGCGACCAGTCGGGGAAGCCGGTGACCCTCGCCGGGCAGCGCGGGTCGTTCGTGATCCTGGCCTTCCTGTACACGCACTGTCCCGACGTGTGTCCCCTGATCGCCGATCAGCTCAACCTGGCCCTCAACCGCCTCGGGCCGAGGCGCCGGAACGTCCGCGTTCTCGCCGTCAGCGTCGATCCGCGCCGCGATACCCGCGCGGCGGTCCGCCGCTTCGTCGCCGAACACCGGCTGCTGCCGCAGTTCCGCTACCTGATGGGAACACGTGCGCAGCTCGTGCCGGTCTGGCGCGCGTACCAGCTTGCAGCGATGCAGGCTTCGAACGGCGTCAATCACTCCGCCGACGAGATGCTGATCGACCCGCGCGGGCGCGGGCGGGTGATTTACGAGGCAGGGATCAAGGCGGCGGCGGTCCTCCACGATCTCGGCCTGCTCGAGGCACGATCCGGAACGCCGTACCGCTAGGGCCAGACCGCCGGGCGCGCGGGCTGCGGGTCAATCGACTCCCAGTCCTCCCGAGGCGGCGAGAACGCGTCGATCAGGACGGCTCCAGCGGGCCCGGCGACCACCTCGTGCGGGACGTCGGCGGCGATCCGCCACGTTCCGCCCGGCCCGAGCTCGCGGGTCTCGTCGCCGACTCGAAAGCGGACGCTGCCGGTGATCACGAGGCCGAGCTGCTCGTTCCCGTGGTGATGCTCCGGAACGTGCGCATCCGGGTCGAGCTCGATCACCCCGAGGGTGAGGTGCTCCCCGGCCACGACGCGGCCCGCGACGCCCTCCCAGATCCGGCGCGGCGCGATCGCTTCGACACTGTCCAGCGGGCGGCTCTCCACGGCGTCAGCCTAGCGCCTGGAGCTCCAGCTGAGTACTGGAAGCGCACTCCGGGCGGCGGCCGCCGCGCCGGGCGAGGACGGCGGCCGCGAGAGGCGCGCCGCACCCGGAGGGAACGCCGCGTCGGGGGCGGCGGCAACCGGAGCCGTCTCTGGCTTCCCGTGCGTTCCCTCCCCGAGTAGATTCCAGCCGTGGGCACGTTCAGCCTGCGGGACCTGGTCGAGGCGCGCGAGGGCGAGGACCTCGACCTTTGGGCGCGTACGATCAACCCGCAGTTCGCCCGCGTCTTGCGCACAATCGGCTTCGATCGTCGCTGGGTGCGCGGCGAGGGCGCCTATCTCTGGGACGCCGAGGGCCGCCGCTTCCTCGACCTGCTCGGTGGCTTCGGGATGTTCAACGTCGGCCGGAACAATCCCCGGGTCCGCGCTGCGCTCGTCGAGGCGCTCGAGCTGGAGACGCCCGGCTCGGTGCAGATGGGCGCGACGCTGCTGCCGCCCCTGCTCGCGGAGGAGCTGCTTCGGCGGACGCCCGACCGGATCGAGCGGGTCCTCTTCACGAGCTCCGGCACCGAGGCGGTCGAGGCGGCGCTGAAGCTCGGGCGCGCAGCGACGGGCCGGAGGCGCGTCCTCTCCGCCGACCACGGTTTCCACGGCCTCACGCTCGGTGCGCTTTCGGCCAACGGCAACTCCGAGTTCGCGGCCCGGTTCGGGCCCCTTCTGCCCGGTTTCGAGCGCGTGCCCTTCGGCGACCTCGAGGCGATCGAGCAGGAGCTGCGCCGCGAGGACGTCGCGATCGTCTTGCTCGAGCCGATCCAGGGCAAGGGCGTCAATTTGCCGCCGCCGGGCTACCTCGAGGGAGTGCAGGAGCTCTGCCGCCGCTACGGGACGCTCTTCTGCGTCGACGAGGTGCAGACAGGCTTCGGCCGCACGGGCAAGCTCTTCGCCTTCGACCACTGGGGTCTCGAGCCCGACCTCGTCCCTGTCGCGAAGTCGCTCTCCGGCGGCTACGTTCCCGTCGGCGCCCTGCTGATGGCGAAGCGGGTGCACGAGCGCGTCTTCGACTCGATGGAGAATGCGTTCAGCCACGGCTCGACCTTCGCCCCGAACGACTTCGCCATGGCGGCCGGTCTGGCGACGCTGCACGAGCTGGACGAGCAGAGGCTCGTCGAGCGTTCGGCCGAGCTGGGTGCGCTGCTGCGCCGACTGACCGAGCCGCTCGTCGAGCGGTACGACCTCGTCCGGGACGTTCGCGGGCTCGGACTGATGTGGGCGGTCGAGTTCGGCGAGCCACGGAAGAGCGCACGCTCCTACCGGATGATCGATCGTTTCCAGCCGGGGCTGTTCGCGCAGCTCGTCGTCGGCCCGCTCTTCTCGGAGCACCGCATCCTGAGCCAGGTCGCCGGCCACGGGATGGCGGTGCTCAAGGCGCTGCCGCCGCTGACCCTGTCCGAGGAGGACGTGGCCGATGTCGCTGCAGCGCTCGATCAGGCGATCCGCAAGGCGCACCGCCTGCCACGCTCGCTCGCGAGCTTCGCGCTGACGGCGGCGGGATTCGCTAGAGCTCGCTGATCTGGGCGCGGCGGTCGGCGAAGCACGCCTCCGCCCAGGCCTCGGCGATGCCGACGAGCCGGGGGCAGATCTCACCGCCGTGTCCGGAGACGGCCTCGCGGCTCGCCTCGATCCGGACTATGTGCAGCGAGGCTTCGACCGAGTCGGCGAACTCGTGCCGCTGCTCGGCGATGATGGAGAACTCGCCCAGCTCGGGCGCGATCTCCCGGGCGAGATCGTCGATCTCGGCGGGGGTCACGTCCCGGCCTGCGAAGACGCCGAAGTTGACGCGCACCTCGAGCGCGGGCTCGTCGTGCTCACGGACGGAAAATGCGATCGCGGGTTCAGTCATCGGGACGGTTTCTGACCGGAGCCGCCGCGTCCTAACCCTCCCTCGGTTCCCAGCGGAAGCGGCGCGCCGCCACGAGGAGCCCGACGGCTGCCCAGGCGGCGAGGACGCCGAGCGCGGTCGGTTTCGTCCAGAAGCCGTGCCCGCGGAGGTACGCGGCGTTGACGAGGTCGACGAAGTACTTGAGCGGCAACACGTCGCCAATCGCGCGGAGGAACCGGGGATAGTGGCGGGTCGGGCCGAACGAACCGGTCAGGAAGGCCATCGGCAGCAGGATCACGTTGACGACCGCCGAGGAGCCCTCGGCCGAGCGGATCAGCGAGGCAAGTCCAACCCCGAGTGCTGCGAACGCGACCGCGCCGAAGACGACCAGCACGATCAGCGAGCCGACGCGGCTCGGCAGCGGCGTGTTGTACAGCAGCCGTCCGATCAGGAGCAGCGCGACCGTTTGGAGCGCGAACACGAGGAGCGTCGAGGTGAGGCTCGCGGCGACGTAGATCCTCAAGGGCAGCGGTGTCGCCCGCAGCCGCTTCAGCACCGCCGACTCCCGGCGGATGACGAGCGTGATCGCGAGCCCGGCGAAGGCCGTGTTCGCGGCGCCGTAGCCGATCATCCCGGCGAGGAGTGCCTCCGGCGCCGGGACGCCGTAGATCCTGCCGGTATACACCGAGCCGAGCAGCAGGAAGAGCATCACCGGGAAGAAGAAGATGAAGATCGCCGCCTCACGGCTCCGCCAGAAGATCAGCTGTTCGCTGCGCAGTTGATGGACGAAGAGCCTCACGCCTCGTCCTCGGTCAGCAGCAGGTAGACGTCCTCGAGCGTCGGCCGGCGGACCTCGAGCCCGAGCAGCTCCTCGCCCGCCGCGAGCGCCTCACCCGTCAGCTCGTGGAGGACGCGCGTCGGGTCGACCGTCCGCACCACGTGCTCCTCGCCGTTGCGGCGAAAGCGGATCTCGACCTCGCTGAGCTCGCCGCCGGTCAGCTCGTCGGGCGTCCCCTCGCGGACGATCAGCCCGTCCCGCAGCACCGCGACCCGGTCGGCCAGCTGCTCGGCCTCGTCGAGGTAGTGCGTCGTCAGCAGCACGGTCTTGCCGAGCGAGCGAAGCGACCGGATCATTTCCCAGGCTGCGCGCCGCGCCGCCGGATCGAAGCCGGTGGTCGGCTCGTCGAGGAAGACGAGGTCGGGGTCGCCGACGAGCGCGAGCCCGAGGTCGAGCCGGCGCTTCTGGCCCCCCGAAAGCGTCTTGACCGCGGCTTCGCGTTTCCCCGCAAGCCCGACGAGCTCGATCACCTCGTCGACGTCGCGGGGGCGCTCGTAGTAGCCGCCGAACATCCGGTGCGTCTCGGCGACGGTCAGGTTCTGGAACATCTGCGACTGCTGCAGGACGACGCCGATCCGCTGGCGGAACTCGGGCCCGGGTCGTTGCGGGTCGTGGCCCAGCACCTCGACGGTGCCGCTGTCGCGGCGGCGGTACCCCTCGAGGATCTCCACGGTCGTCGTCTTGCCGGCACCGTTCGGGCCGAGCAGGCCGAAGACCTCGCCGGCCTCGATCTCGAAGTCGATTCCGCGGAGCGCTGCGGCCGTGCCGTAGGACTTGCGCAGCTCCCGAACGCGGATCGCCGTCACAACTCGACCACGCAGACGCCGGCGGGGGGAAACTGCTCCGCCTCGGCGCCGAGCGCTGCGGCAATGCGGCCGCAATCCGGCTGATGCCCGACGACGACCACGGTCTCACCGCGGCCGTCGATCGCCTCGCGCACGTTCTCCACCGTCGCACCCGGCGCCAGCCGGTCGTCCGGCTCCGGCTCGCCGAGGCCGAGCGCGTGCGCCGTCTCGCGGGCCCGGAGCAGCGGGCTGGAGAGAATCGCATCGGGCTCGCCGAGCTCGTCTCGGAGCCGGCGGCCGACCTCGCGCGCCTGTTGCTTGCCGTCGGAGGTCAGGGGCCGGAGCTCGTCCGGCGAGCCGGCCGCTGCTTCGGCATGACGGACGATCACAAGGCGCATCGGCGGCCAGTCTAGAGCGGCGCGGCGCGTTGGCGCGATCGAAGGACGCCGCTCAGTGGCCGGCCGCGTGGGGACTGCGCACAGGTGGCGGCGGAGCTCGATCCGTGCGTAGCCCGGCCGCCTCCGACTAGAGTCGGCACTGTGCAGAGCTTCCGCTACGTGATCGCCGACGTCTTCACCGACACGCCGCTCGAGGGGAACCAGCTCGGCGTCTTCACCGATGCCCGCGAGCTCTCGGTCGAGCGGATGCAGCGCCTCGCGAGGGAGCTGAATTTCTCCGAGACCACCTTCGTGCTGCCGCCCGAACAGGGCGGGCATGCTCGGATGCGGATCTTCACGCCGGTGCGGGAGCTCCCCTTCGCCGGACATCCCACGCTCGGGACGGCGTTCGTCCTCGCCGCACCGCTTCAGCTCAGCGAGATTCGGCTCGAGACCGGAATCGGCATCGTGCCTGTCCGACTCGAGCGCGACGGGCCGAGTCTGACCTTCGGGCGGATGGAGCAGCCACTGCCGTCGGTGGCTTCGTTCGAGCGCGAGGGCGAGCTCCTCGCCGCGCTCGGCCTCGAGCGCTCCGAGCTTCCGGTTGAGGTCTACGACAACGGCGTCCGCCACGTCTACGTCTGCCTCGACTCGGAGGACGCCGTGGCGGGGCTGCAGCCCGACCAGGTGCGGCTGGCGGCGCTGGGCGAGGTCGGCGTCAACTGCTTCGCCGGGTCGGACGGATCCTGGAAGACGCGCATGTTCGGGCCCGCGCTGGGCGTCGCCGAGGATCCCGCCACCGGATCGGCGGCGGGCCCGCTCGCCCTTCACCTCGCCCGCCACGGGCGGATCGGTTGGGGCGACGAGATCGAGATCCGCCAGGGCGAGGAGATCGGACGCCCGTCGAAGCTCTACGCCCGGGTCGAGGGGAACTCCGAGGAGGTCGAGCGCGTCGAGGTCGGCGGCTCGGCCGTCACGGTGGCCCGGGGCGAGTTCCGCCTTTAGGTCTCCTCGAGGAAGGCGAGGCGCAGAACGTCAGGCAGCTCCGGCGCGAGCCTGCGCCAGAACGTGCCGCCGTCCTCGGAGAGATACAGGCGGTTGCGGCCGGCGTAGAGCATCCGGTCGGGCTGCCCGGCAGCGACCGCGACCCCGAAGCCGGCAGGCAAGCCTCCGCCCGCTTCACGCCAGGTGCGGCCGCCGTCGTGCGAGACCATGAGCGGCGGCCGCCGGTCGATCACGGCCACGACCGTCGAGCCGGCGGCGGCCGCCGCGACCACGCGTGGCAGCCCCACCTTCGGCGGTTGGAGCTCCGGCAGCTCGGTCCCGGCGAAGACGGTCTCAGCCTCGACGTCCAGGAGCAGGACCCCCTCGACGGTCTCCACCGCCGCGATCATCTCGTCCTGCCCGCGAGCAACCCCGAGACGAGCGCGGCCGCGCGCCGCGCGGCCGACGCCGGCGCCTGTCCCTCGCTTCGGGCCGCGAGGTAGCTCACGGCGAACGCATCGCCGGCGCCGGTCGGGTCGACCTCGCCGCCGACCATGCGGGCGGGTACATGCTCGAAGCGACCGGCCGCGAACACGGCGCAGCCGGCCGAGCCGAGGGTCAGGAGGATCTCGGGGACGCCAAGTGAGGCGAGGGCATCCTCGTCGGGCGTGCCGACGAGCGCTGCGGCCTCCTCCGCGGCCAGCTTGAGGAACGAGATGTGGCGGAGCATCTCGTGGTCGAACCCGGCGTCGAGCGCGAGTGGCCCGACACGCGGGACGCGCACGAGCCCCTGCGCGTCGAGCAGGAGCCGGCGTCCCCGCCCGAGTGCGGCAAGCGTCTCGGGCGGGAAGTCGCTGCGGAGGAGGGCCGCGACGTGCACCCACTCCGCATCACCGATTGCCTCGACGGCCTCGTCCGGGCGCCACGGCTCGCCAACGGCCTCGACCCGCATGTGGCGCAGGTCGGCCTCGTAGCGGATCGCAAAGGAGGTGGTCTCGCCGCCGGTCACGACGCTGACCGGAAGCCCGAGCGCCGCGAGGTGGGCGAGGTACGGCCCGCGGTCTGGCTCGCCGCATTTCGCCGCGATCCGCGCGCGCTTGCCGAGCAGCCGCAGCGCACGCCCCGCGTACCAGGGCCCTCCCCCGATCCGCGGGGGCCCGTCGACGACGAGGTCCCGCGTGAGGTGCCCGATCACTGCCAGCGGCCGCATGGGGTCGCATTCTTGCTACTCCCGCGCCGGTCGGAGGACCCCCGGCGCGCCACCGCCGCCACCGCGAGGCCCGCTCCGGGCGAGACGGCGAAGCTCGGAGCGACGCGCCGATTCCTCGGTGGATGGGGTGCAGCCCCCAGAAGGCGCGGCCAGAAGCCCAGAGCCTGCGCCTGCGCGAGCCATTCCTGCAGGCAGAAGCCGGCAAGCCAAGCGGCGATCATCCCCCGGCCGAACCCCCGGACCCCGGAAGACGTCGTCCCCTGAGGAGTGGAGACCCGCCAGCGACCAGTCGGCGAGCAGGACGCCGAACAGCGGCACGGAAGAAGGCGCCGAGCAGGCGCAGGAACTGCTGGCGGCGGCGGCGCGTGAGACGACGCCCAGTGAGACCGCGGTCACGGCCAGGAGCACGATCAGCAGGCGCTGCGAGCGTGCGGGGACGCGGTTCTGCAGCGAAAAGGCCGCGGAGTACCGGTTCGCGAAGCCTCCGGCCGTCTCGTCCACGATCAGTCGAGGAGGGCGAAAATCGACCCGACCCACCGGCGGCAACCGTGGTAGCACCGCCGTCGGGCCGTCGACCTGCGGGGGAAGAGTACGGGAGCGCACCGAGGCCGCACTGGAAGAGCGACCGGCTGGCCGGGGCGACGGCCGAGGTCGAGGCACCTCCTAGGTGGGGATATCCGGCCGAACCCTCAGCCAGCGCAGCCCGAGCCAGACGAACACAGCGAGGACGACGATGCTCATCTCGAGCAGCATCAGCCCGCCGCCGAGCCGCTGGTCGGCCACGGGCGAGAGACCCCACAGCCGCCGGGCGGTGACATAGGGCGGATAGAACGCGTGCCCCGACCAGATGAAGACGTTCGAGAGAATCCCGCCGGCGAGCCAGACGAAACCGAGCGCGGCGAGCTTGGGCCCTGGGCCGAACCAGCGCGGGCCCGGGAGCGGCTCGAGCAAGGCCGTCCAGAGCAGCGCCCCGGCGCTGAAGAAGAACGCGTGCTCGAGCGCGTGAACCGCGGCGTTGTGGAGGGCGGCGTCGTAGAGCGTCGGCACGTGCCAGGCGTAGAGATCCACCGCCCAGATCGGCAGCGCAACGAGCGGATGGGCGAGCGCACGCAGGCGCTGCACCGGGCGCACAGCCAGAACAGGGCGCAACAGCGGGCCGGTCAGCCCCGACACGGCGAGAAGGGGAGCGACGTCCCCGATCAGCAGGTGCTGCGCCATATGGACGGAGAACAGCCGCTTCTCGCCGATCGAGTCCAGGGGCGAGGCAACCGCGACGAGGAGCGCGACGAGGGCGAGCCCGAATGCGGCCCATCTTCGCGCTGAAACCGCCGCCCGGCGCCGGCTCAGCGTCCGCGCCCGGCGGGCGTAGAGCAGCCCGGCCAGGCCGATCGCCGAGAGCGGCAGCGGGTTGAACGTCCAGACCACGTGCCCGAGTGTAGGGACGGCGTGGAAGGGAACCGCTCAGGCGTGACCCGCCGCCGTCCGGCGCGGCCGTTCCTCGCGGCCGCACTCATCGTCGTGGTGGTGCCGCTGCTCGCGGGCTGTGCCTCGAAGCAGAACTCCCTCGCTCCCGAGAGCAAGCCCGCACGCGAGATCACGCACCTCTGGTGGAACATGTTGATCGGCTCCGCCCTCGGGCTGGGGATCGTCGCGCTGCTCCTCTTTGCGGCCTGGTGGCGCCGGGGCCACGCGGGGATCCCGAGGGTCGGAGACGGCGAACGGTTCTCGATGCTCGTCGTGCTCGGGCTCGGCGTCGGCGTTCCGATCGTCGTGCTCGCGACGCTCTTCGTCTTCGCGAACATCCTGATCATCGGCGATACCCAGGCTCCCGCCGCCTCGAAGACGAAATTGACGATCCAGGTCGTTGCCCGCCAGTGGTTCTGGGAGATCCGTTATCCCGGCACGACTGCCGTGACCGCGAACGAGCTGCACATCCCGGTGCGGACGCCGGTCAACCTCGAGGTCACAACGGCGGATGTGATTCACAGCTTCTGGGTGCCGCAGCTCAACCGCAAGATCGACACGATCCCGGGCCAGACGAACCGGATCCTGCTCTACGCGGACAAGGCGGGCCGCTATCGCGGCCAGTGCGCCGAGTTCTGCGGCCTTCAGCACGCGCACATGTCGATGTACGTGTTCGCCGATCCGCCGGCGAGGTTCCGCGCCTGGCTCGCGAACGAGGCAAAGTCGGCCGCGGCGCCGGCCGCCCAGCAGGCCGGAGAGCGCGTCTTCCTGGAAGGTCCGTGCGCGAACTGCCACGCGATCCGCGGCACGGCGGCCAAGGGATACGTCGGCCCGGACCT
Organism: Gaiellaceae bacterium; assembly: GCA_046262635.1. Lineage (GTDB taxonomy): Bacteria > Actinomycetota > Thermoleophilia > Gaiellales > Gaiellaceae > JBHEMK01. The sequence goes on from JBHEMK010000005.1 coordinate 41,500, forward strand.
GACGCATCTCGGCAGCCGGACGTCGCTCGGGGCGCTGACCCTACCGAACGACCGCACCCGGCTCGCGAGCTGGATCGTCGACTCCCAGCACTTCAAGCCGGGAAACCAGATGCCGAACATCGAGCTGACCCGCCCGCAGCTGAACGCGGTCGTCGACTACCTGGAGAGCCTCAAGTAGTGGCCACGACGGTCTCCGCACCGGCACGCGAACGGATCGTGAGGCTCGAGCGCCAGTGGCGCGAGCGGCCCGGGATCCTCGGCTGGCTGACGACGACAGACCACAAGCGGATCGGACTCCTCTACTTCTGGACGACGCTCGTCTTCTTCGGTGCCGGCGGGGTCGAGGCGCTGCTGATGCGGACGCAGCTTGTCCGTCCGAACCTCAGCTTCATGTCACCGGACACCTACGACCAGGTTTTCACGATGCACGGGGTGACGATGATCTTCTTCTTCATCATCCCGATGACGACCGGCGCCTTCGGGAACTACCTGATCCCGCTGATGATCGGCGCACGCGACATGGCGTTCCCGCGGCTGAACGCGCTCAGCTTCTGGCTCTTCGCCGCCTCCGGGCTCTTCATCTACGCCGGGCTCGCCGGGGGCTGGGGGCCGAATGCCGGCTGGTTCGACTACGTCCCGCTGGCCTCGAGGAAGTACGACCCCGGCCCGAACATTGACTTCTACGCCCTCGGCCTGATCTTCAACGGCATCTCCTCGACGATCGCCGCGTCGAATTTCATCGTCACGATGTTCAAGCACCGGGCGCCCGGGATGTCCTTCAACCGGATGCCGCTTTTCTGCTTCGCCTTCCTCGCGGCGTCCTTCGGCCTGCTCCTCGCCCTGCCCGTGCTCAGCGCGGACCTGATCTTCCTCTTCCTCGACCGCAACCTCGGCTTCCACTTCTTCGACGTGGCGCACGGCGGCTCGGCGCTGCTCTGGCAGCACCTCTTCTGGTTCTTCGGCCATCCGGAGGTCTACATCCTGATCGTGCCGGCCTTCGGGATCGCGACCGAGATCATTCCCGCGTTCACGCAGCGGCGGCTCGTCGCCTTCCCGCTCGTCGCGATCGCCGAGCTCCTCGTCGTCTTTATCGGCTTCGGCGTCTGGGCGCACCACATGTTCGCAACGGGGATGCCGACGATCTCCGTGGTCTTCTTCGCGGCTGCGACTGCGATGGTGGTCGTGCCGAGCACGATCCAGGTCTTCGCGTGGTGCATGACGATCGTCTCCGGTCGGCCGCAGTTCCGGACACCGCTGCTCTTCATCGTCGGCTTCATTCTCTTCTTCGTGGCCGGCGGGCTGACCGGAATCATGTTCCTCGCGGTGCCGTTCGATCAGCAGACGACCGACACCTACTTCGTCGTCGCCCACTTCCACTACATCATCTTCGGCGCCGCGGTCTTCCCGATCTTCGGCGGCATGTACTACTGGTTCCCGAAGGTCACGGGCAGGATGTACTTCGAGCGGCCGGGGCAGATCAGCTTCTGGATCATCTTCCTCGGGACGAACCTGCTCTTCTTCCCAATGCACATCGTCGGGCTGCTCGGCATGCCTCGCCGGCAGTACACGTATCCGGGCGGAGTCGGCTGGACCGCGTACAACGTCGCCGAGACGATCGGCGGCTACATCACGCTCCTCGGGATCCTGCTGCTCTTCGGGAACCTCGTCGTGAGCTACAGGCGCGGCCGGCCCGCCGGGCCCGATCCCTGGCGCGGGCCGACGCTCGAGTGGGCGACGAGCTCGCCTCCGCCCGACTACAACTTCGACGTCATCCCGAAGGTGTCGAGCGCGTACCCGAACTGGGACGTCGAGGATCGTGCCGAGGATCGCCAGAAGCTCGCCGACGGCGTTCTCGTGCTGGAGCGGGGACACCAGCAAACGCTCGGCACCGTCGTCGACGGCACCTTCACGGATGTGGTCGACATGCCGCATTCGTCGCCCTGGCCCGTGCTGCTGACCCTCTGCGTCACGGCGATCTTCGTCCTGCTGCTGATCGGCCGGTTCGGGACGGCCGGACTCGTCGGCGTCGTCGCACTGCTCGCCCTCCTCGCCTGGCACGCGCGGGAGCCGCAGGGATGAGCGGCTACGCCTCTGTGCGCCGGGTCGGCTACCCCGCCGGCTGGTGGGGGATGGCAATGTTCGTCGCGGGCGAGGCGATGCTCTTCGGGGCCTTCGTCGCGACCTACTTCTACCTGCGCTTCAAGACGCTCCACTGGCCGCCGCCCGGTATCGCCGAGCCGAAGCTGCTCGTGCCACTGGTCCTGCTCGGTGTGCTGCTGCTGACGAGCGCTCCCGTCCAAGGCGCCGCGCGGGCGGCGCAGGACGGCCGGGCGGCGCCGGCGCGGCGGCTGATCCTCCTCGCGCTGCTCGTCCAGGCGGCGTACCTCGCGATGCAGGTGCACCTCTACGCCGGCGACCTCGACCGGTTCACGCCCCAGGACAACGCCTACGGCTCGATCTACTTCACGCTGCTCGGCGCCGCCCATGCGCACGTCGCCCTCGGGCTGCTGTTCGACCTCTGGCTGCTCGTCAAGCTCGCCGGCGGCCTGACCTCGTACCGCGTCAACGGCGTCCGGGCCGTCGCCTTCTACTGGCACGCCGTCAACGTGATCACGCTCCTCGTGACCCTGACGATCCTCTCACCCGCCATATGAGCCTGCGGCTCCTCGGCCTGCTCCAGTGGTTCGGCCTGCTGGGCGCGGCCGGCGCGTGGGCGGCACAGCACCTCGTCGGCTACGGCGTCACCGACGCCAGCTGCAGCGTCGCAGGGATTCACTGGGGCGTCGCGCAAGACGCGTGGCAGATCGGGCTGATGGTCGGCGCGTGCATCGTCATCGTTGCCGCGGAGGGAGCGGCGGCGATCGTGTTCCGTGAGACACGCGATGTTGAGGAGACGGCCGGACCGCCGCTCGGCCGCCTGCATTTCTTCGCGACGGCGGCGCTCGTCGCGAACCTGCTCTTCCTCGGGATCGTCGTCATGGACGGTCTCGCGTCGGTCCTCGACGTCGCCTGCCGCCAGTCGTGAGCGTCCGCGCCGTCATCGCCTTCGTCCTGCTCATGCTCGCTGCTCCGGCGAGAGCCGCGCCGCCAAACGCGCAGCTCGCGCTGCTCGGGTCTCACCTCTACGGCCAGTACTGCATCGCCTGCCACGGCGCCAACGGCACCGGAATCGTCCGCGCGCGGAGCGGCGGCTCGGGCCCGTTGCGCGACCAGTCGGGGAAGGAGGCCTATGGGCCTTCGCTCCGCGGCGTCGGCGCACTCTCGGCCGACTTCTACCTGCGCACCGGCTACATGCCGCTCCCGCAGGTCGGGATCCAGCCGCGTCGAGCGCGCGTCCTCTTCTCCGGCGGCGAGATCGACGCGCTCGTCGCGTACGTCGCCTCGCTCGGCGGCGGTCCGGCAATTCCGAAGCCGCAGCCCGCGCGCGGAAATCTTTCGGAGGGGATGAGGCTCTTCACCGAGCACTGCGCCGGCTGCCACCAGGTGGCCGCCGAGGGCGGTTACGTGACGGGCGGACTGCCGCCGCCACTCGGCGCCGACGGCCCGGTGCAGATCGCCCAGGCCGTCCGGATCGGGCCGTGGGTAATGCCGCGCTTCTCGGAGGAGTCGATCAGCCGCCGGCAGCTCGACTCGATCATCGCCTATGTCCAGTACGCAAAGCATCCCGACAACCCGGGCGGCTGGTCGATCGGACGCATCGGCCCGGTCCCCGAAGGGCTCGCGACCTGGTTCATCGGCGCGGCGGCGCTCGTCGCGCTCTGCGTTGCGATCGGCGAGAGGTTGAAGCGTGAGTAGAGCCAGGGACTGGGTCGTCTCGGTCGTCGTGCTCACGCTCGGCCGCGGGCAGCCGAAGCCGAGGATCCGGCGCAGACGGATCGTCGAGCGCGGCACCCCGGAGCGCCGCGCCGAGACGGCGGCGCTCGTGTTGCTCGGGCTCGGATCTCTGCTCGCCGTGGTCTTCGTCGTGATCTACGCGCTCGACCGCCTGCCGCGCCAGACCCAGCTGCTCGGGCTTGCACTTGGGCTCTCGCTGGCGGCGATCGCGGCCGCCTGCATCGTCATGGCGAAGCGGCTCGTCGTCACCGAGGAGCTCGAGGAGGACTATCCGATCCCCGAGCACCCGGAGGAGCAGGAGCAGGTCGAGCAGATCCTCGCCGAGAGCGGTGACCGCCTGACGAGGCGGCGGCTCTTCAAGCTCGGCCTCGGCGCTGCCGGCGGCTCGCTCGGCGTCGCGCTGGTCACACCGGTGCTCTCGCTGGGGCCGGTAATCGACACCGCCCCCTTCTACGGCACGCCGTGGCGGCGGGGGCGCCGGCTCGTCGACGACGGCGGCAAGCCCTGGCGGGCAGCCGACATCGAGCAGGACAACATCTACACCGCATATCCCGAAGGGGCGGACAAGGAGGAGCTCGGCTCGCCGCTTGTGCTCGTGCGCCTGCCGACCGGTCAGCTTCGCCTGCCCGGCGACCGCCGGGGTTGGGACGCCGGCGGAATCGTCGCCTACTCCAAGATCTGCACACACGCGGGTTGTGCGATCTCGCTCTACCGCGCCCCGCTCTTCCAACCCGACGAGCCGCGCCCGGCGCTTGTCTGCCCCTGCCACTACTCGACGTTCGATCCGGCCACGGGCGGCAACGTGCTTTTCGGGCCGGCCGGCCGGCCGCTGCCGCAGCTCCCGCTCGTCGTCGACCGCAAGGGGACGCTCCGCGCCGGCGGCAACTTCAACCAGCCGGTTGGCCCCTCCTGGTGGGGCGTTCGGCTCAGGAGGCCGAACCCGTGAGCCTGACCCGCAAGACGGTCCGGTACGTCGACCAGCGCAGCGGCGCGGCCCCGCTGATCCGGAAGTCGCTGCGCTACCTGTTTCCCGACCACTGGTCGTTCCTGCTCGGGGAGGTTGCGCTGTACGCGTTCATCGTCCTCGTCGGGACAGGGATCTACCTGACGTTCTTCTTCATCCCGAGCACCGCCGACACCGTCTACCACGGGCCCTACGTGCCGCTGCAGGGGCAGCACATGACCGAGGCCTACCGCTCGGTCGTGAACATCTCGTTCTCGGTGAAGGCCGGGCTGCTGATCCGCCAGACTCACCACTGGGCGGCGAACGTGTTCGTCGCCGCTGTCGTCCTGCACATGCTGCGGATCTTCTTCACGGGCGCGTTCCGCAAGCCGCGCGACCTGACGTACTACCTCGGCGTGACGATGCTCTTCCTCGCCCTGCTCGAGGGCTACCTCGGCTACTCGCTCGCCGATGACCTGCTCTCGGGGATGGGGCTCGCGATCGGCTACTCGGTCGCCCTCTCGATTCCGTTCGTCGGCGCGAACTTCGCGGCCCTGATCTGGCATGGACCGTTCCCCGGCGACCACGCTTTCTGGTCGCGGATGTACATCGGGCACGTCCTGCTCCTGCCGATCGTGATTGGGACGATGATCGGCGCCCATCTCCTGCTCGTCGCATCACGCCACCACACGCAGTTCAGGCGCAAGCGACAGGAGACCGAGCGGACTCTCGTCGGCGTGCCGGCGTTTCCGGGGCAGGCGCCGCGGTCGATCGGGCTGATGCTCGGCACTGCCTCGGTGCTGTTCCTGCTCGGGGGGCTCGTCCAGATCAACCCCGTCTGGCTCTGGGGCCCCTATCACACGGGCTCGTCCACAAACGGTGCGCAGCCGGACTGGTATCTGGGCTGGCTGATCGGCGCGCTGCGGCTCGTGCCGGGCTGGGACTGGGTGGTCGGCAAGTACACGCTCGTGCCGAACCCGTTCTGGGGCGGCGCGCTCTTTCCCACCGTCGTGCTGATGTTCATGTACGTCTACCCGTGGCTCGAGCGGCGGGCGACGGGCGAGTACGGCTACTACAACCTCCTCGACCGGCCGCGGGACAATCCGTGGCGTACGGCGATCGGGACGGGCGTGCTGACGTGGGTCTTCCTGGTCTTCGTCGCCGGCTCGTCCGATCGGGTCGACGTGCTGTTCAACCTCTCGTACCACTCCCAGATCGTGTTCTACCGCGTGGCCGTCCTGGTCGGCCCGCTCGCGGCCGCCGCGATCGCCTACCGGGTCTGCCTCGAGCTGCAGCGGGGCGAGCGTGTCGAGCGTGATCGCGAGGCCGCCGAGAGCGAGGCCGAAGCCGCAGCGGCGGGGTAGGTGCGCCCGCCGCGGCCGTCAGGTGGCCGGAACGTCTCTGCGCCGTTGACCACCCTCAAGCCGGTCCCGCATCGGCTCGGCGTGGACCCTGTTGTGCCTTGACGTGTCGTACCGGGCCGGATCAAACGTGACCGGCCCGGGTTAGTCGGCGAGCAGCCGCCGCAGCACGTAGGGGAGGATCCCGCCGTGGCGCAGGTAGTCGCGCTCGCGCGGGGTGTCGAGCCGGACGCGCGCGCCGAACTCCCTGCCGTCGGCGCGGACTCTCACCTCGCGCGCCTGGCCGTTCTCGACGCCCTCGACGTCGAACTGTTCGCGGCCGCTGAGCCCGAGCATTTCGACGTTCTCCCCGTCCAGGAATTGCAGCGGCAGCACGCCCATCATCAGCAGGTTCGACCGGTGAATTCGCTCGAAGCTCTCGGCGATCACGGCCCCGACGCCGAGGAGGTTCGGACCCTTGGCCGCCCAGTCCCGCGACGAGCCGGAGCCGTACTCTTTGCCCGCCAGCACGATCGTCGGCGTGCCTTCCGCGAGGTAGCGCTGCGACGCCTCGTAGATCGTCATCTCTTCGCCCGACGGGAGCCAGGCGGTCCAGGTGCCTTCGCTGTCGGGAACGAGCATGTTCTTGAGGCGGACATTCGCGAACGTGCCCCGCACCATCACCTCGTGGTTGCCGCGGCGGGAGCCGTAGGAGTTGAAGTCCTTGCGCTCGACGCCATGCTCGATCAGATACGTCCCCGCCGGCCCGTCCGGGCGGATCGCCCCGGCGGGAGAGATGTGGTCGGTCGTGACCGAGTCGCCGAGCAGGACGAGGCAGCGCGCGCCGCGGATGTCTTCGACCGCGGCCGGCGCGCGGGGCATGGCCTCGAAGTACGGCGGCAGCCGCACGTAGGTCGAGCCCGGATCCCAGGCGAAGAGGTCGCCCTCGGGAGTGTCGAGAGCGCGCCAGCGCTCGTCGCCCGTGAAGACGTCGGCGTAGGTGCGCGAGAACATCTCCGACTGCACCGCGTGGTCGATTGTGGCCTGGATCTCCTGCGGGCTCGGCCAGATGTCACTGAGGAAGACGTCGTTTCCGTCGCTGCCCCGTCCGAGCGGCTCGGTCAGCAGGTCGATGTCCATCCGGCCGGCGAGCGCATAGGCGACGACGAGCGGCGGTGACGCGAGGTAGTTCGCCTTCACCTCAGAGTGGATGCGCGCCTCGAAGTTGCGGTTCCCGGAGAGCACCGCGCAGACGACGAGGTCGCCCTCTCGCACCGCATCGGAGATCTCGTGCGGCAGTGGGCCGGAGTTGCCGATGCACGTCGTGCAGCCGTAGCCGACCAGGTTGAAGCCGAGCTCGTCCAGGTACTGCGTCAGTCCCGCCTTCTCGTAATAGTCGGTCACGACCTTGGAGCCGGGCGCCAGGCTCGACTTGACCCACGGCTTGCGCCGGAGCCCGAGCTCCACCGCCCTCTTCGCCAGCAGCCCCGCGCCGAGCATCACGCTCGGGTTCGACGTGTTGGTGCAGCTCGTGATCGCCGCGATCACGACGGCTCCGTGCTCGAGCTCGAACTCCTCGCCGGCATAGGAGACCGCCTGCGGCTGGGCGCGCTCCGCGACGGCCACGTGCGCAGGCTCGCGGTTTGGCTCCGGCTCGGGCCGGCCGCCCGGGCCCTGCTCGGTGGTTGGGTCGCTGGCCGGAAAGGTCTCCGCGAGCGCCTCGTCGGGGCTGCCGTTTTGCAGGTCGAGCCCGAAGCTGCCGAGTCCGTCGAGGAAGCTTTGCTTCGCAGCGGCGAGGGGAACTCGGTCCTGGGGGCGGCGTGGCCCGGCGAGGCTCGGTTCGACCGTCGAGAGGTCGAGATCGACCACCTGCGAGTAGGTCGGCTCCTGGGCCGGGTCGTGCCAGAGCAGGTTCTCCTTGCAGTAGGCCTCGACGAGAGCGATCCGCTCCTCGCGGCGGCCGGTCATGCGCAGGTAGCGGAGCGTCTCGTTGTCGACCGGGAAGAAGCCGCAGGTCGCGCCGTACTCGGGTGACATGTTCCCGATCGTGGCGCGGTCGGCCAGCGGCAGCTTGGCGAGGCCGTGGCCGAAGTACTCGACGAATTTCCCGACGACCCCGACCTTCCGCAGGATCTCGGTGACGGTCAGGACGAGGTCGGTCGCCGTCGCGCCCTCCGGCAGCGCGCCCCCGAGGCGGAAGCCGACCACCTGCGGGACGAGCATCGAGAGCGCCTCCCCGAGCATCGCCGCCTCCGCCTCGATTCCGCCGACCCCCCAGCCGAGCACGCCGAGCCCGTTGATCATCGTCGTGTGCGAGTCGGTGCCGACGAGCGTGTCCGGGAAGGCCCGGCCCTCACACGACTCGACGACACGCCCGAGGTACTCGAGGTTGATCTGATGGCAGATGCCGGTGTTCGGCGGCACGACCTTGAAGTCCGCGAACGCCGTCTGGCCCCAGCGCAGGAAGGCGTAGCGCTCCCGGTTGCGCTCGAACTCGAGCTCGACGTTGCGGCCCATCGCCAGCCGCGTCGCGAACTCGTCCACTTGCACCGAATGGTCGATCACGAGCTCTGCGGGGATCAACGGGTTGATCTTGGCCGGGTCGCCGCCGTGCTCCCGCATCGCGTCGCGCATCGCGGCGAGGTCGACGATCGCCGGGACGCCGGTGAAGTCTTGCAACAACACCCGCGCAGGTGCGAATGCGATCTCGCGCGACGGCTCCTCCGTCGCGACCCAGCCTGCGACGGCCTCGACGTCCTCGTTCCGGCCGTGCCGGAGGACGTTCTCGAGCAGGATCCGCAGTGTGTACGGCAGGCGTGCGATGTCCCAGCGGTCATGCAGCTGATCGAGCCGGAAGATCTCGTAGGTCTGGTCTCCGACCCGAAGCTCGCCCATGCCTCGATTCAATCAGACACCCGCGGGTCGATGCAGATCGACTGGGCGCCTGATCGGGCAATTTGCAGGGGTTTCGAGCGAGTGGCCGCGAGTCTCAAACT
>JBHEMK010000006.1:0-35308 GCA_046262635.1 Gaiellaceae bacterium
AGCGGTTTGGTGAGAAGCTGTTACCGCTTCTGCAAGACGAGAACATCGATCTGAGCGGCGAGCCACAGTTCCTGGAGGTGGAGGGCTACCTGTTCGTCGAGGCAAGCAGCGAAACGGGCGACTAGCCGTAGTTGCTAAAGGGGGTTGTTCATCCGGGCCTCCCTGGAGACTGAGGGTTTCGAGGCCACTAGCTCCTCAGGAGGCACCGGATGAAGCTCCACGGGCTGTGCACTTTTTGCTGGCTCGGCCCGGGAGGGTTACCGCGAGCGGTGATTCGCGGGACCGAAATGACGGATCACGCGTGACGACCCTCGCGCTGGTGAGCGCTGGTGAGTCAGCGTGTGGCGGCCGCGATGTGGGCGGACATCGGTGCATTCGTGCCGTCCCGGCGTCTGAGAGCCTCCTCGACTGCGGCCGTCGCGCGCCCGATCGCCGTTGGATCGAGCCGCTCGATCTCGCTGCGGAAGGGTGAACCGACGACGATTCCGCGGGCTGCGTCGCGTGCTGAGACACGGCTTGCAAGCTCGACCGTTTCGAGTTCGATCGCGTCGAATCCCGCGGCGCGGAGATCCTCTTCGACCAGTTCGGGATCCGTGTAGCTGAACGGCCCTCGCTCCATTAACGCGGATTCTCCGGGAACAGGGTTGCGACCGCCTCGCCGGCCGCCTTGGCAACCGGATTCAGGTCGAGGCGGTTGAAGGTTACGAGGATGTAGTGGCCGCCAGAGCGAAGGACGCGGCTGCCTCTGTATTTGCGCGAACCTTGTCCGGGAAGAACATGATCCCGAACAGGCAGAGGACGAGATCGAAGCCCGCGTCCTCGAACGGAAGATCTTGTGCGTCCGCACGTTGAACGGTGACCCGCTCCGAGTTCACATGCTGCGCCGCAAATTCGACGACGGCCGGATTGATGTCCGTCGCAACGCGGCGTTCTCCACCTCCAGTGCAGCAGCGACGCCGCCGCCGGCGACGAGCCGGGCAAACCGCCGAACGAGCAAGTGCACCAAGAAGAAGACCACGTCGCTCCAATCCTACGGGCACTCGCCCCACCCCAGCTCAGGGTTTCCGACCCCTCAGGCTCCCGAAGTGGAACAGGTCGAACAGGTCGCTGAGCGAGTCGAGGCCGTCGCGCGGCGGCGCCGGCTTGCCGCCTGTTTGGTAGTTGCCGCCGGTCGGCGTGGACGTGTCGAACGTGTGGTTGCGGGACGCCAGCGTCGGCAGCCCCCACAGCCGCTCGATGAACTTCAGCGTCGACACGTGATCCGCCGGCTTCCCCGAGGTGACGACACTGCGCCTGGCGTGCGGCGAGACCACCCATAGCGGCACCCGGACGCCGAGCCCAAAGGCATCCACCTGTGGCGGCGGCACGTGGTCGAAGAAGCCGCCATGCTCGTCGTAAGTGAGGAGGAACGCCGACTTGCCCCAGTGCGGCGAGCCCTGCAGCGCCTCGATCGTCTGCTGCTGGAACCCCATGCCGACCGCGACGTCCGCCGGCGGGTGCTCGTCGAATTGCATCGAGTAGCTCGGGATGATCCACGAGACGTTCGGCAGCGTTCCCCTGTGGCAGTCCTCGTAGTACTCGTCGATCGAGCCTGTCGTGCGCGGGTCGTGCGCGTACTTGCTCCAGAAGACGGCGACGTTGTCGGTGTCGCCAACCTCCACCCCGTCGGACCCGATGTAGTAGATCTTCCAGCTGACGTCTGCTTCGTCGAGCAGGTCGAGGATGATCGGCCACGGGCCGGAATCGAAGATGCCGTAGCCCCACAGCCCGTTCGTCGTGATCCCGCCGGAGGTTCCCGACATCAGGTAGAAACGATTCGGCCAGGTCGGCCCCAGCATCGAGCAGAAGTAGTTGGCGCACAGGCCGGCATCGCCGAAGAGGCTGTAGTAGTAGGGGAGCTCGTTCGCGGTGTAGTAGCCGATCGCCGAGTTACCCCCGACGCGGTAGAAGCCGTCCATGCTCCCGCCGTTCCATTGCCGGTGCACGGAGTTCCACGAATGCGGAGGGTCGGGCGTGCTCAAGGCGGTGAATTCGAACGGTGCGTGGCCGATGCCTGCGGCGTCGGGCAGCGTGTAGCCCGGGGGCGGGCCGTATCCGGCCGCCTGGACCTGCGACGCGTAGCCGAAGTAGTGGTCGAACGACCGGTTCTCCTGGCACGAAATCACGATGTGCCGGAGCGGCGTCTGCGCCTTGCCGTACCTGCCTGCCCGCGCCGCGGCGGGGGCGGTCGCCCACAGCGTTCCGCCTGCGATCGCGACACCCGCTGCACCCGCTTTCCGGAGGAATCCTCCACGGGTGAGACCGACCTGCTCAGACATCGATCCCCTCCTTCTAAATTGACGAGAGAGGCGCCGCGTTCCTCTTCATGTCGGCGACCATATGACCGCCCGCCGGCGGAGTCAACGCCGTGGGGTGCATCCGACGCCGGCGTCACCATCTTCGAGCTCGCCCGGCTGATGGGCACGTCCGTAAGGTGATCGACGTACGGGCACCTCGTCCACGGCTCGCTAGACCGCGTGCGCGCGCTCTCGATGAACGGGCTCGTCGCGAGTCCGGACGCGCGGCGCAAGTGACCGCGGATCCCTAAGCTCCGTGGACACTCGCGGAGCCTCTGACGGGGCCAGGCGAGCGCCCAGATCAGTCGTTTGCTGCCCTTCTGCTGCCCGCGTCAGCACGCGCTCGTCCTGTCTGAAACAAAGGAAGCCCGCATGAGCAGGCCTTTTGAGAGACGGGAGCGACGGGACTCGAACCCGCGACCTCCGGCGTGACAGGCCGGCGCTCTAACCAGCTGAGCTACGCCCCCGAGAGCCGCGCCATTGTATCCACCCAGCCGAACCATCGATCCGCACAGGCAGGAGCGGTGGACTGAGGCCGTAACTCCGCGTGAGGCACGTCCTCCTCGGTCACCTGATTTCAATGCGCGAAAACCTGGTGGAGCCGCGGGCCGAGCGGAACCGCGGCATCCTCAGGGGAAGGATCAAACCCGACGCGTGCGGCAATTTTGCGGGCAGATCCCACCTCGGGCCTCGGCGGTTCCACGGGCTTTTACCTGTCACACCTCCGGTGCCCCGGCTAGCCTCCGCGCGTGACGACGCTCGACTGGATTGCGTTGGCAGGCGTCGTCTGCTCCGCGTTGCTGGGGCTCAGGCGCGGGCTGATCATGAGCGCACTCTCGCTCGCGGGGGTCATCGCCGGGGCGATGATCGGAGCGCGGATCGCGCCTCATCTGCTCGGCGGCGGCTCGCGGTCGCCTTACACGCCGCTCGCCGCACTGATTGGAGCGACGCTCGGCGCAGCACTCCTCCAGACACTCGGCGTACTGCTCGGATCGATGCTGCGCGGGAGCCTGCGCCTGACGCCCTTGCGCGCGCTGGACTCCGCGGGCGGGCTGCTGCTCGGCGCGGTCGCGGGACTTGCGATTGTCTGGGTGCTCGGGGCCGTCGCGCTGATCGTGCCGGGCCACAACCGGCTGCGGCAGGCCGCTGAACGCTCGGCCGTCCTCCAACAGCTCAACCAGGCGGTCCCGCCCCGCCGGCTGCTCAATGCGTTGGCGCGGATCGACCCATTCCCCTCGATCGTCGCGCCCGGTGCGCCGCCCGCCGCGCCTGACCCCGCGGTGTCACGCGACGCCACGATCGGTGTCGCCGCGCGCAGCGTCGTCCGCGTTCTCGGAACTGCGTGCGGGATCGGCGTCGAGGGCAGCGGCTGGGTTGCGCGGCCGGGGCTCGTCGTCACCGCAGCCCACGTCATCGCCGGCCAAAAGGACACCGTCGTCCAGGCGCCCGGCTCGGCCACGACGCTCGCGGCGAGGGCCGTCGTCTTCGATCCGAAGAACGACGTCGCTGTCATCCGTGTGGATGGACTCGAGGTCCGGCCTTTGCCTCTGGCCGACCCGAGGCCCGGCTCCCCCGTCGCCATCGTCGGCTATCCCAACAACGGCCCGCTCAAGGCGACCCCGGGGCGAATCGGCCGCACCGCGGTCGTCTTCAGCCAGGATGCGTATGGCCGCGGCCCGGTGGCCCGCGCGATCACGACACTAAGCGGCCGCATCCGTCACGGTGATTCCGGCGGGCCGGCGATCGATGCTAGCGGGGCGGTCGAGACGACCGTCTTTGCAGCCCGGATCGGTTCCGACAGCGGCTACGGCACACCGAGCGACGTCGTCCGCTCAGACCTGGGGCAGGCGGTAGGCTTGGTGTCTACGCGCGACTGCTCGGGCTAAAGGAGCTCGACGACGGAGAGGGGCCGCCGGTACGGTGCGACGATGTAGACGCCGTCGGTTCCCTCGCGCGCCTCGGCGACGAGCTCACGCGCGTGTGCCATCCCCACTTCCGGCGCTCGAGCGCCGGCGCCCTCGAGCGCTTTCTGCAACCGCTCGGGAACGACGATCCCGGGCACCTCATTGTGCAAGCGCAGCGCGAGCCGGTGGCTCGTGAGCGGGAAGACGCCGCCGAGCACCGGGATCGGCCACGTGCCCCCCAGAGCCTCGCGGAAGCGGTCGAGATCGTCGAGGTTGAAGAGAATCTGTGTCATCGCGAACCGCGCCCCTGCCTCGACCTTCTGGCGGAAGCGGTCCAGCTCAAGTTCGAGGTCATCGGCCGTCGGGTTGACTGCGATTCCGACGAAGAACGACGTGGGCGCGTCGATCGGCCGGCCGCGATCATCCTCGCCGTGGTTTAGCGCGGTGACGAGCCGGGTCAGCCCGATGGCGTCCACTTCGAAGACGCCGTTGGAGCGTTCGCCGACTTCAGGTGGGTCGCCGGTGATCGCGAGGACGTTGCGTACACCCTCGGCGTGGGCGCCGAGCAGCATCGACTCGAGGCCGAGCACCGTCCAGTCGCGGGTGGTGAGATGGGGGATCGTCTCGATCCCGACCTCCCGCTCGATCGTCGCTGAAACCATCAGCGAGCTCATCCCGGCCCGCGCGGTCGCATTATCGTTGATGTCGACGAAGCCGACGGCGCCCGACTCCTTCAGTGCCCTGGCCGTCTCGACGAGACCGCGGCTGGAGCCGCCGAGGGGCGGGTCGAGCTGTACGGAGACGACCCACTCTCCCCCATGAAGCGCACGGGCGAAGCCGGTCTCGAGCTGCTCCTCGCCGAGCGAGATCACGAACTCGCGCTCCCGGACGTCGAGCGGAGCCGCTGGACGCCGCTCCTCACGCAGGGCCTCGGCGATCGCCCCGATCTCGGCGGGCGTCGTCCCGCAGCAGCCGCCGATCACGCGGGCGCCGAGGTCACGTGCGTGCGCGGCGAATTCCGCGAAGTACTCGGGTGTCGCGTGGGGATAGACGACCTGGCTCCCGGCAATGCTCGCGAGGCCGATGTTGGGGAGGGCGGCGAGCGGCGGACCCCCGACCATCTGCTCTAAGGCGGCAAGGGCGGTCAGCAGACCGACGCCGTGGTTCGCCCCGATCGCGGCGACGCCGAGCCCACCGAGACGGTCAGCCGCCTCCCGTGCGGATACGCCGGCGGAGGTCTCGGCGCCCTCGTCGAAGGTGAGCAGCGCGACAATGGGCAATCCGGAGGTGCTCTGCACGCCCTCGATCGCATCCACGAGCTCCTCGAGGTCGTCGAAAGTCTCGATCAGGAACAGATCGGCGCCTCGGCCCTCGAGCACCGCCGCCTGCTCGGCGTACAGTCCCCGCCGCACCCGCGAGCTCGCAGCCTCGCCGAGCGGTCCGACCGCGCCCGCGATGAAGACGTCACGGCCTGCGATCTCCCGCGCACTGCGGGCGAGCTTGACCGCCTCGGAGTTGATCCGCTCCAGCTCGTCCTCGAGGAATCGGTGCGCAAGCTTGCGCCGATTGGCCCCGAACGTGTTCGTCTCGATGAGTTCGGCGCCTGCGTTGATGAAACCGACATGAAGGGAGACGACCGCATCCGGGGCGCGCAAATTCGCCTCCTCAGCGCAGCGCAGGCGCGGCAGTGCGGACGAGATCAGGGCGCCCATGCCGCCGTCGGCGACGATCGGGGCCCCCGACCCGAGGCGGTCGAGGAAGCGGGTCACGGGAATCAGTGAAGCAGTCAACCTCGAACGGGTGATTGGTCAAGCGAGGTCGTCGGGCGATACTCGTACTGCATCCGTGAGTTCCTCGCGCTCAAAAGGACACTCCGGACGAATCTCCGCAAGGAGAGCTCGAGCGGGCCTGGCGGCGGGCCCGCTCGGGTTATTCAAGGAACGATGCCGATACGAGCAACGACTCCTTGCGGTCTGACGGCAATCATCCGCAAGAGTTGGGACGGCGCCCCCACGGGCGCCGTTTCTCATTCCGGGTGCAGCAGGCGTCCCTCCATGCCGCCCGCAACCGTGACGATCTGGCCGCTGACATGGCCGGAGAGCTCATCCGAGGCGAGCACGACGATCTGGCGCGCCACATCCTCCGGCTGAGCGACCTTCCGCAGGGCCATCGTCCTGGTCAAGCGCGCGAGGGCCTCGTCGGTGAGCGAATCGCGTGTCATCGGCGACACGGTCCAGCCGGGCGCGACCGCGTTCACCCGCGCTCGAGGCGCGACCCGAACGACCTCGTTCTTCATGCTCAGAAGCAGTCCGTGGAGGATCCCGGACTTGGCGGCTGCGTAATCGGCGTGGCCAGCCTCCCCGAAGATTCCGGCGGTCGAGCCGACCAGGATCAGGTTTCCGTGGCCGTTGCGCTCCAGCTCGCGCAGGAAGCCGCGGGAGGTGAGGAATGCGGCCGTGAGGTTCGCACGAACGGTGTGCTCCCAGCGCTCGAGCCCGAGCCTCCAGACCGGCTCGTCCGCCGCGGGCCAGACGCCGGCGACGGCCGCGCAGACGTCGATCTCCCCCAGGGCTTCGCGGGTCTCCGCGAAGAGTCGATCGACGTCGGACTCCTCGGTGAGGTCCGCCTGCAATGTCGGGGCCCCGCCGAGCTCGGCCGCGACCGCAGCGGCCCGGTCAAGGCCGCGATAATAGTGAACGGCGACGCGCGCGCCCTCGGCCGCGAAGGCGCGGGCGCAGGCGGCGCCGATCCCGCCGGACGCGCCGGTGACCAGCACTCCCTTGCCGGAAAGGCCCGTCTCCACGGCGACGAAGCCTATGCTGTCGGCGGACGTCAACGACGGATGGTTCCTTGGGCTACGTCGGCAGCGGAGCGGTGCGGGCGGGCGGCAGGTTGCAATCTCCCGTGGGCTGAGGCGGAGCGGCAGCCCCGAGCGGTTTCGCCGCCGTGCCAGCCCTACCGCCCGAGTCGGGTTCGTCTGGGCAAGCTTGCGGCGATCGCCGAGCCGGAGCGCGAATGCTCGCCTGCCGCCCGCACCCGCATCGTTGCGGCTTCCCGAGCCCGGCAGACGGCCGGCGACGGTCGGCCGGTGGTGCGTCGGTTAGCCCCTCGTGATGCGAGCCCGTCGCGCGCGGTCGGCCCGCGCCGCTCCACGCCAGCGCCCGTTCTCCTCCAGGCGGCTGCTTCTGTTTGAGCGCGGGTGATCCTCGCGAGCGTGCCTTACCGGCTATAGGCTCAGGCGAGGTGAAAGTCTTCGTCGTCAGCGACATGGAGGGCGTCGCCGGGATCGTCAAGTGGGGGCAGACGACCGGCGGCGAGAAGCTCTACGACGAAGGCCGTGTCCTCTACACCCAGGAGATCAACGCCGCCGTCCGTGGGGCGAAGGCGGCCGGGGCGACCGAGATCGTCGTGATGGACTGCCACGGCGCAGGCGGCGACTGGTCGTTCAACTCCCTTGTCTCGGACCTGCTCGACCCGGACTGTGAGTTCGTTGTCCAGCAGGAGTGGACCGAGTACACCGAGTTCCTCGAGCAGGGGGTCGATGCCGCGCTCTTCGTCGGCATGCACGCGATGGCCGGAACGGACGACGGGGTTCTCTCGCACACCGTCTCGGGTCAGGCTTGGCACAACCTCCGCTTCAACGGCGTGCTCGTGGGCGAGACCGCGATCAACGCGGCGCTCTGCGGCCACTGGGGCTGTCCCGTCGCGCTCCTTACCGGCGACCGGCCGTCTGCCGCGAGGGGCGCGCGCTGCTCGGCGACGGGCTGACCACGGTCGAGGTGAAGCAGGGGCTCGGCCGCTTCAGCGCCCGGCAGCTCGTCCCGGCGAAAGCGAGGCAGCTGATCGAGGAGGGGGCGAAGAGGTCGCTCGGCGACCTCTCGGCGGTGCCGCCGTACGACCCTGGGAGTCCGTGTGAGGTCGAGATCGAGTTCACTGCGGCCGACCGTCTGCAGGAGTACGCAAACCGCAAGGGCGTCGAGGTGACCGGCCCGCGCAACCTGGTCTCGACCGCGGACGACTGGTGGACTGCCTGGAGCCAGTTCTACTTCTGAGCCGGATCCGCCTGGCACGCGTCGCCCAGGCGGTGGGTGCGGTTGCTCATGCTGGTGGCGCCGGACCGGGCGGACGATGCGACACAACGACGACTCGTCACGCTGAAATACGGTTCGGGACCGGCTGACGGTGTCCGGTCGTGGGCTGCCTCGTACTCACGGCGCGAGTGAGTTTGAGGCCGGCCAGAAAAGATGTCGAGTTCCCCAGGGTCAGCGCTCCCGGTCCGGGCGCTGCGTCCCCCTGTCGTTGTTGCTCCGAGCCGGCCACGTCCTTGCTCCGCTGGGTTGAGAGGTTTGCTTCGTCGCGTCGGCGCTCATCGCTGCCCCAGAGGAAGTGGAAGCCCGCCTGCGACGGCGACAGTTGTGGCGGTAAGGAGCTCGCCTTTCGGAGCAAGGAGCGATCGCGTCCGTGCAGGCGGAGCTGTGCGTGCCAGGCGCGGGCGCGCGCATCGCGCGAGGAGCGTGCCGCTCACTCTGATCCGGCGGGAGAGTCCGGCCCGCTCGGGTCGTGCCAGGCGGCTTCGACAAGCAGACGGCGCGCGTGCGACTTGCCCCTCTCCCTGGGCGAGCAGCGCTGATTGGCCGCCGGAGGTAGTCGCTGATGGTCGAGGCGGCGAACTGCGCGCCGGTCGCGTCGAGGTGGCAGAGCTGTGCTCAAGCGCCGTAGCGCGAGAGGATCGTCGGGGCCGCATGACCTCCGCTCCGCTCACCACCAAGACCGGAGCCTTGACAAGCTCACCTCCATATCAGGTCGGCGGCCGCTCGACCACGTCGAGGTCCTCGACGATGGTGAAGAAGCCCTTGGCGAACGCCGAGCTCTCCGTCCGCTTGCGGACGGTCTGCCAGTCGATCTGCTCCCGCAGCGCACGTGCGATCTCGAGCACGGACGAGTAGTCGGGCTCCTGCTCGGTCAGCGCCAGCAGCTTCTGCGTCATGACGTCCTCGAGCGAGGCAACCTGAATGCGGAGCGAAACGACTTCGATCAGCTCGGCGCGTCCGAACGTCTCGTTGGTAACGGGCCCTCCGGATGGGTCGAAGATCAGGTCGACGAGCACGTCGTCGACCCAGACCTTGTGCAGCCAGCCCTCCGGCGGGCGCTCGCTGCGGTAGCCGGCCGACTCAAACGCGGCGACGGCCTCGCCGAGGTCGGCCTCCCTGATCATGAAGTCGACGTCGTGCTCGGTTTTCGGGCCGCCGCGCGCCCAGGCGGCCATGCCGCCGCCGAGGATGAACGGGATCCCGCGCTGCTGCAGGACGCCGGCTGCGTCCTTCATCGCCGCGACGATCTCCTCGAACGTCGCCTCAGGCATGTGCGAACCGTTTCCGCTCTGCCCGGAAGTGCAACATTGCGTGAGTGATCCGGATCGCAGCAGCCGGCGACGTGCACGGGTCGGAGGCCACGCGGGAGCGAGTCGAGCGCGCGTTCGTCGAGGTCGAGTCGCAGGCCGACGTCGTCCTCCTCGCCGGCGACCTGACGACGACGGGTCAGCCCGAGCAGGCGCAGGTGCTCGCCGACGCCTGCCGCGGGCTCTCGCTTCCCGTCTTCGCCGTGCTCGGCAACCACGACCTGCACTGTGGCCGCGTGCGTGACGTGCGCGCGATTGTCGAGGACGCCGGAATCCATGTGCTCGACCGGGACTGGGCGATGTGCGAGATCGCCGGGGTGCGGCTCGGAATCGTCGGGACGAAAGGGTTCGTCGGCGGCTTCCCGGGCTCCGCGCTGCCGGACTTCGGCGAGCCGATCCTGCGGCGGGCCTACGCCGAGACGGCGGAGGAGGCCGCGGCGATCGGGCGCGGGCTCCAAGAGGTCGTCCACTGCGACCTGCGCGTCGTCCTGCTTCACTACTCGCCGACGGTCGACACGCTCGAGGGCGAGCCGGAGGGGATCCACGTCTTTCTCGGCTCCGAACGCCTCGCGATGCCGATCGCGGAATATCGCCCGGACATCGTCTTCCACGGCCATGCCCACGCTGGGACTTTCGAGGGCAGGGTGGGCACCGTGCCCGTCTACAACGTCGCGGTGCACGTCATGGGCCGCGATTTCTGGATCTTCGACCTCGAGGGCGCCCACGGCCACGCCGAGGTCGAAGTCGAAGCGCCTCCGGCGTAGGGGCGGCCCCCAGCACACTCGTGTCGCGAGGTGGGGCGGCGTTGAGCCAGGATGCTCCCCGCTGCCGCGGTTCAGCCGGCTCAGCCCCGGCGCAGCGAGTCGCGCGGATGTGCGCAACATCCGCGGGCTAGGCTTGTCGCCATGCCTTCGGTTGCCTGGCTCACGATCGCCCCCGTCAAGGGTCTGGGCCTGGTCGCGCGGGACCAGGTCGCCCTCGAGCCCTTCGGGGTCGCCGACAACCGCCGTTTCTACCTCGTGGACGAGAACGGTCGGAAGCTGAACCAGAAAGACTGCGGCGAGATCGTCCAGGTGCGGCCCGACTGGGACCCCGGCGGTAACCGCCTGAGCCTCGCCTTCCCAGACGGGTCGACGGCTGCAGGCGAGGTCGAACCGGGCGAGCCGATCGCGACCGACTTCTTCGGCCGTGCGGTGCACGGCCACCTTCTCGAGGGCCCGTGGAGCGACGCCCTCAGTCGCTGGCTCGGCCGGTCGCTTCGGCTCGCGATCACCGACGAGCCGGGCGCGGGCGTCGACCGCGGCCGTGGCGCGGTCACCATGCTCTCCACCGCCTCGCTGAGCGCCCTCGCGGCCGCGACGGGTGAGGATGCCGTCGACCCGAGGCGCTTCCGGATGCTGATCGGGATCGACGGCGTTCATGCACACGAAGAAGACGAGTGGGTCGGCCGTCGCGTCCGGGTCGGCGAGGCTGTCGTGCTCCCGCGGGGAAACGTCGGCCGCTGTGCGGTCACGACCCAGAACCCTGAGACGGGCGGGCGCGACCTCGACACGCTGCGCAGCATCCGTTCGTACCGGAAGGACGGCACCGAGCCGATTCCGTTCGGCGTCTACGGCGAGGTCGTCGAGTCCGGCAGGGTCCGCCTCGGCGACCTCGTCCAGCCGGCTTGATCAAACGGTTCGCCCGGTTCAGGTTTCGTGAGACAATCGGCGCCCGGTGAGCGGCTACGTCATCCACGAGCGTGAGGTCGAACCGAGCCGCGCCGACGGCGACACCGCCTCCGTCCGCCTGATGATCGGCCGCGACACGGGCTCCGAGCGCCTCGAGCAGCGCATCATCCGCTTCGCAGTCGGCCGCTCCCAGATGCGCGGCCCGGACGAGGGCAGGCAGGAGATCCTCTACGTCGCGGCCGGCACCGGATCGCTGCTCGTCCAAGGCTCCGTGCACGGGGTTGCCGCGGGAACGGGCATCTTCGTCGCGGCTGGCGAGCGCTGGAAGTTCGAGAACCGTCGGCCCGAGGAGCTCGTGGTCGTCTCGGTCACTGCGCCCCAGCACGCGGCGCCGGACGTGGGCCGCAAGATCACCGTCAGCTTCGACGACCAGCCCGAGCTACGCGCCGACGCAAAGCGAACGTTTCGCTACCTGATCAACCAGGACGCCGGCTGCCTGGACGCGACGCAGTTCGTCGGGCTCGTCCAACCTTTCCGCGCGCCCGACCACAGCCACCACTACGACGAGGTCGGCTACATCGTCGAAGGCACGGGCGTCGCTCACATTGGCGACCGCAGGACGCTGCTCGAGCCGGGCTCGTGCTTCCACCTGCCGCCCGAGCTCGTCCACTGCATCGAAAACAACGGCGACGCGGTGATGCGGATCATGGGCGTCTTCCATCCGTCCGGCGATCCTGCCTCGCGGGCCTATGACGCCGCCTACGCGGCCTCCTGACCGTCAGAGACGATCGACGAAGAGGAAGCGCGACCTGGGCGCCGATCGCACTTGGAGGCACAACCACGGCGTCGTTTCGGCGTCATAAGAGGTGCTCAACCAACGATGGAGGGAATATGAGGAAGGTTTCGCTCGTCGCGCTGGTGGCTGCAGCCGCCGCGTTCGCGGTGGTCGCCGCCGCGTTCGCGCGTCCGGACGCAGTCCGGTCGCCGCAGGCTGCCACTGCGCTCTCGTGCAAGAAGGGGGTGACCATCGGGATGATGGCGCCGATCACCGGCCCCGCCGCATCGATCGGCGACGACCAGCTCCACTGGGCCCAGTTCTTCATCCAGCGGTGGAACGCGAAGCACAAGCTGAAGCTCAAGCTGGTGCAGGGCGACACGCAGCTCGATCCGTCGAAGGCATCGGTGGTGGCACAGCAGTTCGCCTCGAACCGCAAGCTGGTCGGCGTGATCGGACCCGCGGGGAGCCAGGAGGTCGTTGCCTCCTCGCCGATCCTCAGGCGGGCCGGCCTGACGTTCATCTCGGGCTCGGCGACACGCGTCTCGCTGACGGACGGCAGCCTCAGGGGGTTCTTCTACCGCGTCGTCCCGAACGACGGCGTGCAGGGCCCGACGGCGGCCGACTACATGACATCCAAGCTCGGGGTCAAGAACGGCTCGGACGTCATGGTCGTCGACGACCAGGAGTCGTACTCGACCGGTCTGGCCGACATCGTCCAGCAGGCCCTCCAGGCCAAGGGCGTCAAGGTCGACCGCGAGTCGATCAGCCAGACAGCGACCGATTTCTCGTCGCTCGTCGCGAAGGTCAAGGGCGGCACAAAGGTCGTCTTCCTACCCTTCCAGCTCTCCGCGCAGGCGCAGCTCTTCGCGCAGCAGCTGCAGTCGCAGGGGAAGAAGTCGATCGTGTTCGGCAGCGACGGCACGTTCGACTCGGCCAAGTTCACGGTCAGCGGCAGCTACATCTCGTTCTTCGCCCCGGACGTGACAACGATCGCGGCGGATGCGTCGATCGTCAGTGCGTTCCACGCGAAGTTCCCCGGAGCGACCAGTCCGTTCGGTGCTCCGAACTACGTCGTCGCCCAGGTGTACGCCAATGCCATCACCCGGGCGTGCAAGGACGGCAAGATTACGCGTGCGGAAGTCCGTAAGCAGGTTCGCAGGACCGCTCTCGCGGCCACGATCCTGGGCGGCCCGCTGGTGTTCACAGCGAACGGCGACGTCTCGGGGGCGAAGTTCCACGTCTTCAAGATCGTCAACGGCAAGTACGTAACGGTCGCTTAGCGCGATCCGGATCGAGCACGGGCGGCCCTCTGTCGGCGGGCCGCCCGTGTCTCGTGAGAACATCCGTAGCGCTCGATGAACTGGAACCTCTTCTTGACGGAGCTGGTGACCGGCCTGACCCGCGGCAGCGTCTACGCGCTGATCGCACTCGGGTATTCGATGGTCTACGGGATCCTCAAGCTCCTGAACTTCGCCCACGGGGACATCTACATGATCGGGGCGTTCATCGGCTTCGGGATCGAGTCCGTTTTCGGCGGGCCAGTCGGCGCGCTCTCGATCCCGCTCGCGCTGCTGATTGTGATCATGTTCGCCGCGGCGATGCTCGGCGGCGGGCTCACCGGTGTCGCGATCGAGCGCTTCGCCTACCGGAGGTTGCGCAATGCTCCAAGGATCGCGCCGCTGATCACGGCGCTCGGAGTCTCGTTCTTCCTCGAGAACGCTGCCCTGCTCCTGCTCAGTGCGCAGTTTCGCTCCTACGACACGTTCACCTTGGCCGGCGGCGCGCTCTGGGCGCATGGGATCCACCTGCCGTCCGGCGTCTACGTCGCACTGCCGCAGCTGATCGTGATCGTCGGCTCGCTGCTGCTGATGGTCGCGCTGACCGTGCTCGTCACGAGAACACAGCTCGGCAAGGCGATGCGTGCAACCTCGTTCGACCGCGAGGCGGCGTCGATGATGGGGATCGACGTCGACCGTGTGGTCGTCTGGACGTTCTTCATCGGCTCGGCGCTCGCGGGCGCCGCCGGCGTGATGGTCGGCCTCGTCTTCCAGCAAGTGTGGCCCTACATGGGCTTCCAGGCCGGGCTGAAGGCGTTCACGGCAGCGGTCGTCGGCGGGATCGGGAACATTCCCGGCGCCGTCCTCGGCGGCCTTGTGATCGGCCTGGCCGAGGCATTCGCGACGGGCTATCTGTCCTCGACCTTCCAGGACGCGATCGTCTTCGCGATCCTCATCGCGGTGATGCTCGTCCGTCCGAGCGGCCTGCTCGGGCGTGCGGCGGTGCACAAGGTCTGACGATGGCAGACGGCTCCGAGAACCCGCAGGCGCCGATCGTCCCCGACGAGGGGCAGCGCTCGAGGATCGGCGTCGACGAGTGGGTCGCCTCCCACGAGGAACGGACGCAGGGCCGCAGCGCGCTGCAGCGCCGGCTCGATCTCGTCCCGCGCCCGCTGCTCTTTGCCGCCTTCGCGGCCGCGGCGGCCTGTGTGCCGTTCCTCACGACCAACGACTACGCGATCCGCGTCGGCTTCGACACGTTGCTCTACATGCTGCTTGCGCTCGGGCTGAACATCGTCGTCGGCTGGGCCGGCCTGCTCGACCTCGGCTACGTCGCCTTCTACGGCTTCGGCGCCTACGCCTACGCGATGCTCGCCTCGCCCAAGTTCGGCATCCACTGGCCGACGCTCGGGGCGATCCCGGTCGTCGTGGCCGCGACCATGCTCCTCGGCTGGCTCGTCGGCCTGCCCTCGCGGCGGCTGACGGGCGACTACCTCGCGATCGTCACGCTCTTCTTCGGCCAGTTCTTCGTCACGGTCATGAACAACGGCGAGCGAATCTCGGTGCTCGGCTTCACCCGCGGCTACGACGTCACCGGCGGTCCGAACGGGATCGCCAACATCGACCCGTTCCACCTCTTCGGGCACCAGCTGATCTCGGTCAGGAGCTCCTACTGGTTGGCGCTCGTCACCTTCAGCGTCGTGATCGCCGCGCTCTACCTCGTCAACTCCTCCCGCACCGGCCGCGCCTGGCGCTCCCTGCGCGAGGATCCGCTCGCCGCCGAGCTGATGGGGATGCCGGTCAACCGCCTGAAGCTGGTCGCGTTTGCCTTCGGCGCCGGCGTGGCGGGCCTGACCGGGACGCTGTTCGCGTCACTCAACACCGCCGTCTTCGCGAGCGACTTCGACGTTCCGCTGCTGATCACGATCTACGCGATGGTGATCCTCGGCGGTGCGGGCAGCCTCGCCGGCGTGATCCTCGGCTCGATCACCGTCAACGTCTCGCTCGAGGTGCTGCGCACCCCCGGCCACGCGACCTGGGTCTTCTACATTCTTGTCCTCGCGAGCCTGATCGCGAAGGTGCGGCCCTGGCGGTGGCTCGCGGGGGTGCTCGCCGGGACGATCGCCCTGGGTTTTGCTGTGCACGCCACCGTCGGCGCCGTCTGGCCGCGCGGCACGGCGGCCCCGATTCAGTCGGCCGGTGCGCTCTCGGGCTTTCTCAAGCACTGGGTCGTGCTGCCGTCGAATCCACAGATGATCGGCAACTACGTCTTCGTCGCGCTCGTGCTGGCGATTCTCGCGCTGACACTCTTGAGAGACCGGCTGCAGAAGGTCGCGCTCGCGCCGGTGCTCTACCTCGGCGCGGTCGTCTGGGAGAACCGGCTGGTCGAGGAGCCCTCGATCACGCGCCTGATCCTGCTCGGTGCGCTGCTGATCGTGCTGATGAACGCCCGGCCGCAGGGGATCGTCGGCACCGCCAGGGTCGAGATCGCGTAATGCTCCTGCCCGGGATGGTGGCTCGCTGAATGGCCGCGCTGCTCGAGCTGCGGAACCTGACCAAGCAGTTCGGCGGCCTGCGCGTGATCGACCAGCTCGACCTCCACGTCGACGAGGGCGAGATCGTGAGCGTGATCGGGCCGAACGGCGCAGGCAAGACGACGCTGTTCAACCTGGTGACCGGCATCTATCCGCCCGACGAGGGCGAGATCGTGTTCGAGGGGCAGAGCATCGTCGGGATCGAGCCGCACCGAATCGTCGAACGGGGGATCGCACGGACGTTCCAGACCCTCCGGCTCTTCCTGAACATGACGGTGAAGGAGAACGTGATGGCGGCCGCATACGCGCACACGCACGCCGGCATCGCGCGCTCGATCTTGCGCACCCCTGGGATGCGCCGCGAGGAGCGGGAGATCAACGCGCTCGCCGAGGAACGGCTCGCCTTCTTCGGGCAGCGCCTGATGGGCTATCGCTGGAACCAACCCGCCTACAGCCTTTCCTACGCGAACCGCCGCCGGCTCGAGATCGCGCGGGCGACCGCGACGAACCCGCGGCTGCTCCTCCTCGACGAGCCAGCCGCAGGGATGAACCCCACCGAGACGCACGAGATCAGCGAGTTGATCGCGAAGCTCCGCTCCGAGGGCGGCTACACGATCTTCGTGATCGAGCACGACATGCACGTCGTCGAGGGGATCTCGGATCGCGTGGTCGCCCTCGACCACGGCGTCAAGATCTCTGAGGGCACCTTCGAGCACGTCGCGACCGACGAGCGCGTGGTTGAGGCCTACCTAGGCACGAAGACGACGGCGACCAAGTGAGCGCAGACGACGACCCGCTGCTCCGGCTTGACGTCTGCGACACGTACTACGGCCAGATCCACATCCTCCAAGGGCTCTCGCTCGAGGTGCGCGCCGGCGAGTTCGTCTGCCTCCTCGGCGGCAACGCCTCGGGCAAGTCGACGACGCTGAAGACGACGCTCGGGATCGTCAACCCGCGGCGCGGCCGCGTCCTCTTTGGCGGGGAGGACGTCACCGGTCGCTCGACGAGCTACCGGATCCGCAAGGGGATGGCGATCGTTCCGGAGAACAGGCGCCTGTTCGCGCCGATGACGGTGCTCGAGAATCTCCAGATGGGCGCGTACCTCTACGGCGGCGGCACCAAGGATCAGTTCGATCGCGTCTACGAGCTGTTCCCGCTCCTCTTCGAGCGGCGCACGCAGCTTGCGGGGACGATGTCGGGGGGCGAGCAGCAGATGGTTGCGATGGGCCGCGCACTGATGGCGAAGCCGAAACTGCTGCTGATGGACGAGCCGTCGATGGGACTCGCGCCGATCCTCGTCGAGCGCCAGTTCGAGATCATCAAGCAGGTGCACGAGGCGGGCGTCGCGATGCTTGTGGTCGAGCAGAACGCGAATATTGCTCTGTCAGTGGCCGATCGGGGTTACGTGCTCTCGACCGGCCGCCTCGTGCTCGAGGGAAAGGCGTCGGAGCTGATCGAGCACGAGGATCTCCGCAAGGCCTACCTTGGCCGCTGACCCGCGGGACAGGCTGCTGCTCGGGCCGGGAAACAACAGCGAGCGGCCGCTGCGGCACGGGCCCCTGCCTGACCGGATCCGGCACAGGTTTCCGATCTTCCGTGAGCGGGTCTACATCAACTCCTGCTCGCAGGGCGCGCTCTCGGACGTGGTCCGCGACGCCTACGGCGCCTACCTGCGCGACTGGGACGAGCAGGGCGCTCCCTGGGAGTACTGGACGGAACGCGGCGAGGCCGCGCGCGCGAGCTTCGCCGGCCTGATCAACGCGCACCCGGACGAGGTCGCGGTGACGGCCTCGCTTTCGGCCGGGGTCAGCGCGCTCGCGACAGGGCTCCGCTTCGCCGCGCGCTCGAAGGTGGTGCTGACCGATTGGGAGTTCCCGACGATCGGCCAGATCTGGCACGCCCAGGAGGCCCGCGGCGCCCGGGTCGTCCACGTGCCCGAGGCCGAGGACGGAACCATTCCCCTCGCACACTTCGAGCGTGCAGTCGACGACGACACGGCGATCGTCGCGATCACCCACGTCTGCTATCGCAACGGGGCGCTGCTCGACGTCGAGAAGATCGTCCGGCTCGCGCACGAGCGCGGCGCCCTCGTCCTGCTCGACGCGTTCCAGTCCGTGGGCACGATGCCGATCGACGTCAAAGCGCTCGATGTCGACTTCCTCGGCGCCGGCGTCCTCAAGTATCTGCTCGGCTCGGCGGGGCTCGGCTTCCTCTACTGCAAGCGCCAGCTCGTCGAGCGCGTCTGGCCGCTCGCCACCGGCTGGTTCGCGGACAAGAACATCTTCGAGATGGACCACACGGACTATTCACCGGCCCCGACTGCGACCCGCTTCCAGTCGGGGACGCCGCCGGTGCCCTCGATCTACGCGGGGATCGCCGGCATGGAGCTCGTCAATGAGATCGGGATCGCGGAGACGCGTGAGCACGTGCTCGCACTCAACTCGCGCCTGATCGAAGGGCTCGACGAGCTGAAAGCTCAGCTCGTGACTCCACGCCGCCCCAAGCAGCGCGGCGCGCTCCTCTGCGTGCGGTCGACCGACTCGAAAGCCCTCGTTGCCGCGCTCGCCTGCGAGGGCATCGTCACCTCGGAGCGGAACGGCAATCTCCGCATCTCGGCGCACGCCTACAACAGCATCGAGGACGTCGACGCCGTGCTCCAGTCGCTGCGGCGTCAGCGCAGCCTCCTGGTGACATAGCAGGAGTGCTATACTGGGCGGATGGTTTCGCGTGCGGTCAGGAAAACGGCGCTCGAGCGCCTGCATGAGAAGATCGCCACGGGCGACCGCGGCTGGTTCTTCGCCCGGATCGCAGACCGCGTCGCGGAACGGCGGCTGGAGAAGGGTCTCTCGCAGCGGGAGCTCGCGGAACTCGTGGGAACGACCCAGTCGGCGATCGCCCGGCTCGAGCGGGGCGGCCGTCCGCCGCGGATCGACACGCTCCTGAGCATCGCCGAGGCGCTTCACTGCGACCTCGTCGTCGAACTCCACCCGCGCGACCGCTAGCAGGTCTGCCGCCACACTGATCGCCGCGCTCCCCCTGCCGCGCCGCGCAGGCCGGCGCCCACCGGCCGGTGAGGCCTCCTCTGCGCGTGCTGCTCGTTGCGATGACTCGCTCAACGTCGGCTTCGGAGCCTCGCCTTTCGAGTCCCCCGATCATCAGCCGAGCTGTTACGAGCAGGTCGAGATCGAACCGGAGAACCCGGTTGACGCCTGTGAATCTCCATCGGCACTGCTCCCTGGCAGAGGTTCGTGCGGGTCACCGAAACGGGCTCCCGGCCCGACAGAGGCGCCGGCAACAGAAGTGACGCGGGCGATGAACGAGACCCAGGGGCCCTTCCAGGACGAGACCGCGTCCCGTGGCTGCTCGGCGCACAGGGTGCGCGCACCCGTGCGCGTGCAGGCTGCCCCTTCAGCGGTGCGGGACTGGCACGACGTCCGCCTGCGGCGCGCGCCGGAAGAGCGTCGTCGACCCGGCGCCGATCGGCGGCACCACGGCATCTTGGTTCCGATCGACGAGGACAGCGGCTCTTTCATTGTGCAGTCGCATGCGTCCGACCGCGCGGGTCCGCTGCGGCTACCGAACCTGAGCGACGCGGGCCTCGCGGCCGCTGACGATCGTCTCGGCCAGGCGGTGGAGCGAGAGGCGTCGCCGGCGCGCGGTCGCGCGGAGCAGGTGGAAAGCCTGCTCGGGTGTCGTCTGCATCCGCTCGGCCAGGATGCCCTTCGCCTGCTCGATCACGATCCTCGAGTCGAGTGCCACGTGGAGCTGGGCAGTCCGCTCGGCAAGCTGGTCGATCACGTCGAGCAGCTTCTCGACCGCGGCGACGGCCGCCGGGGACGTCTCCGGTGGGAGGACCACCGCGAGGTCGCCGAGGCCGAGCCGAATCGACTCGCTCGCGCTCGAGTTTGGGGCCGCAGAGCCGCCGTTCATCCGCGAGGACATTACCGGACCGCGTTGCCGTTGAGGAGAGCCGTGCCCCTGACGATCTGGGCGGCGAGGAGCTCAACCGTGAGCCCTCGTTCGCGGGCCGCGTCCTCGAGCACGGCCGTGCAGTCGAGCACCGGTAGGCCGAGGCGCTCACTGAGGATGCCCTTGGCCTGCTCCGTCGTGATCCGGCGCTCCAGGGACAGCTGCAGCTCGGTCGCCCGCCGGTCGAGGTCCGCGGCAAGGCAATACAGCCGTTCCGCGACGGCGCGGACCTCGGCGGGCGTCCCGGGCGGAAGCTCGACCTGCTCAGGCAAGGACGTGGTGTGTAAGCTCATCCACGGCGTCGGCGAGGGACTGCTCGATCCGGACCTGACGGGCGGCGCCCGTAACCTCGAGGATCCGCAGCGTCCGGGGGTCGTCGGACACGATCACCAGCGCACCGCCGTCGGCGCTCAGCCGGTCGGCCTGGGCCAGGAGCATTCCCAGCCCGGCCGAGTCGATGAAGGTGACCGACACGAGATCGACGATCACGTGGCGGCCGCCGCGCTTGCGGAGCGCCTCGAGCTCCTCGCGCAGCTGGTCCGCCGTGAAGGCGTCGAGTTCCCCCGTGGCCGAGCACGCGTACGCGTTGTCTGCGATCCGCAGTGTCCTCAGGCGAAGGGCCGCGGCCACGTACGCACCCTAGGACCGCGCCGTCAGCGTCAGGTGTTGGTTCGCTTAAGATTCGCTCATACCGGCACGAGCCGGTAGCCCACGCCGCGCACCGTCAGCAGCCGCAGGGGGTGGCCCGGATCCTCCTCGATCTTCCGGCGGAGGTTGGAGACGTGAACGTCGCAGGCCCGCTCGTCGCCGACGTACGAGCTCTGCCAGAGGTGCTGCATGATCTCGCGCCGCGTCAGCACCCGGCTCGGGGTCGCAGCGAGCAGCGCGAGCAGCCGGAACTCCGACGGCGTCAGGTGGACGGGGGTGCCCTCGATCTCGACCGTGTGGGTCGCCAGGTCGACACGGAGGCTGCCGATCGAGCGAAGCGTCGAGGCGCTCGAGCCGCGGTCGAGCTCCCGCCGGCGCAGGATCGCCCGCACCCGGCTGACGAGCTCCGCGATCGAGAAGGGCTTCGTCACGTAGTCGTCAGCGCCGAGCTCGAGCCCGCGCACGCGGTCGATCTCCGCGTCCTTGGCCGTCAGCATCAGGATCGGCAGGTCGCTCTCACCGCGCAGCGTCCGGCAGACCTCGAGCCCGGGCACGCCGGGCAGGAGCAGGTCGAGGATCATCAGGTCGTACGGCCGCTCGCGCGCCGCGCTCAGCGCGGCCGCACCGTCGCCGATCGTGTCGACCTCAAAACCCTCGTCACGGAGCGCGTAGCTGACCGCGTCCGCGATCGCGGGCTCGTCGTCGACCATCAGGATCCGTGCCTGCGCTCCATTCATGTCCGCACCAGTCTTGCGGAGGGGAGGGTCACGATGGCGCGGGTTCCCACTCCGGGCTCCGACTCGAGCTCAAGCGTGCCGCCGAGCACGGCGATCGCCTGGCTCGAGATCGCGAGCCCGAGCCCGAAGCCGTCCGAGTCTCGGGCGCCGCCCCGGTAGAAGGGATCCCCCAGCCGCTCCCTTTCCTCGGGGAGGATGCCCTCGCCGTCGTCTGCCACCTCGATCTCGACGCGCCGCTCGCCGACGCCGTGCCCGATCAACCGCACGGAGCCGTGGCGGGTGTGCCGGGCCGCGTTGACAGCGAGATTGAGGATGGCGTGCTCGGCTAGGTCGCGGTCGACGAACAGCGCCAGGTCCGGCGCGCAGTCGACGACGACCTCGACCCCGTCCCGCGGCCGGATCGTCGAGGCGACGTCGTCGAGCAGCGGCAGCAGGGGCACGAACTCGAGACGCGGCGGCTGCTCGCCCGCCTGAGCGCGCGCGAGCACGAGCAGCGACTGCGTCAGCCTCGCGAGGCGCTTCGACTGACGCTCGATGTGATCGAGGAAGCGGTCGCGATCCTCGGGGATCTCCTTTGCGCCCCTCTGCAGCACTTCGATCGCGGTCGAGATCGCCGTCAGCGGCGTGCGCAGCTCGTGGGCGGCGTTGCGCACGAACTCACGCTCGGTCTGGGTCCGCCGAGTCACCGCCGTCACGTCCGAAAGCAGGAGGAACGCGTCGCCGCCGGCGCGGTGCGGGATGCCGTTGACGGCGATCACCCGGCCGTCCTTCAGATCGAGGCGGCGTTCGACCAGTGGGCCGCGCGGCTGAAACAGCTCGGCGGCGTAGTCTCGCAGGCGGCAGGAATCCCACTGGTCCGGCAGCGGGTCGCCATGGCGCAGCGGAAACGGGAACAGGATCCGCCGCGCGGGCGCGTTGGCGAAGAGCACCTGCAGCTCCCGATCGAGCGCGACGAGCCCGTCCGGGAACCGTGCCAGCACACGCTGGAGCCGACCGCGCTCCAGCTTGAGCTCGCGATAGGCCTGCTGCAGGCGCTCGAGAGTCGTGTGCATCAGCCGCTCGGTCAGACGGCCGTCAGCCGGCAGCTCCCGCTCTGCCTCGGCCAGCTCGGTCCGGTCGACGAGCAGCCAGAAGACCCGCAGCGACGTGTCGTCTGCCCCGGTCGGCCGCGCAGTCGCGAGCACGGCGCGCTCCCCGGCCGTACCGGGGGCGAGCGAGAGTCCGAGATGGACGATCTCGTCTCCGCGGGCGATCTTGACGATCGAGCGCCGGAAGGCCGAACGGTCAGCCGTCCCGACGAACGAGACGAGCAGCCGGCCTTCGAGCCGGCGTCCGGTGCGGCCGAGGAGCTCCGCCGCGGCCCGGTTTGCCGCGAGGATCTTTCCGTGGCCGTCGGTGACGAGGTAAGCGCCCGGCGCCTGTTCGAAGAGCTGCTCGTATCGGCGCCGCTGCTCCTCGGCCTGTTCGAGGAGCTCGACCTGGTCGGCCGCCTCGCGCCTCGCCGCGCCGAGCTCAATCTCGATCCGGGTCTGCAGCTCGTCGAGCAGCGCGTACACCCGCGGTGACTCGATCCCGCTCGCGCCACGCAGGCGGCCGAGCAGTTCGTCCAGCTCGTCGCTGCTCGCCTCCTTGCTCACGTGCCCACTGGCTCCATCATCACGATCGCTCCGCGCGCAACCCCGCCGTTCGCGAGCGCCGACACCGTCACGCGGCACTGGATCTCCCGCCCCCGGCGGTCGAGTGAGGTGATTGTGAGCTCCTGGCGCCGGCCGTGGGCGAGCGCCGCGCGGATGGGCCTGCGCAGCTGCTCGACCGGAAGGCCGATGTCGAGGTTCATCAGGTGGGTGCCGATCGTCTCGTCGTCACGGAGTCCCCAGAGGTCCCGCGCCGAGTTGTTCCACGCTTCGATCGCAAACTCGGCGTCGACGACGAGCACGGCAGCGTCGAGGCTGGACAGGACCATCCCGAGGAACGCATTCATCGCGTTGACCTCGTCGGTGCGCTGCTGCAGCTCCTCGTTCATGGTCTCGAGCTCCTCGTTCGTGGACTGGAGCTCCTCATTCGTCGTCTCGAGCTCCTCGTTCGTTGACTGCAGCTCCTCATTCGTCGTCTCGAGCTCCTCGTTCGTCGACTGGAGCTCCTCGTAGGAGGTCTCGAGCTCCCGCTTCGACTCCTCGAGCGCCTCCTGCAGGCGCCGGTTCCGCGTCACGTCGGTGAAGGTGATGCCGACGCCGACCGCGTGTCCGGTGGCGGCGACGAGCGGGACGACCTGGACGTCGACGAAGCGGATATCGCCGCTCGCCTGCCACTCGACGTCGCGCAGCGTGACCGTCTGGCGGTCGGCGTAGGCCTGCTCGATCTTCGACCGGAGCTCGACCGGGCGGAACGAGATTTCGAGTTCCTGCAGCGGCCGTCCAAGGTCGCGCTGGTTCAGGCCGAAGAGCATCCGGGCCTGGAGGTTGGCGAGCGCGATCTTGCCCTGGCGGTCGACGACGAGCTGCGCGACCGGGGCCGACTCGAAGCCGGCTTCGCGGACCACCACGTCCGCGGCGAGGTCCGAGAGCAGGGGCTCCTCGACGTCGCGTGCCGGGCGGGTCGGCGGCGTTCCGACCGCGCGCGTCACCTTCGTGAAGACGCGCCGCTTCAGGTCGACCTCGGCGAAGAGGTTCGTCCTCGTGACCAGCACCTCCGGCTTGCCGAGGAAGAGGAAACCGCCGTCGCGGAGGGCGAAGTGAAAGCTGCGGAGAATGCGCTCCTGGGTCTCGGCGACGAAGTACATCAGCGTGTTGCGCGACACGAGGAGATCAATCCGCGAGATCGGCGGATCCTGGATCAGATCCTGCCGGCCGAAGATGACCGAGCGGCGCAGGTCGCTGCGGAAGGCGAAGCTCCCGTTTTGCTCCTCGAAGTACTTCGCGCGCAGCTCGGCAGGTACCGGCTCGACGGTCTTCGCGCTGTAGACGGCGCGGCGGCCCTGATGGAGCGCCTCGTCGTCGACGTCGGTGGCGTAGACCTTCACGCGCATGCGGAAGTCGTCCTCGCCGGTCGCCTCGGCGAAGATCATCGCGAGCGTGTAGGCCTCCTCGCCCGAGGCGCAGCCCGTCGACCAGATCCGGATCGGCTCATCCGAGGTGCGCGCCTCGAGGACCCGGGGGACGACCTCGTCGCGCAGGTAATCCCAGGCGACCTGATCGCGGAAGAAGCTCGTGACGTTGATCAGGATCGTGTTGAAGAGGTCGACGAACTTCTCGGGGTGCGCCTCGAGGTAACGGCGGTACTCCTCGTAGGAGGCGATCTGGTGCGTCTGCATCTGCTTGCCGATCCGCCGCTGGAGGCTCGGCCGCTTGTAGCCGGTGAAGTCGAAGCCGCGACTCGTGCGGATGTACTCGAGCAGCGACTTGAGCTCGGCGGGGACATCGGGCCGGCTCATGCGGTTCCAGTCGGCAGGCCGCGACCGGCGGCCGGGCGGGACGCGAGCCGCCCGAGCGTCGGGCCGATCGAGGCAGCGAGCACCGCCGTCGCTCCCGGCGCGGCCGCCAGCGCACTGCGCGGCATCATCGGGTAGAGGGCGTCCTCGGGATCCTGGACGAGGGCGACGCCTCCCCCGGCGACCACCGCCGCGAGCCCGGCCGTCCCGTCACGCAGGACGCCGGAGAGGACGATCCCGATCGTGCGTGGGCCGTAGGCCGCCGCGGCCGACCGGAAGAGCGGGTCGATCGCCGGGCGGTGGCCCTGCTCCGGCGGATCCTTCGAGACGTCGATCCGGCCGTCTGCAACGAGCAGGTGCCGGTCGGGCCGCGCGACGTAGATCCGGCCGCCAACGATCGGCTCCCCCTCCTTGCCGTGGTCGGCCGGCAAGGGGCCTGCCCGGCCGAGAATGCCGGGCAGAACGCCGGGGCTCTCCCGCGAGGTGTGGAGGACGACGAGGATCGCGCCGCCGTAGTCCGCGGCCAGCGAGCCCGCCAGCTGGCGGAGAGCCTCGACGCCCCCGGCCGAGGCGCCAACGACGACGACGTCAAATTCTGCGGCCATACTCCGCATTCTCGCCCGAATAGGGCGCGGTGCAACGCGAATCACACGTTCAGTTCGAAACCGTCGTACGCGCGCTCGAGCTGCTCGCGCAGTGGCAGCTCGTGCGGCCGATGGATCACAAGCAGCCTCCGCGCGCCGGAGCGGGCGAACGCCGCGACGGCCTCGTCGGCGGTGAGGTGCCCGCGCAGCCCCTGCTCCTCCTGCGCGAGTGTCGCCTCGCAGAGGAAGAGATCGACGTCCCGGGCGAGCTCCTCGAGCTGCGGGCTCGGCGCGGAGTCGCCTGAATAGGCCAGCGACCGCAGGCCGTTCGAGACGCGCAGCCCGAAATTCAGCAGCTCGTAGTGCGGCACGCGCAGCGGCGTCACTTCGAGACCCGCCGCGCGGAAGGCCTGCCCGTCTGCGTACTCGTTGACGGCGAAGGTGGTGTCGAACATGTCGACGAAGCCGAGCCGCTCGCCGAAGCCCTGGAGCGTCTTCTGCCCGCCCGGTGGGAGCCAGAGCTCTGGCCGCTCCGCCTTGGCGCCGGGCCCGTACATCGCGCCCCAGGCCCACGGCACGAGGTCTCCCCAGTGGTCGAGGTGGAAGTGGGTGATGGCGATGGCGTCGACGCTGGGCCAGCCGCCGCCCTGACGCAGCCGTGCGAGGACGCCGGGCCCGCAGTCGAGCAGCAGCGTCCCCCCGGCGTCGACGAGGTAGCCCGACTGGCCGCCGCCAGGGTTGGGCCAGGCCGGCGAGCATCCGACGATGGTGAGCTTCATGCGGCCGATAGTGTCGCGGACGAACGGGACCTTTGAAGGACAGAGGCGCGCCGTGGTATGAATCCCGCGTGGCCCCGCCTGCGACAGACACCCTGCGCCGCGTCCCACTCTTCGCCGATCTCGACAAGAAGGAGCTCCAGTCGATCGCCGGCTCGATGCGCGAGCGGACGTTCCCAGCCGGCGAGCCGGTGACCAGGGAGGGAACCGGCGGCGCCGGGTTCTTCGTGGTCGACCGCGGCGAGGCCGAGGTGAGCGTCCACGGCGAGCAGCGCCGCACGATCGGGCCGGGCGACTGGTTCGGCGAGATCGCGCTGCTGACCGGCTCCAACCGGACGGCGACGATCACGGCGAAGACCGATCTGCACTGCTACGGGCTGACCCCGTGGGATTTCCGCCCAGTCGTCGAGAGCAATCCCTCGATCGCCTGGAAGCTGCTCCAGTCAATGGCGCAGAAGCTGTCGTAGCGTGCCCCACCTCAGACTCGTCGAGGTCGCGGAGGCCGCGGGCGAGCTGAGGCGGGAGTACCAGGCGGCCGCCGGCCGGTCCGGTGGCAAGGTCTTCAACATCGTCAAGGCGATGAGCCTGCGGCCGCGTGTGCTGAAAGCCTCGATGGCGCTCTACCGCGAGATCATGTTCGGCGAGTCGCCGCTGACGCGGGTCGAGCGGGAGCTGCTGGCCGTCGTCGTCTCGGCCGCGAACAGCTGCCACTACTGAATCCGGGCGCATGCCGACGACCTCCGTGCCGAGGGCGCAGACGACGAGCTCGCAGCGCACGCGATGCACGACTTCCGTCGGGCCGAGCTCGAGCCGCGCGTCCGCGCGCTCTGCGAGTACGCCGCGGCGCTGACGCAGCGGCCGTCGGCGGCGGGGCTCGACCAGGTCGAGGCGCTGCGCGGCCACGGCTGGAACGACGAGGCGATCCACGACGCGATCCAGGTGATCGCGTACTTCAACTACATCAACCGGATCGCCGACGGCGTCGGCGTCGAGAACGAGCCGGAGTGGTGATCCGGAGGAGGGGCGGCTAGAGTCTCAACTCGGCCCCGGCCTGCTCAATGGAGCGGATCGTGGGTGGCGCAGACGATCGTCGTGCCGGCCGCCCGGGCGAGGCGGGCGAAGAGGACGCCGATCGCGAGCGCGCTCGCCTCGTCGAGCCGTGCGGTCGGCTCGTCCGCCAGCAGCAGCGCCGGGCGGGCCGCCAGGGCGCGGGCGACGGCGACCCGGCCCCGCTCGCCGGTCGAGAGGCGCGAGACGAGCTGCTCGGCGCGCTCCTCGAGTCCGACCGCCTCGAGCGCCGCGAGTGCTCGCAGGCGCGTATTGGCCGGATCGACCCCTCGGATCGCGAGTCCGAGTCCGATGCTCTCGCGCGCCGAGAGGAAGGGGGTGAGGCCGGGCTGCTGGCCGGCGTAGCCGATCCGCTCGCGGCAAAAGGCGGCCCGGGACGCGCGGGAAAGCGCTCCCACATCGGCGCCGAGGACCTCGACCGTGCCCGCGTCGGGCAGCTCGAGCCGGGCGAGCACGTGCAGGAGCGTGGTCTTGCCGGAGCCCGACGGGCCGGTGACGACGTGCGGTCGTCCCGGCGCGAAAGCGGCGTCGACCCCGGACAGCACCGCTTCGCGCCCGTAGCCCTTGCCGACGCCGAGGAGTCGCGCCACCGGCGCTTCCTGCGCCAGCCATTCAGCAGGGGCCGCGGCGCCGGCCCCGCTGCCGCGACCGCAAGGGGCGCCTCCGCGCGGGTTGGGACGTGCGGCGACTCGATCACGATGTGCCCGCGCTCGAGCTGCGCGGTCGCGCGTGACGAGATCCCGGCACGGGCGAGCAGCTCCTCGGGCACCCTCAGCCGGCCACCGCGCCCGACCAGGATCGTGTCGCCCGCACCGCCCAATCGGACGAATTCCTCGCTGAGCCGGCCGTCGCGGATCCGGACGATCCGGTCGGCGATGCCGGCCGACTCGGGATCCTGGCTGACGATCACCGTCGTGCACGCCTGCTCGTGCGCGAGCTCGCCGATCAGCCGGTAGATCCGGTCGGCGTTCGCGTGGTGGAGCTCGCCCGTGGGCTCGTCGGCGAGCAGCAGTCTCGGCCGGTGGACGAGCGCCGAGCAGATCGCGACCCGCTGCTGCTCGCCCCGGAGAGCTGGCCCGGCCTTGCGTCACGGCGGTCGGCGAGGCCGACGCGTTCCAGCAGCTCGTCGGCTCGCCGTGACCGCTCTCGCCGCGGCGTCCCGCGCAGGCCGAGCTGGAGCGCGACGAGCTGCCGCGCCGGCAGCTCTGCCGCGAGCGCCCGCGAGTAGTGCTGGTCGGCGTAGCCGAGCGTCGAGGCGCGGTAGGCCGCGACGCGGTGTGCCGGAAGCTTGCCGACCTCCGTCCCGAACACCCGCACGACACCGGCGGAGGGGTGGTCGAGCCCGGCAGGATTCGCAGCAGCGTCGTCTTGCCTGACGCGTTGGGCCGAGCACGGTCAGCACCTCGCGCTCGGCCACCGACAGCGTCAGCCCCTGGAGCGCGGCGGCGTCGCCCTCGGGGGTCGAATGGACGCGGAACACGTCCTTCAGCTCGACCGCCACGAGCGCCGCGATCCCGGCTCTGACCGTCCAGCCGGCGAGCGCCGAGACGACCGCGACGCCGTCGGCCTCTGCTGCGGAAAAGAGTGCGAGCTGCCAGCGCCGGGTGCCGTGCCAGGTCAAGCGCCGGCGCGCGGCGCGCACGGCGCGGCGCAGGTTTGACGCGGCGAGCACCGTGAAGGGCGACGAGCAGCGCCGCCGCCTCGCCGCCGATCAGCAGCAGCCGCCGGGCCGCCGCGTCGCTCGAGGAGCGAGCCGCCGCGAGCTTGTCCGTCGGCGCGGTCAGGTCGAAGAGACCGTCCCGCACCTGCAACCGCGATCGCGCCGCGGTCACGTTCGCGCTGAAGGAGTCGAGCGACCACGGATGGACGTCGCCGGGGCGCACCGGCAGCACCCAGGAGTAGTGCCGCGGCCGCCGAGCTGGAGGACCTCGCAGCGCTCCGGGCGGCAGCGCCGCGGCAGCCGCCCCGATTCGAGGCGGACGAATCGGCCCAGGGCGCTCGACGGCGCCGAGCTCGACGAGCGCTCCGCCGAGCTCCATCTCCCGCACGAGTTCCACCAAACCGGGCGAGCGCGCCCGCGGCCGCCCGCTCGAGCGCGGGCCACCCCCGCGGGTTTTGGCCGTGGATCCCGTACCAAACGACGCGGGCGGCGCGGTCGGCCTGGGGACGGAGGCGGTGGCGCGGGCGAGGCGTGCGGTTGCGTGCTACCTCACCGCGCCCGAGCGCGTCGGCGACCATCGCCGCGCCGGCCGCGATGCCGTGGCCGGCGCGGGCAAGGCGCTCGCCGCGCGCCGCCAGGCTGGGCGGCCGCCAGCCGGACCGGGAAGAGGGCGCGGCGCAGGGCGGCCCTCATTGTTTCGACACTAGCGTATACGAGTTGCTAGTGTCGCTGCAGCATGCGGGCAGTCGATGGGATCCCCTACCCGGGGGAGCGGCCCCCTGCGCCGGGCTCGCTGGCGCTCGTCCAAGCGTTCATCAACACCGTCGACTTCGAGCACGGGCGGGAGATGCTCGCCGACTCGGGCCGCTTGGAGCGGCATCTCCACCGGCTCGGCCTCGATCCCGGCCGGGTCGGGGAAACCGCCCTCAGGCGCGCGCACGAGGTGCGCGAGGCCCTCCGGCAGCTGGCGCTCGCGAACAACGGACCGCCGGCAACGACGGCTCCTCGGCGGGTGCTCGAGCGCGCGGCGCGCGCAGCGCGGCTGACCGTCGAGTTCACCGGCGGCGAGGCCCGTCTCGTCCCGCGGGCGGCCGGGATCGACGCAGCTCTCGGCAGCCTAGTGGCGATCGTGTACGACGCGATGCACGACGGAACCTGGCGGCGCTTCAAGGCCTGCCGCCGCGACGTCTGCCACTGGACCTTCTGGGACGCCTCGCGCAACCGCTCGGCGATCTGGTGTCAGATGGCGGTCTGCGGCAACCGGACGAAGACGAGGGCGTATCGCCGCCGGCGCGCGTCAACGTGAGCCCGGCACGAGGCCCTGCCGGTGAACAACAGCGCTGCGCGCGATTGCCGAACCCGCGAGCACGATCCGCGTGCGCAGAAAGCCGATGTCGACCCGGCCCTCGTTCGGCGCGAGCGCGAGGAAGATCGACGGGAAACCGATCGTGGCCGCGGCCGCCGCGGTCAGGTGCCGCGTCAGCAGCCGGGAGGCGTTGCGGTCAGGACGATCGGCAGGATCACGAAGACCGCGAAGGGGGACTTCGTCACGAGGAGCTTCGCCAGGCGCCGCGGGTTGCCCACAGCTTGCGTCCCCTCAGCGAGGAGGGGCGGAACGGGCCCGGCTCGGCCCGCACGAGAACCAGGGTGCGCTGCTCTTCCGCCGTCTGCGCGGCGCTGGCCGAGCGATCCAATTCGCGAGCCTTTGAGCGCCGGCACGTCGTTGACGCCGTCATCGAAGCTCTCCGCGCCGTCGCGGCTCGGGCGCCCCGTTCGTCGTCGCGAAGCCGTTCGCGGTCGTACGCGCGCGGCCTGCAGCCCGTGCGCCCGAGCACGACGCCGGTGTGCCCGGAGCCGAAGCGCCCGGCTGCCGGCTCCGGTGAGGACGGCACCTCTTCGGCCGGCGTCTCCGGCACGCCGGGCACCAGGCCGACACGCGACGCACGATCACGCACAAGACGGAGGCGGGAAGCGGAGCATGCATGGCCCTCGTCGCGCGGGCGCCCGTCACCCGGCCACCGGCCGGGGGTCGCCGGAGTTCTCCCCCCCGCTCGACTAGAATCCGGCGTGTGGCAACTGTCGGAGACGTCATGTCCAGGGAGCTCGTCAGGGTCGAACCTTCCGCCACGATCGAGCAGGCCGCCGAGCAGATGAGCGCGCGGCGGGTCGGCTCGGCGCTCGTGCTCGAAGACGGGCGACTGGTCGGGATCGTCACCGAGCGCGACGTCCTGGGGCTCGTCGGTGCCGGTGGGATTGCAGGCGCGACCGTCCGCGACTGCATGAGCATGCACCCCGAGACGGTTGAGCCGTCAGACACGCTCGAGCAGGCCGGAATGCTGATGCTCCACGGTGGTTTCCGCCACCTCCCGGTCGTCGACGGTGCCGGCGTGGTCGGGATCGTCTCGATGCGCGACCTCGTTCGTGACGCGCTGAGCGACCACGCCCCGCGGGGCGCCTGAGCCAAATCGGGGGCGCCAGAAGCTTGCGCCCGACCTCTGCTTTCTGACGGGCGTACACTCGCCGCGTGTTCGACTACGCGGAGCGGCGGACGCGCCTCGCCGAGCGGATGCGGGCCGAGGGCGTCGACCTGCTCTTCCTCGGGCTCTCGGCCGATCTCGAATACCTGACCGGCGCGGAGCGCGCGATTCCCAACTTCGGCGAGAGCTCCTACGCTCATGGCTGGGTGGCGGGCGGCTTCTTCCGACCGGATTCCGATCCGGTCTTCGTGCTGCCGCGCATGGCGCGCTGGTTCGAGCTCGGAGCGTGGGAGCCGCCGGGCGACCTTGTCGTCGTCGGCGAGACTGACGACGGGCCTGCGCTTTACGCCGAGGTCGTGCGCAGGCTGGGCTCGCCCGCGAGCGTCGCGGTGGGGAGCCGCGTCTGGGCCGAGACCGTGCTGCACCTCGGCCAGGCGATCGGCTTCGAGAAGCTCCGCACGGGCTCGGCGCTCGTCAACGAGCTGCGCCGGGTCAAGAGCGCCTCCGAGCTCGAGGCAATGGGCCGCGCGGTCGAGGTCGCCGAGCTGACGATGGCGGACGTGACGCCGAGGGTCGCCGCGGGAGTGACGATGGCCGAGCTGAACGAGGAGGTCGAGCACCTGCAGCGCAAGCACGGTTCGCGGACGCCGTCCTTCGCCACGCACACGTTCACCGGGATGGACGCCGACAGCCTCGACGCGACCACCGGCATGGCGCACGAGCCGCTACGGGAGGGCACCGCCGTCATGTTCGACTTCGGCGGCGTCGTCAAGGGCTACTGCTCGGACTTCGGGCGCACGATCTGGTGCGGCGAGCCGACGACCGAGTATCGGGAGGCCTACGCGGTCCTGCTCGCGGCCCAGGAAGCCGGCCGGGCGGCCGCGAGGCCGGGCATGCTCGCCCGCGACGTCAACGCCGCCTGCCGCGCGCCGATCGAAGCGGCTGGGCTCGGCGAGTACTTCCGCCACCGGATGGGACACGGCATCGGGCTGGACGTGCATGAGAGGCCGTTTATCTCCCCCGAGGACGAAACCCCGCTCGAGCGCGGCATGACCTTCACCGACGAACCGTCGATCATCATCCCCGGCCGCTTCGCGCTCCGGATCGAGGACATCCTCGTGTGCGAGGAGGCCGGCGGGCGGAAGCTGGGCTCCTACCCGCCAGACCTCGTCAGCACGTAGCTACTTCGGCGCCACCCGGGTGACGTCGATCTGGTACTGCGAGTTGAAGGTTGCGCCTTTCAGGTCGCGCGTCGCGACGAACACCTGCGTCGGCTGGATCAGCGGGATGAACGGGCCGTCCGCATTCAGCTTCTGCTGGATCCGGCGGTAGAGGCGAACCCGCGTCCTCGGGTTGGCCGTGACCCGGACCTTGGCGCCGAGTGATTCGAGCGCCGGATCGGAGCCTGCAGGCCAGCCGGCTCTGACACCGACGAGCTCACCGGGCAGGAATGCCAGGTAGTCGGCCGGGTCGGGGTAATCCGGGCCCCAGAGCGACAGACCGAACGCCATCTTCCCGTCGCGGTACTTCTGCAACCAGGTCCCGACGGTCGAGCCACCGAGGTCGACGTTGAATCCGGCCGACGTCAGGTTCGCCTGGATCTTCTGCGCCATGCTCGCGAACGGAACGCCGTTGATCGTCAGGTCGCTCGGGTACTCGAGCGTGATCTTCTGGCTCGCGAGACCGGATGCCGCGAGCTCGGATTTCGCCTTGACCACGTCCTGCTTGGCCCGATCTTTCTGCGGCAGCGATCCGAGGAACATCGAAGGGATGATGCCGGGCGCCTGGATCGTCCCCGGGCCGCCGACGCCGACCACGGATCGGTAGTCGATCGCGTACCGAACCGCCCGTTGGAAGTGGCGGTTCGAGCTGATCTTCGAGATGTCCTGGTTGTTGTTCGTGAAGAGCCAGAACACCCAGGTCGACGGCGTCAGCACAACCTGCAAGCGCGAGTTGCCCTTGATGCTCTGCGCCTGGTCCGCGGAGAGGTCGATCGCCACCTCGTGCGCGCCGCGCTGGATGTTGATCAGCTGTGTCGGAGCGATCATGTTGCGCACGACGACCGAGCTCCACTTCGGCTTGTACGGCCCCCAGTAGCGTCTGTTCGGGGTCAGCACGATCTGCGAGGTGGTGCTGTATTGCTTGAGCAGGTAGGGGCCGGACCCGGCTCCGGCCGATGCGGGCGAGTTGAGGAACTGCTCCGCCTTGTCCGCCGTCGAGGCGTTCGCGGCTGAGGTGCCGCCGTGCTTCTTGACGAGCTTCGAGTTGACGATCCCGAGCGAGGTGTTCGCGACGATCGCCGGCAGGGCCGTGTTCGGCCTCTTCGATCGCAGGACGACGGCGTACTGCCCCAGTGGTGCGACGGTCACGCCGTCGAGTAGGAAGGACGGGTTGCCCTTCAGGTTGATCAGGCGGTTGAAGGAGAAGACGACATCCGCGGAGGTCAGCGGCGTGCCGTCGGCAAAGTGGGCAGTCTTCTTCAGGAAGAAGGTGTAGGTCCTCGCGTCCGCGGAGGCCGCGTACGAGCGCGCGAGCAGCGGCACCGGGTGGGCGACGTCACTGCCCTTGTAGGTCAGGAGCGTGTCGTAGACGCCGCGGTCGAGGATGCTCGCAGTCGGCTCGAATGCCCGCTGCGGGTCGCCCGTCTTGATCTCGAACGAGAGGTCGATCACGAGCGTCCCGGCGGCTGCCCCGCGCTCGGCAGAGCTGCGGACCGACGTCGCGCCGTAGGCGCCGGCGGTCGTGGCGAGCCCGACGGCGACGGCCGCCGTCACCAGTCCCGCGCGGCGGATTCCGGTGGATATCATGCCCCTCCCTTTTTGACCGATTTCGGAGCTCGAGCTTACTCTCGCCGATCGGTGACGGCCAGCTCCCGCGCGCGCTGCGACGGCGGGGCGGGCCCCCGGTGCGGCTCCTGCAGCCAGCAGGCGGCCGTCCGGCCGTCGGCGACCGGGACCAGC
Organism: Gaiellaceae bacterium; assembly: GCA_046262635.1. Classification (GTDB taxonomy): domain Bacteria; phylum Actinomycetota; class Thermoleophilia; order Gaiellales; family Gaiellaceae; genus JBHEMK01. The sequence goes on from JBHEMK010000006.1 coordinate 34,204, forward strand.
GGCGGCTCCTCGCCGACGCAGCGCGCGAACGCGTACGGGCAGCGCGGATGGAAGCGGCAGCCGGCCGGAGGATTGGCCGGGTTGGGGACCTCGCCCGGCAACGCCTCGGGCAGCAGCCCGACGCCGTCGGCATGGGGTACGGCACCGATCAGCGCCTCGGTGTAGGGATGCAGCGGCAGCCGCCAGAGCGGTCGCGTCGCGCCCGTCTCGACCATCACGCCGAGGTACATGACGGAGACCACGTCGGCGACGTGGCGCACGACGGCCAGGTCGTGCGAGATCAAGAGCAGGCTCAGCCCGAGGTCGCGCGAGAGGTTGACGAGCAGGTTCGCAACCTGCGCCTGCGCCGAGGCGTCCAGCGAGGCGAGCGGCTCGTCGAGCACGATCACCGACGGGTCGGCCGCGAGCGCTCGGGCGATCGCGATCCGCTGCCGCTGGCCGCCCGAGAACTGGTGCGGAAAGCGGTCGGCGGCAGCCGTCGGCAGGCCGACGAGCTCGAGCAGCTCAGCCACGCGGCCCGGCGTCTGCGTTTCCAGCCCGTCGGCGAGCTGCGGCCCGACTTTCCGCCGGGGGTTGAGCGACGAGTACGGATTCTGAAAGACCATCTGCAGCCGGACGAGCTCGCGCGGGCGGGCGCGGCGTGAGAGGGGCCTCACCTCGCGGCCCTCGAAGAGCACGGTCCCGGCCGTCGTCCCGACCAGGCCGACGGCGGCACGGGCGAGGCTCGACTTCCCGCAGCCCGACTCGCCGACGAGTCCGGCGATCTGGCCGCGCTCGACGGTCAGGCTTGCGCCCGCCACGGCGCGAACGCGGCCGCCGCCCCGCCGGTCGTATTCGACCTCGACATCCTGCAGCTCGAGTGCGCTCATTGGTCAACCTTGCCTTTGGTTTTGCTTCTTCTTTGAAAATTGAGAGTCCGCCGGCAGGCGGTCAGTGGGGGCGTCGACCGGCGCGGTTCGTAGCGCCCGGACGTGGCTGACCACCGCCGGGAGAGCGCCCCGTTCGCTTGCCGCGTCGACGGCCCGCACGAGACCAGCGCCTCCCGGCGGTGTGAGGCACCCGAAGCGGCGACAGGACCTCGCCCGACCGAGGGCCCGTCAATGAG
>JBHEMK010000007.1:0-5365 GCA_046262635.1 Gaiellaceae bacterium
AAGCCGATCTGGGAGGCCTGGATGTCGTTGACGTTGAGCCGGAACTGCCAGCCGAGGATGTCGATCGCTCCCGCGAGCCCCGCGAACATCCCGGAGATCGCCATCGCCAGAAAGTAGTTGCGGGCGACGCCGTTCATGTGGAGGAACGAGGAGCCGATCCAGACGGCCATGATCGACCCCGCGGTGTACTGACCCTGTCCACCGATGTTGAACATGCCGCAGCGGAACGCGAACGCGACCGCCAGGCCGCAGAGGATCAGCGGCGTCGTCAGGATCAGCGTCTGCTGCAAGTTCAACGCCGCGCCCGTCCGCGCTGCGCCAGAGACCCACGGAAAGAGCCAGTTGAGGCCGGTTCCGTCGAAGATCGCTCGATACGTCGAGAACGGGTTGGAGCCGCTCGCAAGCACGACGAGCCCTCCGATCAGAAAGGCGATTGCGGCGGTGAGGATCGGCGTGACGACGCCGCCGGCACGCTGGTAGAGCGCAAGCTGCTCGGCGACGCTCGGTGCGTAGTCACCGCCGGTCGGCTGGACCGGCTGCTCCGGCCCGGGAGCGGGCTCGCGCTCGTCGGCGGGATCCGGTTGGCCGAGCGGGCCGTCGCGGTCGCTCACGCCGCGGCTGCTCCCGGCTCGGTTCGGCCGCCGGTCATCGCCAAGCCGAGCTGCTGCTCGGTGGAGTCGGAGCCGAACTCGCCGACGAACCGGCCCTCGTAGATGACGAAGATGCGGTCCGAGAGCGAGAGGATCTCGTCGAGCTCCAGCGAGACGAGCAGGATCGCCCTGCCGTCGTCCCGCTCCTCGACGAGCCGCCGGTGCACGAACTCGATCGCGCCGACGTCGAGGCCGCGCGTCGGTTGGGCGGCGATCAGAACCTTGGGGTCGCGCTCGATCTCGCGGGCCAGCACGACTTTCTGCTGGTTGCCGCCCGAGAGCGCCCCGGCGCGGGTCTGCGGTCCGCCGCCGCGGACATCGAACTGCTTCAGCAGCGTCTGCGCGCGGTCGACGAGCACGCGGGGACGCAGCCAGCCGAGGCGCGAGTCGGGCGCCTTGTCGTAGTCGTGCAGCGCGATGTTCTCAGCCAGCGAGAACTCGAGCACCAGGCCGCGTCGCTGCCGGTCCTCGGGGATGTGGCCGAGCCCGGCGTCGAGCGCGCCCTTCGCCGTCGCCCGCGTGATGTCCTCGCCGGCAACGACGATGCTGCCCGTAAACGCATGGCGGAGTCCGGTCAGGGCGTCGATCAGCTCCGACTGGCCGTTGCCGTCGACCCCGGCGATGCCGACGATCTCGCCCGAGCGCACCTCCAGCGAGATCCCGCGTACCGCCTCGAGGCCGCGGTCGTCGACCACGTGCAGCTCGTTCACGCTGAGCAACGCCTCGCCTGGCTCGTGTGGCTTCTTGTCGACGCGGAGCAGCACGTCTCGGCCGACCATGGCGCGGGCCAGGTCCTCCTCGGTCGACCCCTCCGTGCGGCGCGTCTCCACGAGCTTGCCGCGCCTGAGCACCGAGACCCGGTCGGAGATGTCAAGCACCTCGTGAAGCTTGTGCGAGATGAAGATGACGGACTTGCCCTGGGCCGTCAGACCGCGAATCACCCCGAAGAGCTCGTCGGCCTCCTGCGGCGTCAGCACGGCGGTCGGCTCGTCGAGGATCAGGATGTCCGCGTTCCGGTAGAGCGCCTTCAGGATCTCGACCCGCTGCTGCTGGCCCACGCTGATCGCCTCGATCTTGGCCTTGGGGTCGACCGCGAGGCCGAAGCGCTCTGAAAGCTCGCGAACCTGCCGCTCGGCACCGTCGTAGTCGAGCAGGACCCCCCCGCGCCGCGGCTCGCTGGCGAGAACGACGTTCTCGGCGACGGTCATGACCGGGATGAGCATGAAATGCTGGTGCACCATGCCGATCCCGTGGGCGATCGCCTCGCGAGGCGAGCCGAGTGACAGCGTCTGACCCTTGACTCGGATCTCGCCCTCGTCCGGGTGGTAGAGCCCGTAGAGGACGTTCATCAGCGTCGACTTGCCGGCGCCATTCTCGCCAAGCAGCGCGTGCACTTCGCCCGGCATCAGGTCGAGGTTGACGTTGGCGTTCGCGACGATTCCCGGAAAGCGCTTCGTGATGCCCCGGAGCTCGAGGACTGGCGTCTCGCCCATGGGCGCCGAAGTCTACGGGACCGCCGGGACCGGGCTCTGCCTGACCGTGCCCGGCACCGGCGTCCGGAGCTCGACGATTGAGCATCGACAGCACGGGCCGTGAGGCAGTCCGCGGCACGTCCGGGCTGGACGTCCGGCGCCGCTGCAGGCCCTGCGTTCGAGCCCGAGCGCGCCCACGATCCCAGGGGAGCTCCCTTCAGGCTGCCGTCGATCCGCTCGAGTCCTGAGCGACGAGGGTGCGGGGGCGGGTCCGGTGCCCGCCCCCGGATGCCGTGACGGACCTACTTGACCGTCGACGGGATCTTGATCAGATGCTTGCCGATCTTGACCTTCACCGCCATCACCTTCTTGACGAACTTCTTCGGCACCTTCGGGCTGATCTTGCCGATGTCGATGCCGCCGTTCGAGACCTGGTAGGCGTACGTCTGGCCGCCCTTGAACGCGCCGGCCTTCACCTGCCTGATCGTCGAGAAGACGTCGTTGTCGACCCGCTTCACCGCGCTCGTCAGAATGTCGGGGCCAAGGTAGGCCTGGTCGACGTCGACGCCGATCCCCCAGACGTGCTTGCTCTTGGCCGCATCGAGGGCGCCGAGTCCGCAGCCGCCGGCGACCTGGAAGACGACCTTCGAACCCTGCGAGATCTGCTGCAGCGCGAGGTTCTTGCACTTGTCCTGAGCGACGAAGTCCTGCGAGTACCCGTTCAGTTCCTTGATCTTCGGGTTTGCCGCGTGCGCCCCGGCGATGAAGCCGGCGATGTAGTGGTCGACGGGCGGGATCTTCTGGCCGCCGACCGAGCTGATCACCTTCTTGCCTGTCTCGATCAGACCCGAGAGGTAGCCCACGAGATACCCTGCCTGCTCCTCGTGGAAGACGGTGCCCTCGAGGTTGGTCGGGCCACCGGCGGGCCAGGCGCTGTCGACGATCATGAACTTCGTGTTCGGGAACTTCTCCGCGACGGTCTTGATCGCGTCGGCCATCAGGAAGCCGACCCCGATCACGAGGTCGTAGTTCTGCTGCGCAAGCGTCGAGAGGTTCGGGATGTAGTCAGAGCCCGAGTGCGACTCGAGCACCCGCGTATCCACGCCGAGCTGCGTGCCCGCCCGCTGCAGTCCGACGTAGGCCGAATGGTTGAACGAGCGGTCGTTGAGTCCGCCGATGTCGGTCACAAGGCCGACCTTCAGGGCCGCGTGCTGTGCCGTCGGAGCAGCCGGGGCCGCAGCCGGGCTCGATGTGCGCGCGAGTCCGCTGGCCGCGAGCACCGCCGCGATGACGGCGAGCAGCGCGATCAGTGCGCCCGCGATCGAAGGCTTGACGTTCAAGAGTATTCCCTCCTGTTTGGCCGTACTCGACTTGCTGTACGGTGAGACGAACGACCGTAGCCGGGAGTTGGGAGCAATTCGTCGATTTGCGGGGCTCGTACCGTCTTCCAGCTACCCTCAGCGGGGGATGCGGCTCGCTCTCCTCCTGGCTTCGCTCACGGTCGTGCTGGCAGGCGCAGTCTCTGCCCAAGGCGCCTCGTCGACGAAGCGGCCCTGGCTCTGGCAGTGCGAGCAGATCGGCCTGGAGGACGCGAAGGACCGCTGCTACGTGCGCATGCTCCTCCTCGACATCGAGGCATCCGGGGACCCGGCCGACGAGCTGCCGCGGATCGACCTGCGCGCACGCGCCACCGGCACCTCACTGCTCGGGCGCTGCCACATGCTGATGCACCAGGTCGGCAGGCGCTACGCCGTCGAGCATCACGTCACCCTCGAGAACCTGCAGCGGTACGTGCCCCGATCGAACGATCCGGGCTGCTCCGCCGGCTTCGGGATGGGGCTCGTGATGGCGCTCGGGCCGGAGATCATCCGGACGGCCGGACGAAGCGCGGTCGCGACGTGCCTGCGGCTGCCGACGCGCTACCGGTCATACACCTGCATCCACAGCCTCGGCCACGCGCTGATGCGGGGCTACCACGAGACGCTCTGGCTGGCTGTCAACGCCTGCCGGAAGCTCGGGCAGCGGGTCGCGCCGGACTGCGTGCAGGGGGCGTTTCACGATTACTGGATCTCGCTCCGCGGCGCCGACGAGACGACCCAGCCGGCGCAGATCATCCGCTCGCCGCGCGTCCTCTGCGGCCAGTACTTCTCGTTTGCGCGGCAGTGCTGGTACCGCTACTTCGTCGAGCAGGCACCGGGGCCCGTGATCGCATCGGCGTCCGACCTGCGGCGAGTGTGCCGCGGCCTGAGGCTGATGCAGCGCTCCGGCTGCATCGCCGGGGCCTCGCTCGACCTGCAGGACGATCCGTTCGAGCAGACGGGCATCTGCTCGTCCCTCGCGACGGCGGACCTCCTCAGCTGTCTTCGCGGGGTCGGGGTGCAGGCGCTCGCCGGGAAGCCGCGACAGGAGCTGGAGCTTGTCGCCCGCTGCGGCCGGCTGCGTGCCGCCGCGCGGTGGGGCTGCTACGAGTGGTACGGGCTGACGCTCGACGTCGTCACGAACGGCCGCTTCCGGACACGTGGGTGCCTGAAGCTCCGGGACGCGGAAGCACGTGCAGGCTGCCTCGCCGGGGCGCGGCGCTCCCGCGGGGCGCTCGTCACCTTCTCCTAGTCGCCGGCGACGATGGCGCTCTCGTCGACGAGCACCCGGCGGGGCTTCGAGCCCTCATACCCGGAGATCACCCCGCGGCGCTCGAGCATGTCGATCAGGCGGCCTGCCCGCGTGTAGCCGACGCGCAGCCGCCGCTGGATCAGCGAGACCGACGCGGTCTGCGTCTGGACGACGATGTCGATCGCCTTGTCGAGCAGCGGATCCTCGTCGGGATCGAAGTCGCCCTCGTCCCGATCGGTTTCGTCGGCGAAGACCTCGGGGAGCTCGAGCAGCGACTCGTCCAGCTCCTGCTCGCGCTGGCTGCGGCACTGCTCGACGACGAGGGCGATCTCCTCCTCAGTCACGTACGCGCCTTGGACGCGCTGCAGGCGCGACGAGCCGAGCGGCTTGAAGAGCATGTCGCCCTGGCCGAGCAGGCTCTCGGCGCCCGAGGTATCGAGGATCACCCGCGAGTCGGTCTGGCTCGAGACGGCGAACGCGATCCGGCTCGGGACGTTGGCCTTGATCATCCCGGTGATCACGTCGACCGACGGTCGCTGCGTCGCGAGCACGAGGTGGATGCCGACGGCGCGCGACTTCTGCGCCAGGCGGATGACCGCGTCCTCGACAGCCTGGGGCGAGACCATCATCAGG
>JBHEMK010000008.1:0-2612 GCA_046262635.1 Gaiellaceae bacterium
TGCGCTCCGGCGGATCTGTCGCCGACGCCGAGGAACTCGGCGCGCTGATGCGTGAAGCGGGCCTCGCCGACGTCCACGAGGTCCAGCGAACGTGGCATGCCCCGGTCGCGTTCGTCGCCGGCCGCCGGCCGGTCTGACCACCACGGCCCGCTACTCGTTGCCGGTCATGCGTTCGACGGCGCCATCGATTCCGGCGCCCGCCTGCTCGACCGGCTCGACGTATAGGCGAGCCCACGAGATCCGGCCCTCGCGCAGACCGCAGATGATCACGCCGGCCATGTCAAGCGGCGTTCCATCCGCGCGCATTCCCTGCCAATGCCACTCGCTCCAGGCGCTGTCGCCGTCCGCCGCCGCGCGCACGAGCTCCGACCGGAAGTCGGGGACTCCGTCGAAGATCGCCGACCAGTTCGTGCGTACCTGCTCGCGCCCGCGGAACGCTCGATCGGGGTGAGCAGGCTGCTCGCTTTCGTAGTCCTCGTCAAAGCACGCAACAAGCGCCTCCAGGTCATGAGCGTTCAGCGCATCGTTGACGCGCTCGACCACGAGACCGGAGTCGCTCTCGCTGCTGCACGGCATGCTCGTAGTCTAAGTCTCCCGCTCGACGTGTCGATGGCCGCCTGCACCCGGCACGAACAGCGTTCCCCGGCGTCAAACTCGCTCTCGCCTTGGTGGGAAAGGGGCGGTCCGCGCCAGAGTGCTCCGGCTGGATCAAGCGACAGCCGCCCGTCCTCGCGCCAGACGACCGCATCAGACGAGCAGCAGGAGCGTGCCGCGACTCGACGCAGTAGAGCGGTGCATAGGGCACGACGTCGGCGCGCGCGAGGTCCCGGAAGGACGGAGCTCGCACCCCGTAGCTCTCGCAATCGCGTGACAGCGGAAGTCGACCGCCCCGCGCAGCCGGCCCCTCACCCGGCGTCCGAGGTATCGACTCGGTCGAGGAGCTTCATCAAGTTGCGCTTGGGCTTGTGCGTGGCCCGGACGTGCGCGACGTACGCCGGGAAGTCGGTCGCGAGGCCAGTCTCTGCGAAGAGGCCCCGGATTGTCTGATCGATGAGGCGCACGGCTTCTTCGTAGGCGTGTTTGTCCTTACGGCCGATGATCCGCTCGACGTGGTCGCGGTAGACGCCGAGCGTGTCCCTCGGGTGCTCAGGGCGCCGCCGGTCGGCCAGCTCGAGCCACAGACTGTCGGTGCAGCCACCGTTAAGCGCCGCAGACCAAGCTGCGTCGGGATCATCCTCCCACAGGAGTGCCCGCACGAGCTCGGAGTGCCCTCGGTCGAGTGGCGAGCGGTGGTGCCCCGGACGGGCGGCCGGCGGCTTCGGAGCACGGAGCTGCTTGAGCGCCGCCTCGCGCCGTTGTGGCCACTCGCCGAGCGGCCTGGCGTCGGTGGCGACTTCGCGGTAGGTCTCGAGCGTCGGCCGCTCGTCGAATGCGGCGAGCGATTGCTCGAGCGCCTCTCGGGAGCGTCCGCGGCGCCGGTACTCGTCGACGATGAAGGCTCTCAGTCGTGGATCGGGGCGCTCGGAGAACGCGCTCATGCCTCGCTCGGCCCAGGTGAGAGCTGCGTCGTGATCGTCGTGTGCCCGGCACAGCTCGGCGATCTGAAGGAAGCGGTAGCCGATCGCCAGGTCGCGCTCGCGGACGGCGACCTGCTCGGCAAGGCTGCCGGACACCTCGGCCAGGCACTCCATCACCCGCGTGATCCGAAGCCGCGAGCCGTAGCGGTCGTGATCGTCGTCACCCGGGCGCAGCTGCGGCACCTCGGTCCACATCTCTTCTGCCAGTGCCTGGTACTCGGCGATACCCGGATCGCCGAGCACGTCGGAGTAGCGCACGACAGCACGGCCGAAGATGTCCCATTCACTGTCGATCTCGCGCGCGAAGAGCCTACGTGCCAGAGCGCGCGGGTCAGGCGCGGCGCGTCGGCACGCGTCGAGATGCAGCGTCTCGAGTTGCGCCGCCACCTCGCCCAGCTGCCCATCGGAGTCGTCGACGCCCTCGAACGAGCACTCGAGTGCGGCGAGCGCATACTCAGCGAGCTCGACGACCTCGCCGGCCCGGTCCTCCTCGATCAGCCCGCCGAGGATGTCGACAACCTCTTCGATGCCCTGGACGTAGCCCCAGACTTCTCGATACGGGACGAACCCGTTGTATGCGAACGCTTGGTCAATGACGGCGCGCAGCGAAGCGATGTCTGCGCAGGCGTTTCCTCGCGGCCGGGCGGCCTGAAGCAGCAGCTTCCTGGCGAGCCGGTCGTCTTCGTGGGCGTGGTCGATCAGCAGATCGACGAGCGACGCGACAGACAGACCTTCCAGATACCCGCGTGCGTCGTCGAGGGTGGGCAGCGGCGACTCGTGGCGCTCGAGCCAAGACAACGCTGCAGCGACCCAGTGCTTGCAGAACGCCATGTCTCGGCCCATCGGGCGAGCAGGCGAACCGCAGCCGAACGCCATCCGCGCTCAGCTCGACGACGTAGCTCTCCGCGCCCTGCACGGTCGCGGTGACGCGTTCGCCGCTCACCCGCAGCGGACCGACGCGCCCGTCCGCGAAATATGCGGGTCTCCGGTCGGTTTGTGGGTGAAGCGGCGGCGCCCGGGCGCGCCTGAGCAGGG
>JBHEMK010000009.1:0-11647 GCA_046262635.1 Gaiellaceae bacterium
CTCGCGCTCGCAATCACCGAGGCCGGAGGATCGCCCTCGACAAGCGACGGCTGCGTCAGCTCCTCGCGAATGCCCTGCAGCCCCGGAGGACGAGGAGGCCGAGCACGAGGTGCGGGCAGCGCGCGCCGTCCGCCGCCCGGACTCGACGTTGAACGATTCGGCCGGGTCGGCGGCGCGGTGGCAGCTCGAGCCGGCCGCGACGCGCAGCGCGGCCTCCCGTTTCCCTCGCGGGCACGCTCATGCGCCGAATCCTCTCACCGGGCCCGTCGCGGCGGTCGGGTGTGGTAGGTGGTTCTCCGCCCATGAGCGCGGAGATCGCCTACCAGCTCGGTGCACGGGATGGACATGGAGGTCTACCGCGGGATGCGGGCCGCCGCCGGCTGGTCTCAGCCGGCGGTCGGAAGACGCCGAACTCGCGGCCGCGCTCGCACGCACGTGGAACTGTCGTCGCCCTCGATCGGACGCACGCCGCCGCGCTCGGTCGCCTGCTCGACGACGGTGCGCTCTACGCCACGATCTGGGACATGATCGTGCTCCCTACGCACCGGGGGCAGGGTATCGGCCGCCGGATCCTCAACCTGCTCGTCGGGCAGGCTGTGCGACGCGGACGATCGTCTCGCTCGTCGCAACGCCGGACGGCCGCCTACTCTACGAGCGCGCGGGCTTTCGGCTGGAGAGCCGCGGCAGTGTCGGCATGCTCATGCGGCCCGGCCGAGCCTGCGCTCTGCGAGGATCGCGTCATGGACTACGTGATCGTGGGAGCGGGCGCGATCGGTGGCACCGTCGGGGGCCGCCTCGCGCGCGACGGCCACGAGGTGCTGCTCTGCGACGCCGACGCCGAGCACGTCGCCGCGATCGAGCGGCACGGTCTCGCGATCGAGGGGCCCGTGGAGCAGTTCGCCGTTCGGGTGCCCGCCGTGCTGCCGGACGGATTGCCGGAGCGGCTCGAGCGGGTGATCCTCGCCGTCAAGGCCCAGCACACGGAGGCCGCGCTCCTCGCGATCGCGCCGCGGCTCGCCGAGGACGGGTTCGTCCTCTCGCTCCAAAACGGCCTCAATCCGCCGCTGATCGCCGCGCGGGTGGACGAGCAGCGGACGGTGGGCGGCTTCGTCAACTTCGGTGCCGACTACCTCGCCCCGGGCCGGATCTTCGTCGGCGGGCGCGGCGCGTTGTACGTGGGGGAGCTGGACGGCCGGCCGAGCGCGCGCCTCGAGCGGCTCGTCCGCGACCTGACGGATGCCCGGCCGACCGCCAACATCCTCGGCTACCTCTGGGCCAAGGAGGCCTACGGTGCGATCCTCTTCGCGACCGCCGTCTCCGATCTCTCGATCGTCGCCGCGCTCGAGGAGCCGCGCTACCGGCCGCTCTACGTCGGTCTCGCCCGCGAGGTGCTCGCCGCGGCCACGGCCGAGCCCGAGTCGTTCGACGGCTTCGAGGCCGACGACCTCGAGGGCTCGATCGAGCGGCTCGCCGCCTTCAACCGCCGCTCGGCGAAGACCCACTCCGGGATCTATCGCGACCTCGCCGTCCGGAAGCGGCCGACCGAGAAGGCGATCCTGGCGGACCTCGACGGGCCGCTGCTGCGCCGGACGCTCGAGCTGATCGCCGAGATCGAGCAGGGCCGCCGGATCTGCGAGGTCGCCAACCTCGAGCTGCTCGCGGCCCACGCGCGGCTCGACGCGCTCGCTCGCCCCCTGAACGCCGTCATCGCGGTGCTCGGGCCATCGGAGCGAGCCGCCGCCGGGCCGCTACTCGGGATCCCGGTGGCGGTGAAGGACAACATCGACGTCCGCGGCGCGGTCACGACGAACGCCTCGACCGTGGGCGTGCCCGCGCCCGCCGAGGGTGACGCCGCCGTCGTCGCCCGGCTGCGCGAGGCCGGCGCCGAGATCCTCTGCAAGACGAACCTGCTCGAGTACGCTGCCGGCAGCGTCAACCCGGCCTACGGGATGACCTACAACCCCCTCGAGCCGACCCGCACCGCGGGTGGCTCGAGCAGCGGCTCGGCTGCGCTCGTGGCGGCGGGCGTCTGCGGCTTCGCCCTCGGCTCGGACACAGGCGGCTCGATCCGGATCCCGGCGGCCTACTGTGGCATCGTCGGCCTGAAGCCGACGTACGGCCTCGTGTCGCTCGAGGGCGTGTTTCCGCTCTCGCCCACCTGCGACCACGTTGGCACGCTGACGCGCACGGTCGAGCAGGCGGCGACGCTGCTCGGTGTCCTCGCCGGCCGCCGCTACGCGATCGAGCCCCACGTGGGCCTGCGGCTCGGCGTCCTGCGCCGGCAGCTCGAGGATCCGGATCTCGTCCCGGCCGTCCGGGACCGGGTGCTCGCCGCGATCGAAGCGCTGGCGGCGGCCGGCTTCCACGTCCTCGACGTCGATGTTCCCGAGCTCGACCTGGTGGACGAGGCACTCGGGGCGATCGTGCTTCGCGAGGCCTACGAGGTGCATCGGGATCTGCTCGGGCGCGAGGGCGAGGGCTACGGGCCGGGCACCCGCGCGTTGCTCGAGCTCGGCTCGCAGATCGGCGATGACGCGTACGAGCGGGGTCTCGCCACGCGCGAGCGGATCGGAGCCGCCTTCGCGGCCGCCTTCGAGCAGCTGGACGTGCTCGCCGGTCCGACCGTCGCGTATCCGGCGCCCGCGCAGGACCCGCCGTTCGGCACGCCCGAGGGGGACGTTGAGGCCCGCTACACCGGTCCCTACAACCTGGCGGGGATCCCGGCAGTCTCGCTCCCGTGCGGGCCGGTCGAGGGGCGCCTGCCCGCCGGCCTTCAGCTCGCGGCCGCCGCGGGCGCCGACGAACTCCTGCTGTCCGCGGCAAGCGTCTACGAAGGGGTGAACCGGTGAGGCTGATCGACTGCAACTGGATGCAGCTCGAGGAGTATCTCGGGCGCGACGACAGGATCGTGCTTCCGCTCGGGTCGGTCGAGCAGCACGGATACCTGTCGCTCGGGGTGGACACGATCCTCTCGGAGCGCGTCTCGGTCGAGGCCGCCGAGCCGCTCGGAGTCCCGGTGCTGCCGTCGCTGCCGTACGGCCTGACGCCCTACTTCGCGGCCTACCCCGGCAGCCCGACGCTGCAGGTGGCGACCTATCAGGCGATGATCGGCGACCTGCTCGACTCGCTCGCCGACCAGGGCTTCCGGCGCTTCCTGCTCGTCAACGGCCACGGCGGCAACGAGGCCGGGCGCGAGGCCGCCCAGGCCTGGCAGGCGTCGAACCCGGCCGGGGAGTTCGTCTGGCACAACTGGTGGAACGGGCCGCAGACGTGGGCGGTCGTCCAGTCGATCGATCCGGACGCGAGCCACGCCTCGTGGCTCGAGAACTTCCCCTGGACGCGGCTCGAGGGCGTGACCCAGCCGCCGGAGCGCAAGCCGATGGTCGACGTGTCGGCATTCCGGCAGTCCGACCCCTCGGACGTCCGGACGCTGCTCGGCGACGGCTCGTTCGGCGGTCTCTACGAGCGTCCAGACGAGGACGTGCTCCGCGTCTGGGCGGCGGGGGTCGAGGAGGTGCGCGGGCTGCTCGCGGACGGCTGGCGGGGTGCCTGACCTCGCCGGTCGCGTCGCCCTCGTGACCGGTGCTGCACACGGCATCGGCGCCGCGATCGCGCAGGCTCTGGGAGAGCACGGCGCGGCGGTCGAGCGGGTCGACCTCGACACGGCCGACGTCGCCGACCCCGCCCAGGTGGGCGCGCTCCTCCAGCGGATCGGCCGCATCGACATCCTGGTCAACAACGCGGGCGGAGTCGCCGGCCAGATCGGCCGACCGCTGGAGGAGGTCACCGACGAGGAGTGGCGCACGATCGTCGACGCCAATCTCACGAGCACCTTCGTCTGCACCCGCGCGGTCGTCCCCAGGATGAAGGAAGCGGGCTACGGCCGCATCGTCAACATCTCCTCGGGCGCAGGGCGCAGCGTCAGCCTGACCGGGATCCAGGCCTACGCGAGCGCGAAGGCCGGCCAGATCGGCTTCACGCGCCAGACGGCACACGAGCTGGGCCGTTTCGGGATCACGGTCAACACGATCGCACCCGGATTCGTGCTCTCGAACCCGACGACGGTCAGGCAGTGGGAGAGCTACGGGAGGGAGGGGCAGCGCGCGCTCGTGGAGTCGATCGCCACCCGGCGGCTCGGCCGGCCGGAGGACATCGCGAACGGCGTGCTCTTCTTCGCGGCCGAAGCATCCTCCTGGATCACGGGGCAGACGCTCTCGATCGACGGTGGCCACTCCATCTTTTGACGAGGGGGATCGGTACCGGCGCGAGCTGGCCGCGTTCCTCTCGATCCCGAGCGTGAGCCAGGACCCCGCCCGGCGGGGCGACGTGCGCGCCGCCGCGGAGTGGCTCGCTGACCAGCTGAGCTTCGCGAACGGGCGGGTCGTCGAGAGCGACGGTCATCCCGTTGTCCTCGGCGAGTGGCTCGGAGCGGCCGCGGCGCCGACGATCATCGTCTACGGCCACTACGACGTCCAGCCGCCGGGCGCCGAGTCGGAGTGGCGGACGCCGCCGTTCAAGCCGAGCATCCGCGACAACCGCATCTATGCCCGCGGCGCCACCGACGACAAGGGCCCTGTGCTCGTGGCGCTGAAGGTGGCGGAGGCCTTCGACCGTGCGAGTGGCCCGCCGCTGAACGTGCGCTTCCTGCTCGAGGGTGAGGAGGAGGTCGGTAGCCCCAGCCTGCCGGCGTTTCTCGCCGCCCACCGGCACGAGCTCGCCGCCGACCTGGTCGTCTCGGCCGACGGCGCGATGTGGCGGGCGAGCGAGCCGTCGATCGCGATCGCGGCGAGGGGCCTCGTGGCCCTCGACATCGTCGTCACCGGAGCCGACGCCGATCTCCACTCGGGGCGCCACGGCGGCGCGGTGCAGAACCCGAACTACGCACTCGCCCGGATCGTCGCGGGGCTCCACGAGCCGGAGGGCGGTGTGGCGGTCGCCGGGTTCTACGACGGTGTCGAACCGCTCGGCGAGGCCGACCGAGAGGCGCTTGCCCGCGTGCCCTTCGACGAGGAGGCCTACCGCCGCGAGGTCGGCGTTCGGGCCCTGCACGGCGAACCGGGCCATTCGACGCTTGAGCGCCTCTGGACGCGGCCGACGCTCGAGGTGAACGGGCTCGAGGGCGGGGGCTCGTTCACGGTCATCCCGCGGCGAGCCCGCGCGCACGTGACCTGTAGGCTCGTCCCCGGGCAGGAGCCAGGGGCCGTGCTCGAGGCGATCAGCGCCCACGTCCGCGCCCGCTGCCCGCCCGGCGTGGCCGCGGAGGTCGAGGGGGAGCCCGGCGCGGTCGCCGCCTACGCGATCGCGGCCGACCATCCCGCCGTCGAGGCGGGCCGGCGCGCGCTCGCAACGGTCTACCCGGGCCGAGAGCCGCTGCTCGTCCGGATGGGCGGCACCCTGCCCGCGGCGGTGCTGTTCGAGCAGATCCTCGGCCTGAAGACGCTGCTGTTCTCCTTCTCCACCGGCGACGACCGGCTGCACGCGCCGGACGAGTTCTTCCGGCTCGAGCGGCTCGAGGAAGGCATGCAGGCCTGGGCCGAGCTCTGGCTGTCGCTGGCGAGGCACGGCGCGTAGACAGCGTGTCGCTCAATTTGGGATAGTCGTTCGGACCCACGGCCCGCCGCGCCTCGCTGCGGGTGTTTCGCTCTTCCGTCATTCTCTCAAGGAGAGAGCCTTGCAGCCACGGAGAATCGCCCTCTTGCTCGGTGCGGCAGCCGCCGTCGCCGTTGCCGGGACGGCGGCCGCGCCGGGAGCCCGGTCAGGACACGCCGCCCCCGCAGCCACGCCCAAGCGCGGTGGCCACATCACGATCGCGCGCATCGAGGACTCGAACTCGTTCGACAAGACGAATGTCTTCCAGAACGAATCGATCTGGCTCGCCGAGCAGATCATGGAGCCCCTCTACATCGTCGCCAACGACGGCAAGACACTGAAGCCGTGGCTCGCGACGAGCTACAAGGCGGCGAAGAACGGCAAGACCTACACCTTCAAGCTGCGCCAGGGCGTCAAGTTCTCCAACGGCAAGCCGATGACGGCCGCCGACGTGAAGTTCTCGATCGACGACGCCCGCGCCCAGAAGAAGGGCTGGGGGTACCTCGACGCGGCGATCAAGAGCATCGACGCGCCGAATCCCTCCACGGTTGTCATTCACCTCAAGTTCCAGTGGGCCCCGTTCCTGGCCGACATCGCCCTGTTCGCGAACGGGATCGTCCCGAAGAACTTCAACGGCGAGCCGCGCGCGAAGTTCTACACGCATCCGGTCGGCACCGGCCCCTTCATGTGGGACTCGCGGGTCGTCGGCCAGTCGGTGTCGCTGAAGCGCAACCCGTACTACTGGCAGAAGGGCAAGCCGTACCTCGACGGCGTCACCTGGACGTTCGTCACCGACGAGAACACCCGCGAGCTGCAGCTTCGGGGCGGGCAGATCCAGGTGGACGAGTTCCCGCCGTTCAACTCGATCGACAAGCTGAAGAAGACGCCGGGCGTCACGATGTCGCTGTTCCCGTCGACGCGGACGGACTATCTCGACATGAACGAGCTCTACCCGCCGCTCAAGGACCGGCACGTGCGCCGCGCGATCTCGTACGCGATCGACCGCCAGTCGATCGTCAAGTCGGTGCTCTTCACGTACGGGAAGCCCGCGAACTCCCAGCTGCCGCCGCAGGTCCCCTTTTACGACAAGCACGCCGGCGGCCTCCAGTACGACCTCGCCAAGGCGAAGGCCGAGATGGCGAAGTCCAAGTACCCGAAGGGCTTCAAGGTGCAGATCCTCGTCGGTGCCGGCGCGCAGGTCGAGCAGACGATCGGGCAGATCCTCCAGCAGGCGCTGAAGCAGCTCGGCATCGTCGCGACCTTCAAGCAGGAGGACACGAGCACCGAGTTCAACGACATCAACGCATTCAAGTACCAGCTCGCCTTCAGCTACTGGACGATGGACATCGCCGATCCGGACGAGCTCGTCACCTTCGCGCTCGACCCCAAGGGCGGCGCGTTCTCGTTCTACACCCACTACAACAACCCGACGGTGACGAAGCTCTCGCACGAGGCGCAGCGGGAGGTGAACGTCCCGAAGCGCGCGAAGCTCTACGCGCGGATCCAGCGGCTCGCCGCCCGGGACGCGAACCTGGGCTATCTCTACTACTCGCCGTACCGGTGGGCGTACTCGAGCAAGCTCCACGGCTTCTTCGTCCAGCCGCTCGGCAACTACCACCTCGAGGACGCCTGGCTGGGCTAGCGCGGCGTGAGCAACCAGCGGATGGGGGAGAAGACGTGAGCCTCACGGGCTATGTCCTGCGGCGGCTGCTCCAGCTCGTGCCGATCGCCCTCGGGGTGACGATCCTCATCTTCTTCCTCATCCATCTCGTCCCCGGCGACCCGGCCCGGACGATCCTCGGCAACCAGGCGACCCCGGAGCGAATCGCGCTCGTGCGGCACGACTTCGGCCTCGACCGCCCGCTGCTCGTCCAGTACGAACGGTTCATGGGCCGGATCGTCCACGGCGATCTCGGCTCGTCGCTCTTCTACAGCGTCCCCGCCGGACGCCTCGTCCTCGACCGGCTGTCGGTGACGCTCTGGCTGATCGGGTTCGGCACGCTGCTCGCGGTGCTGATCGCGGTCCCGCTCGCGGCGGTCGCGGCGACGAAGAGAAACCGCTGGCCCGACCAGCTCGTGCGTGCGGTGCCGCTCGTCGGGCTCGGCTTCCCGGCGTTCTGGCTCGGGATCATGCTCCTGCTCGTCTTCGGGCTCCACCTCGGCCGCGGCTTTCCCGTGGGCGGCTACGGCAGTGGCTTTCTCGGACACCTGCACTCGATGTTCCTGCCGGCGCTGACGGTGGCGCTCGGGATCGCGCCAATCCTGATCCGCAGCCTGCGCGCGAGCCTGCTGGAGGTGCTCGAGTCCGACTACATCGTCACGGCGCGCTCCAAGGGCATCCCGGAGCGGCGCGTCCTGGCCCGCCACGCCCTCCGCAACGCCGTGATCTCGACCGTGTCGGTGCTGGGCGTCAACGTCGGCTACCTGGTCGGCGGCACGCTCGTGATCGAGCAGGTGTACGCCCTCCCGGGGATCGGCCAGCTGATGATCAACTCGATCTTCGAGCGCGACTTTCCGGTCGTCCAGGCGGTGACGTTCGTCTTCGCGGTGATGGTCGTGCTCGTCTACCTCACCACCGACGTCGTCCACGCGCTGCTCGATCCCCGCGTCCGGTTCGACTGATGGCGGCCGCTGCGGAGATCTTCGCGGAAGCGGCGATCGTCGAGCACCGGCGCGGCTTCCGCAGGCGCTGGTACCGGACGCCCTCGTTCGTCGCGGGCGTCGCGATCATCGGCACGATCGTTCTCCTCGCGGTGCTCGCCCCCGTTGTTGCCTGGCACGACCCGATCCGGCAGGACCTGACCGCAGGACTGCAGGGGTCCTCGTGGAGCCATCCGTTCGGCACCGACGAGCTCGGGCGGGACGTCTGGTCGCGACTCGTCTACGGCGCGCGCACCGACCTGCAGGTCGCCTTCCTCGCCGTCCTCTTCCCGTTCGTGATCGGGACCGCGGTCGGTCTCGTCGCTGGCTACTTCGGCCGCTGGCTCGATACGGCCACGAACTGGCTCGTGAACATCGTCGTGGCGTTTCCGTTCTACGTCCTCATCATCGCGCTCGTCTTCGCGCTCGGCTCGGGGACCCGGAACATCTACATCGCGATCACCATCGTCGGCTGGGTTTCCTATGCGCGCATCGTTCGGGGTGAAGTGGTCGTCGCGAAGCGTCGCGAATACATCCTCGCCGCGCGCGCGGGGGGCCTTTCGCACGGCCGCATCATCCTCCGTCACCTCCTGCCGAACGTGATCACGCAGGCGATCGTCTACGCCATGTCCGACATCGTGCTCGACATCCTGGCGATCGTCACGCTCGGCTACCTCGGGCTGGGCGTGCAGCCGCCGACGCCCGACTGGGGCAGGATGATCGCGGACGGGCAGACGTACCTGACCACCCACTGGGAGCTCTCGACGATCCCGGGCGTTGCCGTCGTGATCACCGCGCTCGGGCTGTCGCTGCTCGCCGACGGGCTCGCCGACCTGCTCCGGCCCGAATGAGCGACCTGCTCCTCGACGTGCGCGATCTCCGCGTCGAGATCCCGCTCGCGCGCGGTACGCTCCACCCGGTCGACGGCGCCTCGTTCGACGTCCGCCGGGGCGAGGCGGTGGGGGTCGTCGGCGAATCCGGCTCGGGCAAGACGATGGCCCTCCGGGCGCTCGTCGGGCTCCTGCCGCGGGCCGCGCGGCTCGCCGGGGGTGAAATCGTCTTCGAGGGAACGGATCTTGCAGGCGCACCCGAGGCGCGGCTCCGCGCGATCCGGGGGCGGGAGATCTCGATGGTCTTCCAGGAGCCGATCACGGCGCTCAACCCGGTGATGCGGGTCGGGGCCCAGATCGCCGAGGGGCCGCTCGTCCGGCTCGGATATGGCCGCCGCCGGGCAGCGAATCACGCGCTCGAGCTGATGCGGACGGTCGGCATTCCAGATCCGAAGCGGCGCGCCGGTGCGTTCCCGCACGAGCTCTCGGGCGGGCTCCGGCAGCGCGTGATGATCGCGATCGCGCTCTCGTCCGAGCCCAAGCTGATCCTCTGCGACGAGCCGACAACGGCTCTCGACGTCACGATCCAGGATCAGATCCTGAAGCTGCTGGGCGGCCTCTGCCGCGAGCTCGGCGTCGGGCTCGTCTTCGTCTCCCACGACCTCGCCGTCATCGCGCAGACGTGCCAGCGCGTCGCCGTGATGTACGCGGGCCAGGTCGTCGAGACGGGACCGATCGAGACCGTCTTCCGCGAGCCGCGCCATCCCTACACACTCAGCCTGCTCCGCTCGGTTCCCGACTTCGACGAGCTCCGCGAGCGGCTCGCGACGATCCCCGGCAGCCCGCCGGATCTCGCCTCGCCGCCGCCGGGGTGTCGTTTCCACCCGCGCTGCCCCTTTGCGCAGGAGGACTGCACGGCGGGCGCGTTTCCCCTGCGCCCGCTCGGCGACGGGCGGTCGACGGCCTGCATCCACCACGAGGCCTGCGCCGAGGACGCGCGGCGCGAGCCGGTGATCGCCGGTGGCTGAATCACTGCTCGAGGTGCGCGGCCTCTCGATGCACTTCCCCCTGCGCGGCAGAGTCCGTGCGCGGCTTCGCCACGAGGAGCGCCCGATGCTGCGGGCGGTCGACGGTGTCGATCTCGAGCTCGTCAAGGGTGAGACGCTGGGGCTCGTCGGCGAGTCCGGCTGCGGCAAGTCGACGCTCGGCCGCTGCATCGTCGGCCTCTACACGCCCACGGCGGGCGAGATCCGCTACGGCGGCTCGACGCTGCCGGTGAAGCGCGACCGCCCGGACCGGCGGCGCATCCAGATGGTCTTCCAGGACCCATACGCGTCGCTGAACCCACGCATGAGCGTCCGGCAGACGCTCAGCGAGCTGCTGCGTGCGCACCGGATGGTGCCGAAGGAGCGGGTCGAGGAACGCTGCCGCGAGCTGCTCGATCTCGTCGGCCTCGGCGCGCGTGCGCTCGACGCGCATCCGCGGCAGTTCTCGGGCGGGCAGCGCCAGCGGGTCAGCATCGCCCGGGCCCTCGCGCTCGAGCCGGAGCTGCTCGTCGCCGACGAGCCGGTGTCGGCGCTCGACGTGTCGGTGCAGGCGACCGTGCTCAATCTGCTCGACGACCTGCGGGGGCGGCTGGGGCTGACCGTGCTCCTGATCGCACACAACATGGCGGTCGTTCGGCACGTCTGCGACCGGGTCGCGGTCATGTACCTGGGCCGGATCGTTGAGACGGCGCCGACGGCGGAGCTCTTCGCCGACCCACGGCATCCCTACACAGCCGGGCTGCTCCGCGCCGTCCCGCGGCTCGTGCCCGGCCGGGCCTCCGAGGCGCCGGGCGTGGTCGGCGACCCGCCGAGTCCGGTCGACGTGCCGAGCGGCTGTCGCTTCCATCCGCGCTGCCCGATCGCCCAGCACCCCGTGTGCGTCGTGGACGATCCGGTCCTGGTGCACGGGTCGGACAGCATCGCGCACCTGGCCGCCTGCCACTTCGCGTGGACGGCCCCGCCGCCGGCACACACACCCGAGGTCGAGCTCGACGCGCAGGAGGTGTCGTGATCGAGCGCAGCACGATCCGCTTCGAGCACCAGCTGCTCGCGGGCCTCGAGCTCCCCTGCTTGACGGCGACCGGGGCGCACGACGGCCCGAACGTCAGCCTGATCGGAGGTATTCACGGAGGCGAATATTCCTCGATCGCCGCGGTGATCCGCTTCATGCGAGCCCTCGACACGGCTGAGCTTCGCGGACGCATCACCGCAGTCCCGGTTGTCAACCTGCCCTCCTTCTGGACGCGCAGCGCCTTCGTCGTGCCCGAGGACGGCAAGAACCTCAACCGCTGTTTTCCCGGCTCGTTCGACGGCACCTTCAGCGAGGTGCTCGCCCGCGCCGTCTTCGACCGCCTGATCGCCCCGGCCGACGCGCTACTCGACCTCCACGGAGGCGACCTGGTCGAGGCGCTCGAGCCCTTCACGCTCTACGACGAGTCGCCGGTCGAAGATCGGGCGCGTGAGCTGGCGATCGCCTTCGGACTGCGCTACGTCGTCCGCACACCCGCGAGCGGGGCGCCGATCGGCGGGACAACGTCGTCC
>JBHEMK010000010.1:0-32070 GCA_046262635.1 Gaiellaceae bacterium
CGACGGAAACCTTTCTCTATCTCGACATGGTCAAGCAGCTCTACGACTGGGGGACGCGATGACGGCGCCGGCACCGACAGGGATCGACCTGCACAAAGCCGCCCGCGACCATCTCTGGCTCCACTTCACCCGGATGGGCGGTGGCCAGGATCCGCCGATCATCGTCCGCGGCGAGGGCTGCTATCTCGAGGACTCGTACGGCAACCGCTACCTCGACGCGCTCGCCGGGCTCTTCGCCGTGCAGGTCGGCTACTCGTACGGCGAGGAGATGGGGCAGGCGGCGCTGGAGCAGATGCGAGAGCTGCCCTTCTACACGAACTGGTCGTACGCCCACCCACGGGCGATCGAGCTCGCGCACGAGGTTGCCTCGCTCGCGCCGGGCGACCTGAACCGCGTCTTCTTCGTCTCCGGCGGCTCCGAGGCGATCGAGTCGGCCTGGAAGCTCGCCCGCCAGTACCACCTCGCCCGCGGAGAGCGCCGCTGGAAGGCGGTCGGGCGCCGGGTCGCCTACCACGGCACGACGATGGGCGCCCTCTCGATCAACGGCATCGCTTCGCTGCGGACGCCGTTCGAGCCGCTCGTTCCGGACACGATCCACGTCCGCAACACGAACCGCTATCACCGGCCGCTCGAGGAGACGGAGGCGCAGTTCACCGCGTTCCTGCTCGACGACCTCGAGTCGGCGATCGTCCAGGCCGGCGCCGAGACCGTGGCCGTGGTTTTCATGGAGCCGGTGCAGAACGCCGGGGGGGCGCTCACACCGCCCGCGGGCTACTTCCAGGGCGTGCGGGCGATCTGCGACCGGTACGGGATCCTGCTCTGCTGCGACGAGGTGATCACGGGCTTCGGCCGGCTCGGCGAGTGGTTCGGGTCGGCGAAGTACGACATCCGCCCCGACCTCATCACCTCCGCCAAGGGCCTTTCCTCGGCCTACGCGGCGATCGGCGCGGTGATCGCGGCCGACCACGTGATCGAGCCCTTCATGAACGACACGGCCATGTACGCGCACGGGATCACCTTCGGCGGCCACCCCGTGCAGGCGGCGATCGCGCTGAAGAACATCGAGATCATGCGGCGGGACCGGATCGTGGAGAACGTGCAGGAGCACGAGGGGCTCTTCCGCGATACGCTCGCGCAGCTGCTCGACCTGCCGATCGTCGGCGACCTCCGCGGCACCGGCTTCTTCTACGCACTCGAGCTCGTCAAGGACAAGGAGACCCGGGAGACCTTCGACGACGCCGAATGCGAGACGCTGCTGCGTGGCTTCCTCTCGCCGCGTCTGTTCGAGCGCGGACTGATCTGCCGTGCCGACGATCGCGGCGATCCCGTGATCCAGATCTCGCCGCCGCTCGTCGCGGGGCCGCAGGAGATCGGCGAGCTCGCCGGCGTCCTCGGCGACGTCCTCGCCGAGGCCTGGGAGCGGATGCGTTGACGGCGGTCGCGGACGAGCGTGGCCAGGCCGGCCGCGAGACGAGGGATCCCGACGTCCGGCTCGAGAACCTGACCAAGCGCTTCGACGACGTTGTGGCCGTCGACGATCTCTCGCTGGAGATCGAGCACGGCAGCTTCTTCGCGCTGCTCGGCCCCTCGGGCTGCGGGAAGACGACGACGCTGCGGATGATCGGCGGCTTCGAGGAGCCGACGGCCGGCCGCATCTACCTCGGCGACCGCGAGGTCGGCGGTCTCGCGTCGTACAAGCGGGACGTGAACACGGTCTTCCAGTCGTACGCGCTCTTCCCGCACCTTTCGATCTTCGAGAACGTCGCCTTCGGCCTCCGCCGCAAGAAGGTGAAGGGCGACGACCTGAAGCAGCGCGTCGGCGAGGTGCTCGAGCTCGTCGGCCTCGCCGGCCTCGAGCGGCGCAAGCCGCGCCAGCTCTCGGGCGGACAGCAGCAGCGGATCGCGCTCGCACGTGCGCTCGTGAACCACCCGCGTGTCCTGCTTCTCGACGAGCCGCTCGGCGCGCTCGACCTCAAGCTCCGCAAGCAGATGCAACTTGAGCTGAAGCGGATCCAGCACGAAGTCGGCGTCACCTTCGTCCACGTCACGCACGACCAGGAGGAGGCCATGACGATGGCCGACCGGATCGTGGTGATGAACGGCGGTCGCATCGAGCAGCTCGGCACGCCGACCGAGCTCTACGAGCAGCCGAGCACGGCGTTCGTCGCCGGCTTCCTGGGCGTCTCGAACCTGCTCCCCGGCGAGGTCGCCGGTGAGGAGAGCGTCCGGCTGGTGGACGGCACCGCCGTGCAGGTGCCGCGGCGCGCGCTCGCGGGCCGCAGCGGCCGCGTCGCGATTGGCATCCGTCCCGAGAAGATCCGCGTCGAAGGAGGCGAGGCGAATACCCTCGCCGGTACCGTGGCCGAGAGCGCGTACATCGGCGTCTCGACCCAGTACATCGTCGACACGGCCCCCGGACCGGTCACCGTCTACGTCCAGAACGACCGACCGGGGGCGGCCGGCTTCTCGCCCGGCGAGAGGCTCGCCCTGAGCTGGAACCCCGAGTGCACCTTTGTCGTCGACTCCATGGAGGCCCCAGAATGACCGAGCGGCTCACCCGTCAGGAGCTGATCCGCCGCGCCGCGGCGGGCGGCACCATCCTCACCGTCCCCGGCCTCCTCGCCGCCTGCGGCGGCGGAGGCGGCATCAAGAGCGCTGCCTCGTCCGGGGCGACAACGCAGACCGTGCAGCGCAAGCTCGCCAAGACGCTGACCTTCTCGAACTGGCCGCTGTACATCGACGTGAACAAGGCGAAGGGACACCCGTCGCTCGACCAGTTCACGAAGAAGACCGGCGTCAAGGTCAACTACATCGAGGACATCAACGACAACAATCAGTTCTTCGGGAAGATCGAGGGGCCGCTCGCGCATAAACAGTCGGTGCACCGCGACATCATCGTCCTGACCGACTCCTCGGGGCTGCCCGGGCGGATGATTGAGCTCGGCTGGCTCGAGCAGCTCGACAAGGCGGCGATCCCCAACATGAAGAACCTGCTGCCGGTCCAGCAGCACCCAAACTGGGATCCGAACCGCCAGTACAGCCTGCCATGGCAGTCGGGCATGACCGGGATCGGCTATGACCCGAAGAAGGTCGGCGGCGAGATCACCTCAGTCGACCAGTTGCTCACCGACCCGAAGCTGAAGGGAAAGGTCACCCTGCTGACCGAGTTCGGCGACACGATCGGCCTGGTCATGCTGGCGAACGGCGACGACCCCTCGAAGGTGACGCCCGCGGCTTTCAAGAAGGCGCACGACAAGATCCAGAAGGCGGTCAAGTCCGGCCAGATCCGGCAGTTCACCGGGAACGACTACGCCCCCCTCCTCGCCAAGGGCGACGTCTGGGCATGCTTCGCCTGGTCCGGCGACATGGTGCAGCTCCAGGCCGACCATCCGGGGCTGAGATGGAATCTCCCGAAGACCGGCGGGATGATCTGGACCGACAACATGCTCATCCCCAGGGGCGGCAACGTCTTCACTGCCTCGACCTACATGAACTTCTACTACGAGCCGAAGATCGCGGCCGAGGTCGAGGACTACGTCAACTACATCTGTCCCGTCCAGGGCGCCGACAAGGTGCTCCTGAAAACCGACCCGAAGGTCGCGAAGAACCCCCTGATCTTCCCGACCAAGGCGATGCTCGCGAACGTGCACCAGATCGACTCCAAGGCCGTGAACAACCAGAAGTACAAGGTGCAGTTCCAAAGCCTGATCGGCGCCTGAGTGGCCCTCCGCCGCCGGCTGACGCCCTACCTGCTGCTCGCGCCGGGCCTCGCATGGCTCGCGGCGTTCTTCCTCGTGCCGATGTACTACTTGGCCAACACGTCGCTGCAGAAGGGCTCGCTCGAGCTCGGCTACAGGTTCACCTGGGCGTGGTCGAACTACTCAGACGCGATCTCGACGTATCACGCGCAATTCGTGCGCTCGCTCGAGTACGCGGGTGTGGCGACGCTGATCGCACTCGCGATCAGCTACCCGCTCGCGTACTGGATCGCCTTCCGGGGTGGCCGCTGGAAGAACCTCCTCCTGCTGCTCGTGATCGCGCCCTTCTTCGTCACCTACCTGATCCGGACGCTCGCCTGGGAGACGATCCTCTCCGACAACGGCGTCGTCGCCTCGACGCTGCGCAACATCGGCGTCCTCGGCTCGGGCGGGCGGCTGCTCGCGACGTCAGTGGCCGTGATCGCCGGGATCACCTACAACTTCCTGCCGTTCATGGTGCTGCCGCTGTACGTCAGCCTCGAGCAGCTGGACCCGCGGCTGCTCGACGCCGCACACGACCTCTACGCGAGCCGGCGCTGGTCGTTCCTGCGGGTGACGCTGCCGCTGTCGCTCCCCGGCCTGTTCGCCGGGACGCTGCTGACCTTCATTCCGGCCGCCGGCGACTTCATCAACGCGCAGCTGCTCGGGACGCCGCAGCAGTACATGATCGGGAACGTGATCCAGTCGAAGTTCCTGGCGATCACGGACTACCCGCAGGCCGCGGCGCTCTCCTTTGTCCTGATGGCCGCGATCCTCGTTGCAGTCACGGCATACGCGCGGCTGCTCGGCACGGAAAGGCTGACGGGATGAGCGCATCCGCTCCGGCAGTCGCCGTCGTGCCGCGCGTCTCGCCGGCTTGGCGCACACTCGCGTGGGTGCGCCGCAACGTGCTGACGGGCTACGCGATGCTCGCGCTCGCATACCTCTTCCTGCCGATCGCGGTCGTGATCGCCTTCTCGTTCAACAACCCCACCGGCCGGTTCAACTACACGTGGGACGGCTTCACCTTCAACAACTGGCTCCATCCATTCGCCACGCCGGGAATCCAGTCGGCGATCACCGTCAGCCTCGAGATCGCGGCGCTCTCGAGCGCACTCGCGACGGCGCTCGGAGCCCTGATCGCGCTGGCCCTCGTTCGCTACGCCTTCCGGGGGCGGGGCCTGGTGAACACGCTCATCTTCCTGCCGATGACGACGCCCGAGATCGTGATGGGCTCGTCGCTGCTGACGCTCTTCCTGAACCGCGGCATCGCGACCGGGTTCGCGACGATCCTGATCGCGCACATCATGTTCAACATCAGCTACGTGGTCGTGACCGTGAAGGCCCGGCTCGCCGGCTTCGACCGCCACCTCGAGGAGGCGGCGATGGATCTCGGTGCCAACGAGTGGACAACCTTCCGCAAGGTGACGCTGCCGCTGATCGCGCCCGGGATCATGGCCGCCGGGCTGCTCGCGTTCGCGCTCTCGATCGACGACTTCGTGATCACGTACTTCAACGCGGGCGCGACGATCACCTTCCCGCTCTTCGTCTGGGGTGCGGCGCGCGTCGCGGTTCCGCCGCAGATCAACGTGATCGGCTCGCTGATCTTCGTCCTCGCCGTCGGAGGGATGCTGGCGAACGTCGTCATCCAGAACCGCCGGACGCGGGCGGCCGCGCGGTGAGCTGCGACCCCACGGTCAGCCGCGTCCCGGGTCGTGGCGACCCCGAAGAAGCTCCTGTCGGCGGGCAGCGTCTGCGGGGCCAGCGGCCCTCGAGCGTGACGGAATCGTCGCGCGCGTGTGACCGGTGAAGCCGAGCGTCGATCCCGCGTTGCCCTCCTGGTGGCTTGAGCAGGCACTCGCCGCCGAGGGCCTACCGGCACCCGCGCCGCCCCTCCGGGGAACCGCCGAGGCCGATGTCGCGATTGTCGGCGGCGGCTACACCGGGCTTTGGACTGCGCTCGCGTTGCGGGAGCGCGACCCGGGGCTGCGGGTCGCGGTGCTCGAGGCGGAAATCTGCGGGGCGGGACCGAGCGGCCGAAACGGCGGTTTCGTCCACGGCTACTGGGCCTCACTCGCGAGCCTGCTGCCGCTGCTCGGCCGCGGGGACGCGATCCGGCTCGCGGAGACCGGCGATCGGATCGTCCCGGCGGTGCGCGCCTTCTGCGAGACCCGGCATGAGGATGTCTGGCTGCGCGAGGCTGGGCTGCTCAAGGTCTCGGCCGCGCCCGCCCAAGACGTGGCGGTGGAGCGGGCCGTCGCCGCTGCGGAGGCCGCCGGTTTTCCGGAGCAGGGGATTCCGCTCTCCCGCGAGGAGGTCGCGCGGCGCTGCGCCTCGCCGGTGTTCCGCGGCGGCGTCTGGTTCCGCGACGGCGCGACCGTCCACCCAGGCCTGCTCGTCCGCGCGCTGCGGCGGGCCGTGCTCGACTCCGGCGTCCTGCTCCACGAGCGTACGCGCGTCACGAGTGTCCGCGACGGCGAGCTCGGGACGGCTGGGGGGCGCCTGCGCGCCCGCGAGCTCGTGCTTGCCACGAACGCCGCGCTAACCGGCTGGAAGCCCGTTGCTGGCCGGCTGACGAACTTCGGCTCCTACATCGTTCTGACGGAGCCGGTTCCCGAGCTGCTGGAGCGGATCGGCTGGACGGGCGGCGAGGCGATCATCGACGGGCGCATGTTCCTGCACTACTTCCGGGCGACCGCCGACGGCCGCGTCGTGATGGGGAGCGGCTCCGGCCCGATCGGCTTCGGCGGCCGGATCGACCGGCGCTTCAGCGAGGATCGCCCCACCGCGGCCCGCGCCGAGGCTGGCCTGCGCCGCCTGTTGCCCGGCCTCGGGTCCGCGCGGATCGAACGTGCCTGGGGAGGTCCGATCGACGTCTCTGCCGACCACCTGCCCTTCTTCGGCACGGTGCCGGGAGCGCGGATCCACTTCGGCGCGGGCTATTCCGGGCACGGCGTCGGCCCCAGCTGGCTCGGCGGGCAGATCCTCGCGTCTCTCTCGCTCGGGGCAGACGACGAGTGGACCCGACTGCCGCTCGTCACCCGCCGCGTGCCCACGCTGCCGCCCGAGCCGCTCCGGCGGCTGGGCGGCGGGCTCGTCCGGACCGCGGTCATGGCCTGCGAGACGGCCGAGGAGCAGGGGCGGAGACCGGCGGCCGCCGCGCGCGCGGTCGCGGCCGTGCCGCGGCTCCTCGGCATCGAGCTCGGGACGCGCTGACCGCGCTGGGCGCGTGATCGTCACGCTCTGCGACGTCGGGCCGCGCGATGGGCTGCAGAACGAGCCCGAGATCGTCGATCCCCCGCTCCGGGCCGAGCTCGTCGGCCGGCTCTCGGCGGCAGGACTGCCGCGTGTGGAGGCGGCCAGCTTCGTCCGCGACGAGCGCGTACCGCAGATGGCCGGCGCGGAGCAGGTCGTGGCCGCGATCGAGCGGCGTGAGGGGACGGAGCTCTCGGGGCTCGTCCTGAACGAGCGCGGCTGGGAGCGTTTCCGCAGCACCGGGCTCGACCGGCTCAACTGTACGCTCGGCGCCACCGAGTCGTTCAACGAGCGGAACGGCAACGCCTCGCTCGGGGACGCGGTCGCGCGCGTGCAGGCGATCCTCGCCCTCGCTGATCGGCCGGCGACGGTGACGATCAGCGTCGCGTTCGGCTGTCCATTCGAGGGCCGCGTCGACCCCGGCAAGGTCGTCGAGCTTGCCCGCAGCTTCGAGGGAGCGGAGATCGTCCTCGCCGACACGATCGGGGCCGCCACACCCTCGCAGGTGCGCGCACTCGTTGCCGGCGCGGGTGCTGAGGGCTTCCACGGCCACAACACGCGGAACACCGGCTACGCGAACGCGCTCGCCGCGCTCGAAGCGGGCGTGCGCGTGCTCGACGCCTCGGTCGGCGGGCTCGGCGGCTGCCCCTACGCTCCCCGCGCGACAGGCAACGTCGCGACCGAGGATCTCGTCTATCTCCTCGAGGGGGAGGGCGTCGAGACCGGTGTCGACCTCGACGCGCTCGTCGGCATCGCGGAGTGGCTCGAGGGCTTGCTCGGCCGGCCGCTCGAGGGCTCCGTCTATCGCGCCGGGCCCTGGCCGCCGCGTTGACGTCAGATCGCGTGCTGCTCGAGCAGCCGGCGCGCGATCACCAGCCGCTGGATCTCGTTCGTCCCCTCGCCGATGATCAGCAGCGGCGCGTCGCGGTAGAGGCGCTCGATCGGATATTCCTGCGAATACCCGTAGCCGCCATAGATGCGCATGGCGTCGAAGACGATCTGCTCGGCAGCCTCGGTCGCGAAGAGCTTCGCCATCCCGGCCTCGAGGTCGGCGCGGCGGCCCTCGTCCTTGGCCCGGGCCGCGTCGAGCGTCAGCAGCCGGGCGGCGCGGAGCTTCGTCGCCATGTCGGCGAGCTTGAGCTGGATCGCCTGGTGCGCCGCGATCGGCCTTCCCATCGACTGCCGCTCCTGGGCGTACCGGATCGCCTGCTCGAAGGCCGACGTCGCGATGCCGACGCCGCGTGCCGCGATGTTGACGCGGCCGAGCTCGATCCCGCTCATGAACTGCTTGAACCCGGCGTTCTCGGTCCCGCCGAGAACGCTGGTGGCGGGCGTCCTGAAGTTGTCGAAGGCGAGCTCGACCGTCTCGACACCCTTGTACCCGAGCTTCCGGAGGGGTTCCGAGATCACCAGGCCGGTCTGCGAGCTGCGGCCGGGCTCCTTCTCGACGATGAAGCCGGTCATGCCGCGATGCGGCGGGTCTGCGGCCGAGTCCGTTTTCGCGAGCAGCATCACCATCCCCGCGCGCAGGCCGTTTGTCACCCACATCTTCTGGCCGTCGATCACGTACGCGTCGCCGTCGCGCCGCGCGCTCGTCCGGATCGCCTGGACGTCGGACCCCGCGTGCGGCTCCGTCATCGAGTAGGCCGAGCGGAGCTCGCCCGTGGCCATTCGCGGCAGGTACCGAGCCTGCTGCTGCGGCGTCCCGTAGGTCTGGATCATCCAGGCGGCGATGAAGTGCGTGTTCGTGACGCCAGAGAGCGACATCCAGCCGCGCGAGAGCTCGACCTGGAGCAAGGCGTAGGTGGTTAAGTCGAGGCCCAACCCCCCGAACTCCTCCGGGATCGTGACGCCGAAGAGTCCGAGCTCCTTCATCTGTTCGACGAGCGTTTCGGGAAACTCGTCGGCGTGCTCGAGGTCCGGGGCGGCGGGGACGACCTCCCGGTCGACCCACTCGTGGACGAGACCGACGATCTCCCGTTGGTCGGGGCTCAGACCGTCCACTCGGCCTCGGTGCCGGGGAAGGCCTCGCGCACCTCGGGCGCATCACGCCTGTAGACCATGAACGTCCGCGAGAATTCGATCACGACCTCGCGCCGCTGATTGACCCCGCGCGTGCGGACCGAGACGATGCCGACGTTCGGGCGCGACTTCGAGTCGCGGGTGCCCGTCACCTCGCTTTCGGCCCAGAGCGTGTCCCCGACGTAGACCGGCTTCGGCAGCTTGATCTCGTCCCAGCTGAGGTTCGCCGCGGCGTTCTCCGACG
Organism: Gaiellaceae bacterium; assembly: GCA_046262635.1. Classification (GTDB taxonomy): domain Bacteria; phylum Actinomycetota; class Thermoleophilia; order Gaiellales; family Gaiellaceae; genus JBHEMK01. The sequence goes on from JBHEMK010000010.1 coordinate 9,259, forward strand.
TGTCCGCCACCGAGAGGCCCATCACAAGCGCAAGCGTCAGCGTCGAGACGACGAGCGGCCGTCCGAACTCTGTGCCCTTCGCGAACTCGTAGTTGAAGTGCACCTGGTTCGTGTTCATCGTCAGGTTCGTGAACCAGACGTTGTCGGCATCGAGCACGGTCCTGCCGAGCCGGCTGCGAAAGAGGTCGCCGACGTCAAAATCCTCGTAGAAGCGCCCGCGCCACTCCTTCGGAGCCCGATCCACGGCGTTGATTATCCCGCTCGGGCACACCGGAGGCGGCCGGAGCAGCGACCCCGGGCGTCCGACCGCGGGAACGGTCGTTCTGCAGGCGTCCGAGAGGCAGAAGGACCCAGGGGGCCGGTCGCACGCTCGAAGACGCCGATCGAGACGATGACGGCGTGGATCGGGCGTTGCTGGGCGTACCTTCGGGTGTGGAGACGCGCAAATCCGGGCGGAGCTCGACGTCGCCGCCTCGTGTCGCCGAATCGCGGTCTCGCCGCTTCCCCCCCAAGAGTAGCGCGGGCAGAAGCAACAGCCCGGCCGTGCCCGCGGTGTGGCAGGCCCGGTCGCCGGTAACGTCAGCCCTTGTGAATCGACTCGCCGACGAGACGAGTCCCTACCTCCTCCAGCATGCCGGGAACCCGGTCGACTGGTATCCGTGGGGGAACGAGGCCTTCGAGCGCGCGCGCAGCGAGGACAAGCCGGTGCTGCTCTCGATTGGCTACGCCGCGTGTCACTGGTGCCACGTGATGGAGCACGAGTCGTTCGAGGACGCCGCCACCGCCCGACTGATGAACGAGCGCTTCGTCAGCATCAAGGTCGACCGCGAGGAGCGCCCCGACGTCGACGCGGTGTACATGGACGCGGTCGTCGCGCTGACCGGACAGGGCGGCTGGCCGATGACGGTCTTCATCACGCCGGAGGGCGAACCGTTCTTCGGAGGCACCTACTACCCGCCGGAGCCTCGCCACGGGCTGCCCGCCTTCAGGCAGCTGCTCGCCGCGGTCTCGGAGGCCTACCGCGAGCGGCGGGACGATGTCGTTCAGCAGGCCCGTACGCTCGTCGACGCGCTCCAGCAGTCGGCGCGGCTCCAGCCGTCCCGCGAGCCGCTGACGGAAGCGCTCCTCGGCGAGGCGGCCCGAGCCCTCGTCTCGCAGCTTGACCCGCGCTGGGGCGGTTTCGGGCACGCGCCCAAGTTCCCACCGGCCTCGGCGCTCGAGTTCTTGCTCCGCCGCGGCGAGCGCGCGGCCGTGACGCTCACGCTCGACGCGATGGCGGCAGGCGGGATGTATGACCTGGTGGGCGGCGGCTTCCACCGCTACTCGGTCGACGAGCGCTGGCTCGTCCCGCACTTCGAGAAGATGCTCTACGACAACGCGCTGCTCGCGCCGCTGTACCTGCACGCCTGGGTCGTCACGGCCCGCGAGCGCTACCGGCGGGTGTGTGAGGAGACGCTCGACTACCTGCTCCGCGAGCTGGCACTCGCCGAAGGGGGCTTCGCCTCGGCCGAGGACGCCGACACGGACGGCGTCGAGGGCCTCACGTACACCTGGACGGCGGAGGAGGGGGCGCCGACGGAGCTGCTGCAGCCGTTCGAGCACGGGCGTTCCATCATCCGGGGCCAGCTCGACGACGAGACCCGTTCCCGCCTGTTCGAGATCCGGCAACTCCGGCCGAAGCCGCTTCGCGACGACAAGGCGGTCGCCGGCTGGAACGGCCTCGCCCTCGCCGCCCTCGCCGAGGCCGGGCGGCGACTCGACCGCGCGGACTACCTCGACGCAGGATGCGCGCTCGCGGGGTTTCTGCTGGGCCCCCTCTCGGACGGCGGCCGGCTCTGTCGCACATTCAACGCCGGCCGCGCCAGGGGTACGGCCTACCTCGAGGACTACGCGAACGTTGCGAACGGCCTCTACGAGCTCCACGTGGCGACCGGCGAGCTGCGGTGGCTCGAGGAGGCGCGACGGCTCGCCGTCCTGGCCGTCGATCTCTTCGGGGACGACGAGCGCGGTGGCTTCTTCCTCGCGCCCGTCGACGGGGAGCGGCTCGTCGCCCGCCAGAAGCAGCTCGACGACAATCCGACCCCGTCGGGGAACTCGATGCTTGCGCTCGTCCTGCTGCGGCTCGCACGGATCTATGGCGACGAGGAGCTCGAGGGGCGCGCCGTCGGCGTCTTCCGCCTGCTGCGGGAGGCGGTTGCGGCGGCTCCGTCGGCGTTCGGGCACGCGCTCTGCGCGCTCGATCTTCATTTGTCCCCGCGGCGCGAGCTCGCCATCGTCGGGCCGCCCGAAAGCGACGTCGCTCGGACGGCGCTGGCCGCGTTCGACCCGAACGCTGTCGTCGCCTTTGGCCCGGCTGACGGCGTGCCGCTGCTCGAGGGCAAGGAGCTCGTGGGCGGGAAGCCCGCCGTGTACGTCTGCGAGAATTTCGCCTGCGCCGCCCCGATCACCTAACCGGCCGTCCTGCGGGCCGCAGCCCGCGAAGAGCTGTGCCCCGTCGAAGCGAGCTCGGCTAGACGACGAACCGCTCGGACCGGGCCGCGCCCCGTGCGAACCGCTCGAGCGTGAAGGCCGAGAGGTCGAGCGTCGGCGGCTTTCCGGCGACGAGCTCGGCCAGGTGCTCCCCGACCGCGGGCGCCTGCTGGAAGCCGTGGCCGGAAAGCCGGTGGCGTAGAGAAAGCGCGTCGGGTTCTCCGCCTCCCCGACGATCGCGTTCCAGTCGGGGCTGACGTCGTAATAGCCCCACCAGCTCGAGCGGATCGGCAGCTCTGCCAGCCCGGGGAAGTCGCTTCTCGACGTGCGGTGCGAGCTCCTCAAGCTCCTGCTCGCGGCCCCCGAAGGCGAGGCCCGGATCCTCCCTGTGGACGTAGAAGCCCGTCGAGAAGTCGATCGTCAGCGGGAGCGGATCGGGCAGGCCTCCGTCCTCGGGCGTGAACCACATCCGGCGCGGCTCGCGCTCGACAGGAATGTTGAGGCCTGCCAGTGCGGCAACCTGCCGCGACCAGATGCCGGCCGTGCAGACGACGGTTCCGGTGGCGATCGAACCGGCCGTCGTCTCGACCCCGGTGATCCGGCCGCGGTGCAGGTCGAAGCCGATCAGCGAGCAGCCCTCACGAACGCGTGCACGAGCTGCGGAGGCGTAGCCCTGAACGACCGCCTCAGGCGTGGCGTAGCCGTCGCGGGGGCAGAACATCGCCGCGACGAGATCGTCCGTCTCGAGCTGGGGAACAAGCTCAGCTGCTTCCGCCGGCGCGAGCTCGCGCGACGGGGCCGAGCGCGTGCTGCAGCTCGAGCGCTACCCGGAACGAGGCAGCGTCCTGCTCGCGGTCGAGCAGGAACAGGTAGCCGGCCTGCCGGAAGGAGATCTCGGCGGTAATCAACTCCTCGAAGCGCTCGAACTCCTCGAGCGAGCGGATGGCGATCCGCACGTTCAGCTCGTCGGCGAACTGGGTCCGGATCCCGCCTGCTGCCTTGCCCGTCGAGCCCGCGGCAAGCGCGTGGCGCTCGAGCAGGACGACGTCCTCGATCCCGAGCCGGGCCAGATGGAATGCCGCCGCGGCCCCAGAGCGCCCCCGCCGACGACGACCGCGTCGGCTGACTCTCTCACGCGCAGCGGCCGCGCGGCGGATCAAGCTCGAGCAGCGTCTGGAGCGTGACCGGACGCAGATGCTGCCGCTTCAGGCTGCGGAGGATCAGGCGGACTGCCCGTGGCGTCCACGGGTGCGCGTCGTGCAGGAGGACGATCGAGCCTGGGCGGACGGTCGCGGCGACGGCGCGGGCGACCCCGCCCGCCGTTGCGCCGGGGTACGCGTCGCCGGAGTCGACGTTCCAGCGCACGTCGAGCAGATTCAGGCTGCGCGCAATCCGGTCGACGCGCGCGCCTGCCTGCTCGTAGGGCGGCCGGAAGAGAGCCGGCAGATTTCGTGTCGCCTCGAGGATCCGCATCTGCGTCCGCTGGAGCTCGCGCCGCACAGCGGAAGGCTTCAGCCTCGTCAGGTGCGGGTGCGTCCAGGTGTGGTTGCCGAGGGCGCCGGCGAGGGCGGCGGCGCGCGCTCCCTCCGGCCAGTACCCGATCCGGCTGCCGACGAGGAAGAAGGTTCCGGCCGCGTCACCGCTACGCAGAGCCGCCACCAGAGACAGCGTCCACGGGCCGGGCCCGTCGTCGAAGGTGAGCGCGACGAGGCGGCTCTTTCCGCCGCCGCAGTAGACCGGCTTGCCGGCCCAGAGCAGCCGCTGGAGCACCGTCGGCCCGTCTCCCCTCGGCGGGGCCGCCGCCGAGGAGGCGCCTTGCGCGCACGCGCACAGCACGATGGCGGCGAGGGCGAACCTAGGCCGAGACGTTTCTGACCTCCGCGTGCGGCAGGGCTGCGAGCAGCTCGGCGAGCGGGGCCTCGAACACGGCGTGCGGGGTCCCGGCGGCGCACCAGACGGCCTCGAAACGGCGCAGCGACTCGTCCACGACGGTCGCCAGCTCGCGCTCGTGACCGAGCGGCGGGACGCCCCCGATCGAGAATCCGGTCGCCTCGCGGACTTCGTCCGGACTGGCGGGCCGCGCCCCTGCTCCGAGCCTGGCCGTGTCCACGCGCCGGTCACCGGCACAGAGGCACATGGTCGGGTCGCCGTCGACGACGAACACGAGCGACTTGACGATCTGCCCGATCTCGCAGCCGACGGCCCCAGCGGCCGCGGCCGCGGTACGCGTCGAGTCGGACAGCACCTGCACCCGAACCTCGAGCCCGAGTGCGGCGAGACGCTCCTGCACCTTGAGAGCCGTCGGGTGCATGCCATAGCGTACCGCGCTCATGGGGCTCCTTTCGATGCGGAACGTCAGCCTCCGCTTCGGTGGAATCGTCGCACTCGACGATGTCTCCCTCGAGGTGGAGGAGGGGCGGATCGTCGGCCTGATCGGCCCGAATGGGGCGGGGAAGACGACCGCGTTTAACGTGATTACGCGCCTCTACCGTCCAGACACGGGCGCGGTCGAGCTCGACGGGCGTACGCTGCTGCGGACGCCGCCGCACCGCGTGATCCGTCGCGGCGTCGCCCGCACCTTCCAGAACATCGAGCTCTTCCCGACCATGTCCGTGCTCGAGAACGTGCTCGTCGGTGCGCACGTCGGTTCCCGCTTCGAGCGGGAGCGCTCGGCGCGGAGGCGGGCGCGGGAGACGCTCGAGTACGTCGGGCTCGGCGATGTCGCCGGCCGCCCCGCCGGAGGTCTCCCCTTCGGGACGCTGAAGCGCATCGAGCTCGGGCGCGCACTCGCTTCGAAGCCCCGCCTGCTGCTGCTGGACGAGCCCGCCGGCGGCCTGAATCACGAGGAGGTCGAGCAACTCGGCACCTTCATCCAGCGGCTCCGCGACGACTTCAAGCTGACGCTGCTGCTCGTCGAGCACCACATGAACCTCGTGATGCGCATCTCCGACCACGTCCACGTCCTCAACTTCGGCCGCACGATCGCCGACGGCCTGCCGCAAGACGTCCGGCGCGATCCGAAGGTGATCGAGGCGTACCTCGGCGGAGACATCGCCGCGTGAACTCACTGCTCGAGCTCCGTGAGGTCGAGGCGCGCTACGGACAGGTGAAGGCGCTCCACGGCGTCTCGCTCAAAGTCGAGGAGGGCCGGATCGCCGCGGTCCTGGGCGCAAACGGCGCCGGCAAGACGACGACGCTGCGCGCGATCTCCAACACGGTCAAACGCACCGGCGAGGTCGTCTTCGGAGGGAGGATGCTCGGCCGGCGCTCGCCCGAGAGCATTGCGAAGCTCGGGATTGCGCACGTTCCCGAGGGGCGTGGCACCTTCGCCGAGCTGACGGTCTGGGAGAATCTCCGGCTCGGTGCCTACACGCGCCGCGGAGGTCTCGCCGGCGAGTTCGCCCGCGTGCTCGCCTATTTCCCGTGGCTCGAGGAGCGGCGCACACAGCAGGCCGGAACGCTCTCGGGCGGGGAGCAGCAGATGCTCGCACTCGCTCGCGCGTTCATGCAGCGGCCGCGGCTGCTGCTGCTGGACGAACCGTCGCTCGGGCTCGCGCCGCTCGTCGTCGCCGAGATCTTCCGCATCGTCAGGGAGCTGAACGAGCACGAAGGCCTGACCGTCCTCGTCGTCGAGCAGAACGCGAACATCGCGCTGCAGGCGGCGCACCAGGCCTACGTGCTCGAGGTCGGCAGGGTGGCGCTCGGCGGCAGCGCGGCTGATCTGCGCGCGCACGAGTCCGTGCGGAAGAGCTACCTCGGCTACTGATGGAGCTGCTCGAACGGATTACCAGCCGGATCAAACGTTCCGAGGAGCGGTCGATGCGCCAGGAGCCGGCCGCGCCGCGCCTGATCCTCTTCCTGCTCGTCGCGGCGTGCGTCTTCCTCGCGGTCGGCTCGCTCGTGAGCTCCCAGTTCGCGCAGCAGACCGTGCAGGGGGTGGCGAGCGGCGGCGTCTACGCGAGCCTCGCGCTGGCGCTCGTCCTGATCTATCGCGCGACCGAGGTGATCAACTTCGCCCAGGGGGAGATGGGCATGTTCACGACCTTCATCGCCTGGGAGTTGATGCACAAGGGGCTCCCGTATTGGCCTGCCTTCTTCCTGACGCTCGCGATCGCCTTCGTCGGCGGGTTCCTGCTGCAGCGCACCGTCATCCGCCCGGTCGAGAACGCGCCCGTTCTCGCGATCGTGATCGTGACGATCGGCCTGCTGATCCTCCTGAACGGTCTCGCCGGCTGGATCTGGGGCACGGAGATCAAGTCGTTCCCGAGCGCCTTCCCGACCAGGCCGATCAACGTCGGGGGTGTCGCCTTCTCGCTGCAGGATCTGGGCACGATCGGCGTCTCGCTCGCGGCCGTCGTTCTGCTCTGGCTCTTCTTCCAGTTCACGAAGGTCGGTCTGGCGATGCGCGCCGCGGCGGTGCGCCCGGCGGCGGCACGGCTCGTCGGCGTGCGGGTCAGCTGGATGCTCGGGCTCGGCTGGGGACTCGCTGCCGTTCTCGGCGCGATCTCGGGGCTGATGATCGCCCCGGTCGTCTTCCTCGAGCCGAACATGATGGAGACGGTGCTGATCTACGCCTTCGCCGCAGCCGTGCTGGGCGGGATCGAGAGCCCGGTCGGCGCGGTGGTCGGCGGTCTCGCGCTCGGCGTGCTGCTCAACCTGGTTGGCACCTTCGCGCCGGTGATCAAGACCCATTCGGAGCTGCGGCTGCCGGTCGCGCTCGCCGTGCTTCTCGTCGTGCTGCTGCTCAAGCCGTCCGGGATCTTCGGGAAGGCGACGGTGAGAAAGGCATGAGGCTGCTCGGGCCGCTCGCGGTGCTCGCGCTCGCCGTGCTGATCGGCGTTCTGCCGCTCGTGATGAGCGACTACCACTCGCTCCAGGGCGCCTACGTCGGCATGTACTTCGTCGCGATCCTCGGCCTGAATATCCTCACCGGCTACACCGGCCAGATCTCGCTCGGCCACGGCGCCTTCATGGCGATCGGCGGCTACACGACCGCGATCATGTGGGGCCGTCACCACGTCGGCCCCGTCTTGACGATGCCGATCGCCGGACTCGTGGCCGGTCTCGCGGGCCTCCTGTTCGGGCTGCCCGCGCTGCGGCTCTCGGGCCTCTACCTAGCGCTCGCGACATTCGCTGTTGCCGTGTCCGTTCCGGCCTTCGCCAAGACCTTCACGCACTTGACCGGCGGCCAGAGCGGAATCATCCTCGGCATCCACAGCGGTGTCTGGCTCTACCGGACCGCCTGGATCTCGGGCGGAACCTGCTTCGTCCTCGCCTGGCTCGTCCTGCGCGGGAGGACCGGCCGTGCCTTCCGGGCGATCCGCGACAGCGAGGTCGCGGCCGTCTCCTCCGGCGTCAGCCTGTCGGTCTACAAGACGCTCGCGTTCGGGATCAGCGCCGCGTTCGCCGGTGTCGCGGGATCGCTCCTGACGCTGATCGCCGCCTACGCGAACCCGGACACGTTTCCGATCCTCCTCTCGCTCTACATCCTGATCGGGGCCGTCGTCGCCGGGCTCGGGTCGAACTGGGGGCTCGTCATCGGCGCGCTCTTCGTCGAGTTCCTGCCGATCGACGCGCAGAGGAGCATCCCCCTCGGCGTCTACACGCTCAAGCTCGGCAAGGAGGCGCCGAGCGTCGTCTACGGGATCGTGCTGATCCTGATCATGTTCCTGCTCCCGAGCGGTGTCGCGGGCGTGCTCCGGCGGCTCGGCGGCCCTGTTCAAAACCTCTTTCGGGCGAGATAATCCGCCTGCCCGTTCGGGGGCCAACGATCGGAGGAGAAACTCGATGAGCAAGAAGGTGACGGTTCTTCTCGCGAGCGCCGCTGTCGTCTTCGCCGTCGCCGTCGCCGGGGCGGCGGCGAGCGATCCCGGGGTCTCGAGCGGCTCGATCCTGATCGGCGGCACGTTCCCGCTCAGTGGGCCTGCGTCGTCCTACGGGACGATCCCGCAGGCGGCGAAGGCCTACTTCGACTGGTTCAACGACACGCATAAGGGCGTCTTCGGGAGAAAGATCGACTTCAAGTTCTATGACGACGGTTACAACCCCGCCCAGACGGTCCAGCTCACACGCCAGCTCGTGGAACAGGACAAGGTCTTCGCGATCTTCAACAGCCTCGGCACCGAGCCCAATCTCGCGATCCGCGACTACCTGAACCAGCGGCATGTCCCGCAGGTGCTGGTGGCCTCGGGCGCCTCCTACTGGGGCACCCAGTACAAGAAATATCCGTGGACGATCGGCTGGCAGCCCGACTACGTGGGCGAGGGCAAGATCTACGGGAAGTTCATCGTCAGGAAGGTGCCCCAGGCGAAGATCGCGGTCCTGATGCAGAACGACGACTACGGCAAGGACTACCTGCGGGGGCTGAAGGCGGCCCTCGGCGCGCAGCAGGGCAAGATCGTGGATGTCGAGCCGTACGACGTCACGCAGGCCGACGTCTCGCAACAGATGGTGAAGCTGAAGAGCTCCGGCGCGAACGTGCTCGTCGACATCGCGACGCCGAAATTCTCGGTCCAGGCGTTCGTGATCGCGAGCAAGATCGGGTGGCATCCGACGGTGTTCGTGAACAACGTGTCCGCCACCTCGGCGCTGATGGCGGTCGCCTCGAAGCTTGCGGGGAACGAGGAGACGAACGGATCGATCTCGATCGCCTACCTGAAGGATCCGGCCGACTCGAGCTTTGCCCAGAGTCCGGGCATGCGTCTCTACCGCGGGATCATGGCCAAGTACTACGCGAAGGGGACCGTCAACGATCAGTTCAACGTCTACGGCATGGGGGTCGCATGGACGATGATCAAGGCGTTCCAGCTGGCCGGAAAGAACCCGACGCGGGCCGGCCTGATGCGGGCGCTGACCCGTCTGAACACGAAGGCCGACCCGTTCCTGCTGCCCGGCATCCGGGTGCAGACGACTCCCACCGACCACTTCCCGATCCAGCAGGGTGTCCTGACGCGCTGGAACAGCGGGGCCTGGCACAACTTCGGCCCCGTCGTCTACGGCAAGTAGCCGCGACTAGCCCTGGGAGCCCGCGCCGCCGGTGCGCGCTCCCAGGAACTCCTCCCAGAGTGCCTCCATCGTCGTCCAGCGTGCGGAGAGGCGATGTGCCGGGTCGTACGGTGTCTCGTTGACGCCGCGGACGATCCAGTCGTCGGCGACGTCGATCACGTTGATGCACGCCGGCGCCTGCTCGATGCCGCCGAGGAACGCTCGGGTGCCGGTGAGTGCGTAGGAGAGGATCGCCCGGTTGACGGCCCCGTGCAGGACCGCGAGGGCGACATCCCAGCCCGGCTCGGCGACCAGCCGGTCGAGTGCCGGGAGGACCCGGTCGAGCAGCGCGCCGATCGTCTCGCCGCCCAGAAAGGGCATGCTCTCCGCGACGGAGCCGTGGAACGCCCGGGTGAAGGCATGCTCGAGCTCGACTTCGGGGATCTCGTCCAGGCGCCCCGACTCGATCTCGCGCAGCTCCGGCCAGCGCTCGGGCTCGCTTCCCGGCGCGACGGCGCGGGCGGTCTCGAGCGTTCGCGGCAGGCCGCTCGTGATCACCCGATCGAAGCGGACGCGATCGAGCGCCCCGGCTGCGGCGCGAGCCTGCTCGCGGCCGCGCTTGGTCAGCATCAACTCGTGAGGATGGTGGCCCTCGAAGTAGTGCACCTCGGCGTGGCGCATGAGATAGAGGTGCCGTCTCACTCGGCGTAGCGCTCGAGCGTTCTCGGGCTCGCCAGGAGGAGCTTCTCCTCGAGTAGCGCCTTGACCTCGGCGAGCGGGAATTCGCCGGCGCGGATCCGGCCGACGAGCTCGCGCTCCCGCGCGTCGTCGCCGTGAGGGAGCACGGCGAGCTCGCGGTAGACGATGGTGAGCGCGTTCATCGCCACGAGCGTGCGGAAGCGGAGGCGGTCGTCCGTGAGGGTGGGGAGGATTTCGCCGCCAAGGAACTCGAGGATCGCTTCGGTCAGCTCCTGCGCCGTCGGCCGGTCGCTCACGCTGCCCGCTCCAGCAGGTGGACGATCTCGTACTCGACCTCGGCCGCCAGCCGGCCGAGCACGGCGAGCTCGACCGAGCGGTCCTGCCCGTTCAGGTGGCGTCTTGACTGCGTCAGGCAGCCGATCGCCCAGGCGACATTGCCCGCCACCTCCCACCAGCCCAGCTCCTCGACGGTCACGCCCCGGCCCGTCAGGTGGTTGTAGCGCTCGAGGTAGGGCTCGACCTCGCCGATCCCACCGAGGCGCCGCTCGTCGACCCCGAAGCGCCAGGCTCGGACGAGCGGCCACGACAGGTCGCGGGCGGGCGCGTCCAGGTGGGCGAACTCCCAGTCGAGCACGCCCCGCAGGCCGCCGGGCCCGACGACGACGTTGCCGAGGCGGAAGTCGCCGTGCGCGACGGCGCGGCCGCGGTCCGGCAGGGGATGCGCGCGCAGCCAGGCGAGTCCCAGCTCGATCGCCGGGTGCGCCTCGTCGACGCCCTCGAGGTCCGCGACGAGCGTCTCGATCCCGATCCCGCGGAGGAACGGAAGCCGCTCCGGTGGGATCGCGTGAATCCGGGCAAGCTCCTCGGCCAGCTGCAACGGCAGCAGCTCCCTGGCCCGGCTCAGCTCGGGCCTCTGCACGATGCGTCGGCCGATCGTCTCGCCCTCGAGCCGCTCCATCACGAGGGCCTCCCGGCCCTCCAGGTCGGGGATGTAGCCGTACGGCCGCGGCACTGCGACGCCCGACTCGTAGGCGGCGGTCAGCACCTCTAGCTCGTGCTCGAGGCCGAGCGTGTGCGAATGGATGACGCCGACCGCAGCACGGCGGACGAGCAGCGGCTCGCCGCCGGCGTCGACGGCCCAGGCTTCCTTCGAGGCGCCACCGGCGAGCAGCACGGGGTCGGTGATCTCGACCTCCCGGTCGAGGAGTCTCGAGAGCGCGGCTTGGAGTGCGTCCCTCACTCTGCGATATTCACCCGCGCCCGTGTCGTTTGCCATCCCAACCGACGTCCGCGAGCGGCGCGAGCGCTACGCCGCCTTCATGGACCAGTACGTCTACCCGAACGAGGCTATTTTGGCGCAGGAAGACGAGGCCGCCGACGCGCTCGTGGGCGAGCTGCAGGGCAAGGCCCGCGCCGCAGAGCTCTGGGCGCCGCACCTTCCGCCCGGGGCTGGGGGCACCGGCACGGGCTTCCTGGCCTATGCCTATTACAACGAGATCATCGGGCGAAGCGTCTGGGCGCAGCTCGTCTTCGGCTGCCAGGCGCCCGACGCCGGCAACGCCGAGATCCTCCACCTGTTCGGAACCGACGAGCAGAAGCGGCGCTGGCTGCGGCCGCTCGTGGCCGGCGAGATCCGATCCTTCTTCGGGATGACCGAGCCCGAGGTCGCCGGCTCCGACCCGACGACCCTGCAGGGCCGGGCTGTTCGGGACGGGGACGACTGGGTGATCGACGCGCACAAGTGGTTCAGCTCGGGCGCCGACGGCGCCGGCTTCGGGATCGTGATGCTCGTGACCGACGCAGAGGCGGGCCCGTACGAGCGCGCGTCGATGATCCTCGTGCCGACCGACGCGCCCGGTTACGAGCTCGTGCGGGCGATTCCGGTGATGGGCCATGCCGGCCGCGGCTGGTCGACGCACTGCGAGGTGCGCTTCGACGGCGTGCGCGTCCCGCTCGGCAACACGCTCGGCGAGCCCGGCCAAGGCTTCCTGCTCGCCCAGAAGCGCCTCGGGCCCGGCCGCATCCACCACGTGATGCGTTGGCTCGGCCAGATGCAGCGCGCGTTCGACCTGATGTGCCGCCGCGCGAACGATCGGCAGGCCTTCGGCGAGGCGCTGGCCGCGAAGCAGACCGTCCAGAACTGGATCGCCGACTCGGCGGCCGAGATCCAGGCCTGCCGGCTGCTGACCCTCCAGGCCGCGCACCTGATCGACGAGGGCAGCGAGGCGCGGGTCGAGATCTCCGTGATCAAGTTCTACGCGGCCCGCGTCTTGAACGAGGTGATCGACCGTGCCGTCCAGGTACACGGTGGGCTCGGGCTTACGGAGGACACTCCGCTCGCCGGGATGTGGCGGATGGCCCGCGCCGGCCGCGTCTACGACGGCCCTGACGAGGTGCACCGCATGGTCGTCTCGCGGCGGATCCTGCGCGCGTACGAGCAGGGAGGCTTCTGGGCCTTTCGGTAACGCTCGAGGGCCGGCTCGTCCGGCTCGAGCCGCTCCGGGCGTGGCACGAGGAGCCGCTCTGGGCGGCCGCGCAGGACGGGCGGACGTGGCGCTACATGCGCGTCCGGGGCGGCGAGAGCCGGCTGGCGTTCCGCGGCTGGTTCGAGGCGGCGCTCACCGACCTGCCGTTCGCGGTGTTGCTCAGTGGCGAGGCGGTCGGCTCGACGAGCTACCTGAACGTCCGCCCGCACGACCGCGTCGTCGAGATCGGCAACACCTGGCTGTCGCCGCGCGCCTGGGGCACCGGCGCGAACGACGAGGCGAAGCTCCTGCTGATGGAGCAGGCGTTCGAGCGGGAGGGCTTTCTCCGGGTCGAGTTCAAGACGGAAGCCGCAAACGAGCGCTCCCGCGCGGCGCTGCTCGCGATCGGCGCAACGTTCGAGGGCATCTTCCGCAAGCACATGCTCGTCCGCGGCGGCGAGCGGCGCGACTCGGCCTGGTATGCCGTGATCGACGAGGATTGGCCCGCCGTCAAGGCCGCTCTCCAGACGCGCCTCGCAGCGAGAGCGCGCGCGTTCGGCCCGCGCGCGGGGCCGTGAGCGTTCAGGCGGGAAACCACTCGGCGCACGCCGGCGAGGGGGCGAACCCGTCCGTGCGGCTCGAGGCCTCGGCGGAGCCGGGCGCCGGGTTCTGACCCGGTGCTATGACGGCGAGTGCGTGAACGGCAGCTCGACCAGCTGCTGCCGCTCCGGCTCGATCTCGTAGACGATCCCGCTGCGCAGCGGGAACGAGGCACCTGTGTACTTCAGCGAGAGCCGGTCGGTCACCTCGAGCGCCGGCTCGCCCTTCCGTGTCGCCGCGACGCGGCCGCGGACCCAGGCCGAGCGGTACGGCTGCTCGAAGTCGACGACCGAGATCGCTGCGCGCGGGTCCCGGGCCAGGTTCTTCGCCTTCTGGCTCGCGGGCTGGGTGAAGAAGACGATCCGGCCATCCTCGACCCCGGCCCAGACTGGCACGGTGTGCGGGCTGCCGTCGCGCAGGGTGGTCGCGAGGTGGGCGAAGTTCGGCCTCTCGAACAGCGCGCGGATCCCCTGGTCGAGCTCGGCCATCGCGGTCATCCTCGCAGGATCTGCGTACAGCGTGCGGCGGCGAGCCGGAGGCCCTCGGAGTCGAAGAGCTCACCGGCGCAGAAGGCCACGCGACGCGTCCGTTCGACGACCCGTCCCTCGGCCCTCAGCGCCCCCGGTCGGGCCGAGCGCATGAACTCGACGCGCAGGTCGGCCGTGAGGAAGCTCTGGCCCTCGTCCATCAGCGTCCAGCAGGCGCCGCCCATTGCCGTGTCGAGCAGCGTCGCGACCAGGCCGCCATGAAGGATCGGGCCGGCGGAGGAGTGGAAACAGTACTCCGGCGTTGCGTCCCACCCGATGATCGAGAGGCCGTCCGCCTGCTCAATGGCGCGGTAGCCGAGCGTGCGCCAGACGTGTGGCGCCGGGGGCGGATCTTCGAGCCAGCTGCGTTGCCGGCGGCTCACCGCGGGCCCGGCACGCGGGGGTAGCGCCAGCGCTCGATCCGGTTCGCCTGGACGATCCAGCACTGCCCGGTTTCACCGCTCGAGATCGTCTCGAGCGCAGCCTCGGCGACGAACGCCGGCGGAATCAGCGGCCTCGGTATAGGGCCGCGCGCACCCTCGGTGACAAGCGGCGTGTCGACCGGACCCGGGCAGATGGCGTTGATGCGGATCCCGCGCGCGGAAAGCTGCGGCGCGACGCTGCGGACGAATCCCACGAGCGCGTGCTTCGTCAGCGCATAGACCGGGTCGGCCTGCATGTCCGTCAGCCCCGCCAGGGAGGCGGTGACGACGATCGGGCCGCCCCCGGGCATCAGCCGGGCTGCAAGTTCCCGCACCCCGAAGACGACGCCGTCGACGTTGACCGCGAGGATCCGGCGGTACGCCGTGTCGGAGAGCGCGGTGACGTCGCTCTCGCCGGTGAGGATCCCCGCATTCAGGAAGGCCGACTCGAACGGGCCCTCGAGGGCCCGCCACGATGCAGGGTCGGAAACGTCGTGGCCCTCTGCGAGGTCGAGGATCTCCGCACCGGGCCCGACCGCCTCGGCGATCGCCGCACCGATCCCGGAGCTGCCCCCGGTGACGAGAGCTCTCACGGGAGGAGCACGACCTTGGCGAGCCGGAACTGGGCGCCGACCACCGGCCTCACAGCCCCCGTCTGGCCAGCGGCCGACCGGCTCCGCGACGGCCTCGCTGGCCAGCTCGGGCTCGTGGCGCAGCAGCCGGCCGAGGTAGAAGCCGGAGACCGACCTTGCGCCTGACGAGGTGGCCGGGCTGGAGCCCGGGCCACGCGCCCGGGCGAAGCCGAAACGCAACCGGCGTGCCGAGCGCCCCAGCCGTGCCAGGCAGCGCCCGAACAGGGCGCCTCGACGGGATCGATCACGACGTCGACGCGGAGCTCCTCCGGGATCGCGTCATCGGTGAAGGCGTCGTGCGCGCCGAGCTCCCGTGCCGATTCGAGCTTCTCCTCGGAGCCGGCGACGGCGATCAGGTGCAGGCCGAGGCTGCGCGCCACCTGGGTCGTCGCGGCGCCGACGCCTCCGGCCGCGGCGGTCACGAGCACGCTCGCCCCTTGTCGCAGCCGCACCTGGCGCGTCAGCGGGAGGTACGCGGTCAGGAACGTGAGCAGGAACGCCGGGCCCCCGGCGAAGGAGGCGCCGAGCAGCAGCATGGTCTGCGCCGGCTCGACGGCGGCACGTGCCGCGTAGCCGCCGGTCGCGATCGCCATCACCCGCGTTCCGTCCCCGAGCTCGGCGGGCGTCTCGCTGCCGAGGATCGCCGGGAGCTCCGGCAGCTGAGGAGAGCGGCCGCGCCGGATCAGGATGTCGAGAAAGTTGACCCCGGCCGCGCGGACGCGCACCGGCGCCCGGCCGTGCGACTCGTCCGGCTCGGCCACCTCCTCCAGGGCCAGCGGGACGTCGTTCTCGCGGAGGCCGGCGGCTTTCAGCGCGGCCCCATCCGCAGGCCGCCGTCGAGCCGGATTACCTCGCCGTTCAGATAGTCGTTCTCGACGATGTGGCGGACGAGCGCCGCGTATTCCTCGGGCCTGCCGAGCCGCTTCGGGTAGGGCACCTGCTGCTCGAGCGACTCCCGGATGTCGTCGCGGAGCCGAGCCAGCATCGGCGTGTCGCTGGGCCCGGGGGCGATTGTGACGACGCGGATCCCGTGTCGCGCCACGTCGCGGGCGATCGGCAGCGGCCTGTCCGATCTGCCCGTCGAAGGCGGCGTTCGACGCCGTGTTGACGATCACGCCGCCGCCGGCCTGCGCGAGCTTCGGCACCGCGTACCTGATCACCGTGAAGGTGCCGACCAGATTGACCTCGATGATCCGGCGGAACTGCTCGAGCTCGAAGGACTCGACCCGCGAGGAGCCGCCGATCCCGGCGCAGTTGACGACGCCGTGCAGCGCGTCGAGCCCGGTCAGAAGCTGCTCCACGGACGCCTCGTCGGTGACGTCGCACTCCGGCAGATCGGCGACGACGACGGTGCCATCTGCGGCCTCCAGCGCGCTGACGGTCGCTGCGCCCAGGCCGGACTTGCCCCCGGTGACGAGAAATGCGCGTCCCGCGATTTCCACTAGCTCGTGGGAATCGAGGACTCGCTGCCGGTGAACTGCTCGCGCAGCGCCGTCTTGAGGAACTTGCCGACGCCGGTCTTCGGGATCGCCTCGACGAACTCGAAGCGCTCCGGAAGCCACCACTTGGCGAAGTGTGGTGCGAGGAATTGCCGCAGCTCGTCCGGCGTCGCGGTTTTGTCTGCCTCGAGCACGATCACCGCCAGCGGCCGCTCGAACCACTTCTCGTCGGGGATCGCGATCACCGCCGCCTCGGCCACGGCCTCGTGGGCCATCAGCTCGTTCTCGAGCGCGACCGACGAGATCCATTCCCCGCCGGACTTGATCACGTCCTTCGTGCGGTCCTGGATCAGGATGTAGCCGCGCGGGTCGAGCGAGACGATGTCGCCGGTGCGAAACCAGCCGTCCCCGGTCCAGCGGTCAACCTGCTCGGACGTGTCGTGATAGCCGGCGGCGACCCAGGGCCCGCGGATCTCGAGCTCGCCCATCGTCGACCCGTCCCACGGGATCTCCCTGCCCTCGGCGTCACGGGCCCGCAACTCGACGAGCGGGAGTGGGAGCCCCTGTTTGGCGATGTAGTCGAACCGGATCTCCTCGTCCTGCGCCGCCAGGTCAGGGTAGAGGTCGGAGAGGCTGGCGACCGGCGAGGTCTCGGTCATGCCCCAGCCGTGCACGACTGTCAGGCCGTGACGCTGCTTGAAGCCCGCGATCATCGAGCGGGGCGCCGCCGAGCCGCCGACGAGCATCGTCTGCAGGGCGGAGAGGTCCCAGCGGCCAGGCTCCGCGTCGAGCATCCGCAGGATTCCGAGCCAGATCGTCGGCACGCCGGCTGTGATGGTGACCCGCTCCTGCTCGAAGGCGTCGAGCAGGCTCTCCGGGTCGAGATGCGGGCCGGGATAGATCTGCCTGACGCCGAGCATCGTCCCGACGTAGGGATAGCCCCACGCGTTTGCGTGGAACATCGGGACGACGGGCAGGATCACGTCGCGCTGCGACAGGTGGAAGTCGAGCGGGGCCGAGATCGCCACGCCCAGCGTGTGCAGCATCGTCGAGCGGTGCGAGTAGACGACGCCCTTCGGCATCCCGGTCGTGCCGCTCGTGTAACACATCGCCGCGGCCTCGTTCTCATCGAGTCCGGGGTCGCGCCAGGCGTTGGGGTCGGCTCCGGCGAGCAGTTCCTCGTAGGAGTCCTCCACCACGAGGACGTGCTCGATCGGCGTCCGGCCCCGGAAGCTCTCGAGCAGCGGCAGGAGGCTGCGGTCGACGACCACGGCGCGGTCGCCGGCGTGGGTCGCGATGTAGGCGAGGTGGTCGGCGTGGAGGCGGAGGTTGAGCGTGTGCAACACGAAGCCCCCGCACGGGATTCCCAGGTAGGCCTCCAGATGCTGATGGTGGTTCCAGCAGAGCGTGGCGACACGATCCCCCCGCTCGAGTCCGAGCTCGGCCAGCCCCACAGCGAGCTGCCGCGCCCGCGTCGTGACCTCAGCGTAGGTGGAGCGGTGGAAGCTCTTGTCGGGCTGCCGCGAGGCGATCTCGGCCCGGCCGAAGTACGACTCGGCGCGGCGCAGGAGCGCGGGGAGCGTCAGCTGGAAATCCATCATCAGGCCGTCCACGCCGCCTCCTCGGTCGCGCGCGCAGCGGGGTGCCCGTCGTCGAGCAGCGCGGCCGCCACTGCGGCGCGCTGGCGGCCCGGCGTGCCGGCGAAGCCGTGGATCCAGAGGGCGCGCCTGTAGTAGCGGTGCAGGACGTGCTCCCAGGTGAAGCCGATGCCGCCGTGGACCTGGATCGAACGCTCGCAGGCTGCGACAGCCGCCTCGGAGGCCTGCGCCTTCGCCGCGGCGGCGGCGACCGGGGCGAGCGGGTCCGCCTCCGCCACGCACCAGGCCGCCCAGTAGGCCAGCGAGCGGGCCAGCTCGACCTCCATGTACGTCGTCGCAAGGGGATGCGAGACGGCCTGGTAGACGCCGATCGGCCTGCCGAACTGCTCGCGGGCGCGGGCGTGCTCGATCCCGAGCTCGAGCGCCCGCTGGGCGATCCCGACGGACTCGGCGGCGAGGGCTGCGAGCGCGCGGGGCGGGGCTCCAACACACCCGGTCTTCGTCGGGCGGAGGCGACCGAGCGGTCGCGTCGGGTCGACCGAATCGAGCGCCTCGCCCTCGGGGGCGACAGGTCCGGCCGCCGTCAGCACCCTGTCGACGCGCCCCCACTCGGGCACGAGCCCGTCCACCTCCACCGACCAGCGCCTCGCGCCTGAGGTAGCCTCCGCCTGCTCGCCAGCAGCGAGGAGCGGCAGGGCGAGCGCGACGGTCGCGAAGTACGGGCCGGGAAAGAGCGCGTAGCCGATCTCCTCGTGGATCACCGCTTCCTCGACGAAGCCGAGACCGGCCCCGCCCTGGCCCTCCGGCACCGACACGCCCAGCCAGCCGAGCTGCGCGAGTTCCGGCCACGAGTCGGGGTCCCAGCCGGCGCCGTCCGCGAGCTCGGCGACCCGCTCGGCTGGAAAACGCTCCGTCAGGAAGCGGCGCACCTCCGACTTGAGCGCGAGCTGGTCCTCGCTGAAGGAGAAGTCCATCAGCGGCTCCTGGGCAGGCCGAGTACCCGCTCGGCGACGATGTTGCGCAGGACCTCGCTCGTCCCTGCTTCGATCGTGTTGCCGCGGCTGCGCAGCTGCTGGTAGCCCCACCAGCCGTCGTCGACCGGCCCGACCAGCTCGCGCGCCAGGGTCGTCAGGCGCTGGTTCGCCTCTGACCACTGGAGCTTGGCGATCGAGCCCTCCGGGCCGGGGACGCCGGTCTTCATCAGCGTCGAGAGGGAGCGGTAGTTCGTGTAGCGAAGCGCCTGCAACTCGATCCACTCGCGCGCGATCCGGTCGCGCAGCCCGTCGTCGCCGACCCCGTCGGCGAGTTTGAGCAGCTTATTCACGTTGACCTCGAGCGCGGCGGTCAGTGCGAAGCCGAGTGTCCCGCGCTCGTGCAGCAGCGTCGTCATGGCCACCTGCCAGCCCTCGCCGATCCCGCCGAGCGCGTTTGCGACGGGCACCTCGACGTCGGTGAAGAAGATCTCGTTGAACTCCGCCTCGCCGGTCAGCTGGCGCAGCGGCCGCACCTCGACGCCCGGGGCGTGCATGTCCACCAGGAGGTAGGTGAGTCCCTTGTAGCGCGGCGCCTCGGGGTCGCTGAGCGTGACGAGGATGCACCAGTCGGCGATGTGCGCGAACGACGACCAGACCTTCTGACCGTTGACGACGAAGCGGTCGCCCCGCAGCTCGGCGCGGGTGCGCGCGGCCGCGAGGTCGGAGCCCGCGTCCGGCTCCGAGAAGCCCTGGCACCAGATCTCCTCGGCGGAGAGGATCCTGGCGAGGTAGCGCGACTTCTGTGCCTTGGTGCCGTGGACGATGATCGTCGGCCCGGCCATACCGATGCCGATCACGCCGATGTGCGCCGGCGCCTCGGCGCGGGCGGTCTCCTCGAGGAAGATCGCCTGGTGGCCGTACGGCGCGCCGCCGCCGCCGTACTCCGTCGGCCACGTGAGTCCCGCGTAGCCCGCGTCGTAGAGCTTGCGGCTCCACTGGCGTCCGACCTCGGCGAACCTGCGCTCGCCGCCGCGGCCGCCGCGCTGGGCCTCCGGCAGGTTCGCCCCGATCCAGGCCCGGAGCTCGGTGCGGAAGGCCGCCTCGCCGGGTGTGTCTCGCAGATTCACGCGCTCACCGTCAGGGCGATCTTCCCACGGACGTGCCCCGCCTCCAACAGCTCGTGGGCACCGGCGGCCTGCTCGAGCGGAAACGTCGTTTCGAACCGGACGCGCAGGCGGCCGGCCGCGAGCCAACGCGCGCGGTACGAGAGCCCGGGGCCGCCGGGTCGGACGGAGGTGTGCTGGTGGCCTTCGCCCGGCTGGACGATCGAGACCGTCCGGCCCGCGACCGCCGGCGTCAGCGCGCGTGTCGCCGAGCGGATCGAGTTCCAGTCGACCTGCTCGGCGTAGATGCCCTCGCCGATGACGTGCTTGCGGCCAGGGGCGAACACCTCGGCACCCGGCGCGCGCTCGCGCGCCGCGGGGCAGACCGCTTCGACGACGCCGGCTGCGTCCCGGCCGAGAACGATCGGGAAGACCTGCGGGGAGCGAGTCTGCTGCCCCTCGCGCGTCTGCCAGCCGACCGGGCTCACGCCCGCTGCGCCGACGGCGATCCGGTCGCCGTCCGGTGGGAGCGGAGGCTCGGGAACCTCGGCGAGCTCGAGCCGGTCGCGGCCGCCAAACGCGTGGATGACGACGGCCCGCACGAGGTCATTCTCTCACTAACAACCCGGCGCTACAGTCGGTCCCAGCTACCGGTCGGCAGCGGCGGGGAGGGAAAACGTGAGCAAGCGGTTCAGCGTGGCATGGGGGGTCCCGATCGCGGCGCTGGCCGTCGGCCTGGCCGGTGCGGCAGGGCGGGGAGCGAGTGACCCGGGCGTGACGCCCAACTCGATCCTGCTCGGCGGGAGCGTCCCCCTGTCCGGGCTCGCGTCCGGCTACAAGTCCGTCGCGCTGGGCGCCGAGGCCTACTTCAAGTACGTCAACGACCACGGCGGCGTGCACGGGCGAAAGATCGTCTACACCTACCTCGACGACGCCTACAACCCGGCGCAGACGGTCCAGGTCACGCGTCAGCTCGTCGAGCAGGACAAGGTCTTCGCGATCTTCAACACTCTCGGCACGGAGGACAACATCGCGATCCGCGAGTACCTGAGGGAGCGCGGTGTACCCCAGGTCTTCGTCGCCTCCGGCGCGAACACCTGGGGCCGCGACTACCGGCAGTACCCGACGGCGATCGGCTACCTGCCGAGTTACATCGCCGAGGGCAAGCTCTACGGCCGCTACGTCGCCTTCCACTGGCCGAGGGCGAAGATCGGGGTCCTCTACCAAAACGACGACTACACGAAGGATCTGCTCCGCGGGCTCGAGCTCGGGCTCGGCGCGAAGAGGGGACTGATCAGGGCGACGCAGGGCTACGACGTCACCTCGTCCGGCGTCTCCTCCCAGCTGGCCTCGCTCAAGGGCGCGAACGTGGACACCCTGATGGTCTTCGCGACGCCGACCTTCGCGATCCAGGCATACGTGGCCGCGAACAAGCTGGGCTGGCGGCCGCATGTCGTGATCAACCAGGTCTCGAGCGCGTCCTCGACGATGCAGATCGCGGCCGCGAACGCGGCGCCGCAGACGCAGGGGTCGATCTCGGCCGTCGTGTTCAAGGATCCGCAGGACCCGGCGCAGCGCAACGACCCGGGCGTGAAGCTCTACCGGCGGCTCCTCGCGAGGTATCAGCCGAGCGCGGACGTGAAGGACGTCTACAACGTCTATGGGATGGCGGTCGCCTACACGATGGTCGACGCGCTGAAGCAGGCGGGCAAGAACCTCAGCCGCAAGAGCCTCATGGCCGCCGTGACGCACTTGCAGGAGGCGAACAACCCGTTCCTGCTGAAGGGAGTCGTGCTCTCGACGACACCGACTGACCGGTTCCCGGTCAAGCAGGCTCAGCTGGAGCAGTGGCGCACCAATCGCTGGGTGCGAATCGGCAAGCTGCTCAGCGCCAGAGGCTGAGGGAGGCAGAGGAGCACGCGGTCGGACTAGGCTGGGCTCTGTGCCGCTGGGGCTGCTCGACACGCCGCTGGAGGAGCTCTGCGCGGAAGCGCGCCGGCTCCGAGGCGACCGTCTGATCACCTACTCGCCGAAGGTCTTCATCCCGCTGACGAAGCTCTGCCGGGACGTCTGCCACTACTGCACCTTCGCGCAGCCTCCGCGCCGCGGCGAGCGGGCGTATCTTTCGATCGACGAGGTGCTGGAGATCGGGCGGGCCGGCGCCAGCGCGGGCTGCCGTGAGGCGCTCTTCACGCTCGGGGACAAGCCGGAGCTCCGCTACCGGGCAGCGCGCGAGGAGCTCTCGGAGCTCGGTTGCGCGACGACGCTCGAATACCTCGCGCGGGCTGCAAAGGCGGTGCTCGACGAGACCGGCCTGATCCCGCACCTGAACCCCGGCGTGCTGAGGGCGGCTGAGATCGCCGCCCTGCGGCCTGTCTCCGGTTCGATGGGGATCATGCTCGAGACGCTCTCCGAGCGGCTCGCCGCGCCCGGAGCTCCACACTTCGGCTCGCCGGACAAGCATCCGTCGGTGCGGCTCGAGACCCTGCGGCTCGCGGGCGAGGCGCGCGTACCCTTCACGACCGGGATCCTGATCGGGATCGGCGAGACGCGGGAGGAGCGGCTCGAGGCGCTGCTCGCGATCCGCGACGCCGGCGACCACGTGCAGGAGGTGATCGTCCAGAACTTCTGCGCCAAGCCCGGGACGAAGATGGCCGCCGCTCCAGAGCCGGCGCTCGAGGAGCACCTCTGGACGATCGCGGCGGCGCGAATCCTGCTCGGCCCGGAGGCCCATCTGCAGGCGCCGCCGAACCTGACGACCGACTTCGCCCGGCTGCTTGACGCCGGCATCGACGACTGGGGCGGCATCTCGCCGGTGACGATCGACCACGTCAACCCGGAGGCCCCGTGGCCGGCGGTGAGGCGACTCCGGGAAGCAACGCGTTCACGCCGCTTGGAGC
>JBHEMK010000011.1:0-18932 GCA_046262635.1 Gaiellaceae bacterium
CGGGTGGCGATGGAGGCCTTCTGCCGCGGCCGCCCGGTCGTCGGCAGCCGTGCCGGCGGCATCCCCGACGTCGTCGAGGACGGTGTCAACGGCCTGCTTGTCCCGCCGGGAGATCCGCACGCGCTCGCCGCGGCGCTCGTCCGGGTCCTCTCGGACCGCATTCTCGCCGAGCGGCTCGGCGCGGGCGCCGCTGCGAGCGGCGCCCGCTGGACAGCGACCCCGGAGGGGTACGCGGCACGGATCGAAACCCTCCTTCGGACGGCGACGGCCTAGACTTCTCTCCGTGCGTGAGCAGCTGAAGCAGGCCCTCAAAAACGGCGTCTACCGCGCGCTCGGCGAGACCGCGACCGGGCTGCGGGCCGTCAACGGTGACGCCCGGACGCTGCGGGTACTCATGTACCACAAGGTCAACGACCTGATCGGCAACAGGATGTCGATGCCGGTCTCGATCTTCGACGAGCAGATGGCGCAGCTGCGCGAGCTCCGCTACGCGGTCGTCGACCTCGATGCCGTGCTCTCGCACTACGTCGGCGGTGAGCCGCTCCCGGCAGGCGCTGTCCTGATCACCTTCGACGACGGGTATCGCGACAACCTCGACAACGCTGTGCCGATCCTCGAGAAGCACCACTATCCGGCGGTGCAGTTCGTGCCGCTCGGCTACGTCGGCGACCCGCTGCCGCTGCCGCACGAGGAGCATCTCGCCGCGCGCGGCGTCGTCAACCGCACCGTCGACTGGGATGAACTGGCCGAGCTCGAGCGCCACGGCGTCCGGATCGAGTCGCACGGGATCAGCCACCGCCCGCTCGCTGATCTCGAGATCGACGAGGCCGCCCGCGAGATCGTCGTCTCGAAGCTGCGGCTCGAGGACAAGCTCGGACGTCCGGTGCGCGCCTTCTCCTACGTGAAGGGGTCGGAGGCCCACTACAAGCCTGTACACCTCAGCCTCGTCCGCCAGGCCGGCTACGACGTCGCCTTCACCTCGGTCTCGGGCGCGAACTCACCGTCGAGCGACCCGCTCGAGCTCCACCGCTACAACGTGGAGCCGTATTCGCCCCGGACGTTCGAGCTCGTGCTCGCCGGGGCCTGCGACCTGATCGCCGTCAAGGACACGGTGACCGGGACGCACGCCCGCCGCCTCTTCAACGCGGCGCTCGGCACCTCCTCCAAGTGACGTCGTACGAGACGGTCCCCTACGAGCCGTCCCGGCGCGGCGACTTTCTCGCTCTGATGCGCGAGGTCTACGAGGGGGCGGCCTGGTCGCCGGAGGAATTCAACTGGTGGTTCGAGCAGAGCCCCGCCGGCCGCTTCATCGTC
Source organism: Gaiellaceae bacterium (assembly GCA_046262635.1). Taxonomy (GTDB): domain Bacteria; phylum Actinomycetota; class Thermoleophilia; order Gaiellales; family Gaiellaceae; genus JBHEMK01. The sequence continues at coordinate 1,315 of JBHEMK010000011.1, forward strand.
AACCTCGCCGAGGCGGACGGGCGCACGATCGGCGCGGCGGCGCAGAGCTACGCGAGGATGATCCTCGGCCGGCGAGAGGCGTACGCGACCTTCACGATCCACGTAATGACCGGGAGGGCGGCCCGTGGGCGGGGCGTCTTCTCCGGCCTGCAACAGCACAACGAGCGGATCGCCTCGGAGCAGGGAGCGGAGCTCGCGCTCGGTTTCACGAATCCGATCGCCGGGCCGATCTTCGTCGGCAAGCTCGGCTGGGAGGAGCTCTGCTGGCTGCGGCTCTGGGCAAGGCCCAAACGGCCCCTGCGGGCGCTGCGGCACCTGCGCGAGCACGGCCGGCCGGCCGGGGGGGTGCGCGGCGCCGTCGAGGCGTTCGGCCCGCGCCACGAGGAGCTCTACCACCGCGCCGCGACCGGCTGGGCGAACCACGTCGTCAAGGACGCGGCCTACCTGAACTGGCGCTACCGCGACTCGACGCGACGCTATGCGAGCGTCTCGACCGGCCGCGGCTTCGCCGTCGTGGGCTGGGGGGTCTACAAGGGCATCTCCGCCGGGCTCGTCTGCGACCTCGTCGGCGGCGACGGCGTCCGGCTCCTGCACCGCTGCGCGGCCTCGGTCGATGCGGACGTCGTGATCGCGATGCCCAACCGGGGTGAGGAGCGCACGTATCTTGCGGCCGGGTTTCTGCCGACGAATGCGTCGATTCGCCTGATCGGCCACGCGCTCCAACCGGGCGCGGAGCTCCCGCACGGGCGCGAGCGGTGGCGCTTCTCGCTCGGCGACACGGACATCTTCTGATGCGCAGGCTCGTGTTCATGACCCAGCGGCTCGACCAGGATGATCCCGCCCTCGGCGCGACCGTGCCGATGGTACGCGCCCTCGCAGCGCGCGTGGACGAGATCGTCGTCCTCTGCGACTCGGCTCTGCCGGAAGCGCTGCCTGCAAATGCGCGTGTGCACAGGTTCGGATCGGGGACCCGCGCCGGCCGCGGGCTCCGCTTCGAGGCCGCCCTCGCACGCGAGCTGCGGCCGCGTCCCGACGCCGTGATCGCCCACATGATCGCCCTGTACGCGGTTCTGGCAGCGCCCCTGGTCCGGCCGCTCGGAATCCCCCTCGTCCTCTGGTACACGCACTGGAGAAGCCATGCGCTCCTGCGTGCGGCGGCGAGGGTGTCGACCGCGATCGCGAGCGTCGACCGGACGACCTTCCCGCTCGAGTCCGCGAAGGTGCACGTGATCGGGCACGGGATCGACGTGTCGGAGTTCTCGTGCAGCGAGGCCGGGGCGACAGAGGGGCCGTTGCGTGCGCTCGCGCTCGGCCGCTACTCGCCGGCGAAGGGCCTTGACCATGTGGTGCGCGGTCTGCGGCTGGCCGTCGATCGCGGCTGTGATGCGCGGCTCGAGGTGCACGGCGTTGCGGGGTCGGCCCTCGAGCGGGACCACGAGCGGTGGCTCGGGGACCTCGTCGAGGAGCTTCGCCTCGGCGAGCGCGTCGACCTCGGCGGCCCCGTCCCGCGGGCGGAGCTGCGGGCCGTGTTCGGGCGGAGCGACGTGCTGATCAACAACATGCGGGCCGGCGCCGCAGACAAGGTCGTCTACGAGGCCGCGGCGTCGTGCCTGCCGGTGCTCGCCTCGAACCCGGTCTTCGAGCAGCTGATCGACCGCGGCTCGCTCTTCGACCGGGAGTCACCCGAAAGCCTCGCCGACCGCCTGCTCGGGCTCGACCGCCGGCGCCGGCCTGAGCTCCGTGCGCGGGTGCTCGAGCACCACTCGGTCGAGGCCTGGGCGGAGGGCATCCTGGCTGCCGCCGCATGAGGGGCCACATCCTGCACCTCCAGAAGGTCGCCGGCATCTCCGGGTCGGAGGCGCACTTGCTCACCCTGCTGCCGCGGCTGCGCGACCGCGGCTGGGACGTGCGCATGCTGATGCTGCACGAGCACGAGGCGGGCGCCTGGGGCTTCGCGCGCGCGCTCGAGGCCCGCGGGGTCCCGGTCGATGCGATTCCCGTTCGCGCCGACGTCGATCCGGTCGCGTTCGTCCGGCTCGCGGCCTACCTCGCGCGGGCACGACCGGGAATCCTGCACACCCACCTGGTGCACGCGGACGCGTACGGCCTGCTGGCCGGGACGCTCGCGCGCGTCCCCGTGCGGATCTCGACCAAGCACGGGTTCAACGAATTCCGGGAGGCGCCGTACTTCGGTCTCGCCGATCGCACCGTCGCGAGCCTTGCGCACATGCAGATCGCGATTTCGCGCGGCCTCGCCCGCTACCTCGAGGACGTCGAGGGCTTCCGCGGGGCCGACTTCGAGATCGTCCACTACGGGATCGAGCCGAACGGCGAGCCCGAGCCCTACCGGGGGACTGCGCCCCTCCTGCTCTGCGTCGGGCGCCTGATCCCGATCAAGGGCCACGTCGTGCTGCTGCGGGCGTTCGCGGAGGCGCGGGAGCGGCTGCCTGAGCTCGAGCTCGAGATCGCCGGCCGCGGGCCGCTGGAGCCGGCCCTGAAGGCGCTCTGCCGGGAGCTCGAGATCACCGACGCGGTCCGGTTCCTCGGCTACGTCGCCCCGGTGCAGAGGGCGATCGAGCGTGCCGCAGCGGTGGTGGTGCCGTCGATGGGCGAGGGCTTCGGCATGGTCGCCCTGGAGGCGATGGAGCGATCGCGCCCCGTGATCGCCGCGGCGATCGGCGGCCTCGGCGAGCTCGTCGAGCATGGCGTCACCGGCTACCTCGTCCCTCCCGGCGAGGCCGAGCCGCTGCGCGATGCGATCCTCGAGCTCGCCCGGGACCTTCCCCTCGCCGCCCGGATGGGCCACGCTGGACGCCGACGCGCGCTGACGAGCTTCCTGCAGGAGCGCTGCACCGACCGGACGGAGATCCTCTACAAGGAGGCCCTGGGCGGCAGCGCCTCGTAGACGTCGAGCGTCCGTCGGGCCATCTGCTCGACCGAGAATTCGGCGCGGGCGCGTGCCAGACCGGCGGCGCCGAGGGTCGCAGGGTCCTCGAGCACGCGCAGGATCGCAGCGGCGAGGGCGGCCGGATCGTCCGGCGGCACGAGCAGGCCGGTCTCGCCGTCGACGACGATCTCCGGGACCGAGCTGACCCGCGTTCCGACCACCGGCAGCCCGGCGAGCATCGCCTCGAGCAGCGCCAGGCCAAACCCCTCCCAGCGTGCTGGATGCACGAGCAGCTCCGCGCGGCCCAGCCAGGCGGCCACGTCCGGCACGCGGCCGAGCAGATAGACGCCCTCTCCGGCGAGCCGGGGCCGCTCGGGCCCCTCGCCGAGGACGACGAGCACCGCGGCCGGGTGCCGCTCCCGCACGGCCGCGAGCGCCTGCACTGCGACGTCGAGGCCCTTTTGAGGCACGAGCCGCGCGATCGCGAGCAGCACGCGGGCGTCCCCCGGCACCGGGTCGGGTGGGTTCTCGCCCCACGCGGCCGGTGGGTCATCGAGGCCGTAGTGGACGACCGTGACTTTCTCCGCGGGTACGCCGACCTGCTCGACCGTGAACCGGCGCAGCGATTCGGTGATCGCGACGATGCTGTCGGCGGCTCGGCAGAGCGCCCGCTCGACGTGGCGGAACGGCCCCGTCCTGAACGGGTCGTCGTTGTGCTTGGTGGAGACGAGCCGCTCGCGGCGGAGCTTCGCCGCGAGACCGCCGTAGAGGTCGGCGTGGACGAGGTGGGTGTGGACGATGTCCGCCCGGAGCCGGCGCGTCAGCCGTCCGAGCAGCAGCGGATCGACGTCCCGAGGGGAGGGGATGCGGATCGAGGGAACCCGGAGCGCGCCGTAGAAGTCCGAGGGATCCCAGGCGGGATCGTCCAGCCCGACCAGCACCGGCTCGACGCCGAGGTCGGTGAGGGCGGGCAGCAGCTCCAGCAGGTGGCGCTCCGAGCCGCCGATCCCGCGGATCCGGTGGACGTGCATCACCCTCATGCGTTTCCACGCACGCGGCCGGCGGCCCAGACGGCGCCTGCGGCCGCGCAGAGTGCGATCAGGAAGTCCCAGGGCACCCGGTAGCGGGTGGCTCCGGCGAACGCGAGCGCGGCGACCGTGTTGTAGGCGAGGAGCAGCACTGCCAGCACGGCGAAGGGGCGGGGGACGAGCCAGATCCCGGCCGCGGCCAGGACGTACAGCACGACGGTGTAGACGGGCGCGACCCAGCGGCGCCCGAGGTCGAGCGAGCTGGCGCGGTTCCGGCCGCTCGTCTCGGTCACCTTCGGGCTCCAGAGCATGCTCGCCGCCTGCGCCATCAGGCGCGCCTTGCCGCCCGGATGGCGCCGCCAGTAGGTGAAGGCGAGCCGCTCGTAGTAGGTCATCTGCCGGCATTCGTCGACGTGCACGACCCGGCCGTACTGCACGTAGAGCGCCGCCGCCTCCTCCGGGTTGTAGGGGGCGTTCCTGATCCGCGGCACATCGTCGATCCAGCCGCCGTGGGCGAGGATCGAGTAGGTGAAGCGGTCGTTCGCCTTGTAGAGCGCGCGGCCGTCGGTGGTCAGCGCCCAGCAGCCGACCTCCACCCGATTGCGGAGCAGCCAGGGGGCGACCGCGAGCGCGGCGAAGGCGAGCAGCGCCGCGGCGGCCAGTACGGTCGCCCGCCCGACGCCGCGGCGCCAGAGCAGGAAGGCGGCGAGCACGACCGGCAGCGCGAACAGGCGCGTGTTTCCGAGCATGGCAAGTCCGCTGACGGCACCGAGGGGCGCCGACAGGCGCACGCTCGGGCGCTCCGCCACCGCGAGCATCAGGAGGACGATCGCCGCCGCGAGCAGCTGGTCGAGGATCTCGCGATTGACATGGACGTCGTGCCAGACGAGGTACGGGTTGAGCGTCGCGACGACGGCGGCCGCGGTCGCCCAGCGAACCGAGAGGAAGCGGCGGCCGATCGAGAGCACGAGCATCGCCGTGCAGGCGGCGACGGCGATCTGCGCCGGCCCGACGGCCCACCAGTGGCGCCCGAAGATCCGGTAGATGGGGATCAGGAACCAGCCGTAGAGCGGCTGCGTGTACGCAGACGGCTGACCCGGCACGAAGCCGAAGGTGCCGTGGTCGACGAACGTCTTCGCGAACCGGTCGCTCTTCTCCGCGTACTGGCTCAGGATCAGGCCGCGCTCATGGAGCAGGACGGCGAGCCGCGGCAGGACGGCCGCCGCAGCGGCGAGCCCGTAGGCGGTGCGGCGAGTCACGCCGCGATTGCCGCCGCGGCTGCGTAGCGGCGCTGCCAGAGCTCGAGCATGACCAGGCACCAGAGCCGGTGGCCATGGTCGGCCCGTCCGACCGCGTGCTCGTGCAGCAGCCGCTCGACGGCGTCGCGCCGGAAGAGCTCGGTGTCGAGCAGGACGTCGTGGGCAACCTCCCGCAGCTCGCCCCGGAACCAGGCGGCCAGCGGAACGCCGAAGCCCGTCTTCCCTCGTCCGGCGACGAGCGGCGGAAGCTCGGGGGCGAACGCCCGGCGCAACGCGACCTTCCCGGTCAATCGGCCCATGCGCAGCGAGTCTGGCAGCGCCAGCCCGAGCTCGAGGACCCGCCGGTCGAGCAACGGCGAGCGGAGCTCGAGCGAATGAGACATCGACGCAATGTCGGACTTCGGCAGCAGGTCGCCGGGAAGATAGGTGACGGCGTCCAGCCGCTGGAGCCCGCGGACGCCCGGCTCCGGCGGGGGGCCGAGCAGCTCGCCGGCGGTCTGAAGCGGGGCGATCTCCGCGAGCGCCTCGTCGCTCCACAGGGCGACCCGCAGGCCCGGCGGAAAGACCTCCAGCAGGCGTCCGTAGCGGTCACGGGCCGGCGCGGCGGCCGCCTCGAGGAACCGCGCAGCGCGGACGACGGTCGAGCGCCGCTCGGCCGCCGCGGGCAGCGCGCGCAGGAGCCGCGCGCCCGTGCGGGCGGGGCGGGCGGGCACCCTCGCCGCGAGCCCTGCCGCCGCGTAGCGCTCGTAGCCTGCGAAGGACTCGTCGCCGCCGTCGCCGACGAGCGCGACCGTGACGTGGCGCCGCGCGGCCTCGCAGATCAGGAAGAGCGGCAGTGCTGCCTCGTCACCGAGCGGCTCGTCGAAGGCGTCGGCCAGCCGCGGCAGGGTCGCGGCGACGTCAGGCGTGAGCAGCACCTCCTCGTGCCGGGTGCCCCAGCGCTCTGCGACGGCGCGGGCGTAGCGCCGTTCGTCATAGCGCTCGTCCGCGAAGCCGACCGTGAAGGTTCGCACCGGCTCGCTCGCCGCCTGGGCCATCAGCGCGACAACGACGGCCGAGTCGATTCCGCCTGAGAGCAGGGCACCGAGGGGCACGTCGGCCACGAGCCGCCGCCGAACGGCCTCGCCCACCTCCCCCCGCACCTGCTCGAGCCACTCCTCCTCCGAGCCCCGCACGGACGTGCTCCTCGCCGCCGGGCACCAGTAGCGCTCGGCCCGCTCCTGCGCTCCCTCGACGACGAGCAGGTGCCCGGGGAGGAGGCGCCGGACCGCCCGCAGGCCGGTGCGGTCGCCAGGGACGTAGCCCAGCGCGAGATAGGCGTCCAGTGCTGCCAGGTCAGGCTCGGCGCGGAACCCGGGCAGCCCGAAGAACGATTTCAGCTCGGATGAGAACGCGAAGGTGCCGTCGTCGAGCCGCGTCCAGACGAGCGGCTTCTTCCCGAGCCGGTCGCGCACGAGCACGAGTCGCCGCCCATCCCAAACGGCGACCGCGAACATCCCCTCCAGGCGCCCGGCGAACGCCAGGCCGTGCTCCTCGTACAGGTGCGGAATGACCGGCGTGTCGCCGGTCCCGCGCAGCTCGTGCCCGGAGAGCTCCCGGCGCAGCTCCGGGAAGTTGTAGAGCTCACCGTTGAAGACCGCGACAACCTCGCCGCGCTCGTTCGCGACCGGCTGGCCGCCCTGCTCGAGGTCGATCACGCGGAGGCGCTGGTGGCCGAGCACCGCGGCCCCGAAGGCGTCGGTGGAGCCCTCGTCGGGCCCACGATGGGCGATCCGGGCGCGCATCGCATCGACGAGCTCCGGCCGGGGCTCGCCGTGCGGCGCGTAGAGTCCGCAGATCCCGCACATCGAGGAGAGTCTGCCCGTCGGGGGAGTCGCCGTGGTCTCGTGCCATCTCGAGCGGCCGCTCGACGACGCTGCGTGGGCTCGATTTTCGCGCCTGCAGGCGCGTCGGCCGGGCGGCCTCGCGATCGCGGCGCTGATGCGCCCGCCGCACGAGGGCGAGGACCGTGGCCTCTGGCTCGACCGTGCGCACGAGGCGGCTGCGCGCGGGCCGTTCGGCCACCACACCCACTGGACGAGCCCGACCCACGCCCGCCCGACCGCCGGCAACCCGGCCGCGCGCGTGCTCGAGGAGGGCAGGTGGCTGCGGGAGGTGGGCCTCCGGGCGACGCTCTTCTGCGGCGGCGCCTGGTACATGGACCGGGCGGTCGCGGAGGCCGTCGCCTCGCTGGGCTACACGGACTGCACCGCTCGGGGACCCGGCCCGTGCCGCGTCCGCCTGCCGAGCGGAACGCTGCTGCCGGAGGCGCCGACGACGCACTCGGTTGGCCGGCTGGCCCGCGCGTGCGCCGGCCGGCTCGGCGCCTGGACGCACGCCTACTTCCACGACTACGACCTGCTCGACGCGCGGCGGCGCGCGGCGCTCGTCGCCTCGCTGCACGTCCTGGGGCGCCGACGGCGGGCCGGGCAGCTCGAGGGGAATGGCGGCCCGGAGCTCGAGTTCAGCGAGGCGTTTGCGCGCTGAAGACGACGATGTTCGCGAAGAGCCGCGGCGAGAGCCGGAGGAAGCGGCTCGCGACGAAGTGCAGCTCCAGGTTCTCCCAGCCGTCCATCAGCGTCGCGACGTCGCGGGGAGCGAAGATCCGCAGATGGGTCGGGTCGTGGTCGAGCGGCCGGCCGGCGAGCATTGCGAGGCGGTTCCGCAGCCGGAAGAAATTGGGCGCCGAGCCCACGAAGGCGCCGCCCGGCCCGAGCACGCGCCGCGCCTCGGCGACGAGTCGCTCGGGCGCACGAAGGTGCTCGATCAGCTCCCCCGCGACGACGACGTCGAAGCTCGCGTCCTCGAAGGGGAGCGGCTCCTCGGCGTCGGCCCAGCGGGTCTCGATGCCGAGCGTTGCCGCCTCGGCCAGCGCGGCCCGGTCGACATCGATCCCGACCACCTCGTTTCCCTCGACGTACGCGCGGGTCAGCGCGCCGTAGCGGCAGCCGACGTCGAGCACGCGCTTCCCAGGCCCGCCGACGAGCCGGCGGAAGAGCGCGGCGCGCTCCTCGCCGCCGAAGACGAAGTCGGTGGTGCGGGCGGCGCGGTGGTAGTCGCCGTAGCGCTCGTTCAGCTCGTCGAGCCTGCTCACGGCGCTGAGCGTAGCCTGAGCGGTGAGGGGGAGGCCGATACACTCCCCGCTCGTGGCGATCAAGCCAATCGAGCGGCCGCTCCGCGGCGACATCCGCTCGGCCAAGCCGACGATTCTTTCGGCACCTCATCTGAGGGCGGTCGGCCGTCGGCTCGTCAGCATCCTCCTGCTGGTCGTCCTCGACGTCTCGGGGCTTGCGCTCGGCCTCTACGTGGCGTTGATCCTGCGCGCCGTCTACTACGGCGAGCACCCGGTGCTCTGGGGTCTGCCCTGGAAGGCCGAGGAGCAGTGGCTGCCCTTCCTCGCGCTCGTGACGGTGCTCGTCTTCTGGCGCGGCGGTCTCTACGCGCCGCGCGAGCAGCGTGCCGGGGTCGGGCGCATCCTCTCCTCGCTGCTGCTCGTGACCGTGATCACGCTCGCCTTCGCGGTCGGCACGGGCTACCAGCACACGACCTTCGGGCTCTATCCGACGGCCCTGCTGCTGACGGCGATCCTGATGGCCTGCTTCCGCGCCAGCTACGACCTGGTCACGCGCGACCTCTGGAAGCTCGCCGGGGTCAGGCGCCGGGCCGTGCTCGTCGGCGAGGGCGAGCATCTCGCCGATCTCTGCCGAACGCTGGGCCGGGGACGCGGCGGGATCGACTACGAGTTCGTCGGCGCCCTCTCGTCTGCCCCTGACGGTGTTCCGCTGACCCTCCTCGGCGATCTGGCGGACCTGCGGCGGATCCTCGCCGAGCGGGCGGTGGACGAGTTGATCGTCACCGGCTCGGACTACGACCAGGAACAGCTCCTCGACGTGGTCGAGGAGGCGCACCGGCGCGGCGTCAAGGTGCGGATCGCTCCGACGACCACCGAGCTGCTCGTCCAGCGCGGGGAATACGTCCCCGGCCAGGGATTGCCGCTGTTCGAGCTGCGACCGCCGGTCTTCGCAGGTGTCGACTGGGTGGTGAAGCGGGCGTTCGACCTCGTCGTCAGCGCCTCGATCGTCGTGATCGGGCTGCCCCTCTGGCTGCTGATCGCGCTCGCGGTCAAGCTCGACGCTCCGGGGCCCGTGTTCTACCGCGACCGTCGGATCGGGCTCGCGGAGGAGGAGTTCGGGATGTTCAAGTTCCGCTCGATGCACGGCGACGCGTCTCAGCGGCAGGCCGGCCTCGAGGCCGAGAACGAGGCCTCCGGCCCGCTCTTCAAGATCAGGGACGACCCGAGGGTGACGCGCGTCGGCAGCTTCCTGCGCAGATACTCGCTCGACGAGACTCCGCAGGTCCTGAACGTCCTGCGCGGCGAGATGAGCCTCGTCGGCCCGCGGCCGCTGCCCGTGCGCGACTTCATCCAGCTCCAGGACTGGCACCGCAAGCGCTACCTCGTCCTGCCGGGGATGACCGGTCTCTGGCAGGTCTCGGGCCGAATCGCGTTGAGCTTCGACGATCTTGTCCGGCTCGACTTCTACTACCTGGAGAACTGGTCGATCTGGCTCGACATCTCGATCCTGGCGAAGACGCTCCCTGCCGTGCTGGCGCGCCGCGGCGCCTACTGAGCCGACGGCAGCGGCCGACATACTGTCTCGGATGAGCGCGCCGAAGATCCTCGCCGTCGCCTCCGCGGCTGACCTCGACTTCCGCTACGGCTGCACGCCCGCGTGGTGGCAGCTCTGGAAGGGCCTGGCCGAGATCGGCGTCGATCTGATCGTGACGCCCTACCGCGGCAGGGCGATCGAGTCGCCCTGGTGGCGGACCGCGCCGAACCCGCTCTACCGGGAGGCGGAGGTGTTCGCGGCGGCCAGGGCAGCGGCGGCGCGGCTCAAGGGCGACCACTATCTGCGCCGGGCCGAGGAGAGCCCCGAGGAGTCGCGCGGCGACCAGCTCGTGCGCGAGGTGATCTGGCGCTACGTGACCCCGCGCTGGCAACGACATCTCGGGCGGATCCTCGAGCGCGAGGGCGACGTCGACGCGGTGCTCGTCTTCACGGTGCCGATCAGCCACTTCCGCGGCATCCCCACGGCCCTGCGCGAGCGCTTCGGCCTGCCGGTCGTCTTCTACGACGGCGACGTCCCGATGAGCCTGCCGGAGTTCGGCGGCATGGATACCGGTTTCAACTACTACCACGGCGCCGATCCGTCGGAGTACGACCTCGTCGTCTCGAACTCCGAGGGCGGGATCCCGCGGCTGCTCGAGCTCGGCGCGCGCCGCGCCGAGGCGCTCTTCTGGGCCGCCGATCCGGATCTGTTCCGCCCGCTGCCGCTGGAGAAGGACTACGACGTCTTCTTCTACGGCTACGGCGACAAGTTCCGCCGCGACTGGATGGCGGCGATGGTCGGCGCCCCGAGCCGCGAGCTGGAGGCGGTCGACTTCGCCCTCGGCGGCCGCGACTACCGGGGCGACACCGGGCGGGCACGGCGTGTCGGCGACGTCCCGTTCAATGTGTTCAACCGGTCGATCGCCGCGGGCCGCATCAACCTGAACATGACGCGCCGCCCGCACGCGTCGGTCTTCGCCTCCTCGACGGCCCGGCCGTTCGAGCTCGCGATGGCCGGCGCCGCGATCGTGTCCAACCCGTACGAGGGGATCGAGCGCTGGTTCGAGCCGGGCCGGGAGCTGATCGTCGTCGACGACGGCGCCGCGGCCGCGGCCGCCTACCGCCTGCTGCTCGGCGATCCGGGAGCGGCGGAGGAGCTCGGTCGCCGCGCACGTGAGCGCGCGCTCGACGAGCACACCTACACCCACCGTGCCCGGAGGCTGCTCGAGCTGGTGGGACTCGGCACGGCGGCTGCGGTGGATTCCGGATGACTGAGCTGATCACCGGCTCGGTTCGCGCGGAGCCCGTGTCCGAGCTCGACGGGCTGCGCAGGCTCGCGATCGTCCCCGCCTTCAACGAGGAGGCAAGCGTCGGCCGCGTCATCCGCGAGCTGCGGGAGTTCGACCCGGGGATGGACATCGTCGTCGTCGACGACGGCTCGCGGGACCGCACGGCCGGGATCGCCGCTGACACCGGCGCGCACGTTCTGCGCCTGCCCTTCAACCTCGGCATCGGCGGGGCAATGCAGACCGGCTTCCGCTACGCGTTCGAACGAGGCTACGACGTGGCCGTCCAGGTGGACGGGGACGGACAGCACGATCCCGGCCAGCTGCCGCAGATCCTCGCCCCGGTCGTCGCCGGGGAGGCGGACCTCGTGGTCGGGACGCGCTTCGGCGGCGATGGCGAGTTCCGCTCGACCGCCATCCGCAGGGTCGGCATCCGCGTCTTCGCCTGGATGGTCTCGCGCATCGTCGGGCAGAAGGTCACGGACACGACGTCGGGATTCCGCGCCGTCGGCAGGCGCGGGATCGCACTCTTCGCCGCCGACTATCCGCACGACTACCCGGAGGTCGAGGCGACGGTGATGGTCGCCAAGGCGCACTTGCGGCTGCAGGAGGTGCCTGTTGCCATGCGTCAGCGCTCCGGGGGCAGCTCCTCGATCACGGCGCTCCGCTCGGTGTACTACATGATCAAGGTGCTGCTGGCGCTCTTCGTCGGCATGTTCCGCCGTTACGCCGTGCCCCAGGAGGAGGACACGTGACCCCACTGATCGTCTCCGTTCTCGGCTCGCTCGCGTCGTTCACCCTGGTGCTCGTCGTGCTCGAGCTGATCCGCACGCGCCGGCTCCGGGAGCGCTATGCCCTCCTTTGGCTGCTGACCGGGCTCGTGCTGACGGCGCTCGCCGCCTGGCGCAGCGGCCTGAACACGATCGCGGGCTGGGTCGGCGTGCGGGGCTATCCGCCGGCCGTGCTGTTCGCCGTCGGGATCCTGTTCATCATCGGCGTCCTGCTCCACTACTCGACGGTTATCTCGCGCCTCTCCGATCAGAACGTGATCCTCGCCCAGCGCGTTGCTCTGCTCGAGCTGCAGGTCCGGGAGCGTGGGCTAGGCTAGGGCAGCGAGGGGTTCGCCTGCCTGCTCAGCATCAGGACGTCGCCGCGCGAGGGGTCCTTGAGCCAGTTGGCGGCGAGGCCGACCCGGTAGTCGAACACGCGGCTCCGTCCGCGGTCGAGGTACGTGGTGCCCTCCGTTGTGCCGAGCACGTTCATCAGGACGCGGCATCGACGCGCTCCCCCGACGTTCTTCAGGCAGGCGATGCCGTGCTCGACCGGCGTCAGCGTCCGGTCCCAGATGTAGCGCGCCTGCTCGGAGTAGAGCCGGTAGAAGACGGCTCCGCGAGCTCCGGCGGGGCGGCGCCAGGTGAGCTCCACACCCTTGGGCGTCGCCCGCGCACGAAGGTGAAAGTCGACGCCGGCCGGCACGACGACGTTGTTCGTGAACTCTGAGACGATCGAGCGATTCTGGAGGGTCGGCAGCGCGGCCACCGCCACGAGCGGGACGAATCCCAGCAGCGCCGCGGCCGCGACGAGCGGGATTCCTCTCGTCGCGATCGGCCGGATCGCCGGCAGCACGCGACCTCTGACCGCCCGCGCGACGTCCGGGACGAGGAGTGGCAGCGACGCGACGAGGACGAGATAGGCGGGCCATGCCGGCATCAGCAGCCTGAAGAAGGTCGCATCCTGGACGTTCGCACCGGACGACGTGCCCTTGACGAGGATGAAGGCTGCGAGCCAGCCGCCGACGACGAGCGCCTTGGGCCACGAGACTCGCGCGAGTGCGACGAACCCTGCGAACGGCAGCCACTCGATCAGGCGCATGCTCCAGAAGAACTCCCGGAGCTGCGCCAGGTTGTTGCCGAGCTGTGTCCAGTGGGCGTGCAAGCCCGCTGCGCCGGTGGCGACGAGCGGTGCCGCCGTCGCAGCGCCGGCGACGTGGACGACGGTCACGGCGAGGAGCGGCAGGTGGCCGAGCCCGCGTTCCTTCCAGACCGCGAGCGTCAGGGCCGCAGGCGCGATCGCCACGCCGTACAGCAGCCCCGTGCGCCAGCGACGGGTCGCGAGCAGTGCGAGCCCGGGCCCCGCCACGAAGAGGACGTTGGCCGGCTTGATCCCGATCGCCAAGCCCGTGATCAACCCGGCGAGCAGCGCATCCCCCGGGGCCCGCGAGTCGAGCGCGCGCAGGAAGAGCCAAACCGCCCCCGTGACGACGACCATCGAGACGAAGTCGGCCAGGCCCGTCAAGCCCAGAGCCTGCGGGAGGAACTGCTCGACCCATTGCGCGTGGAAGCGCTGGACGAAGCCCGGGATGACGAGATACGGCGCGACCACCCAGCCGACGGCGACCGTGTACCCGAGCCAGCGGCCGGCCAGCCGCTCACCGAGGCCGTACGCGAACCAGAGGCCGAGCGGGAGCAGGACGAGCACCTGCAGCAGCACGATCCCCGGCAGCGCTGCGAGGTAGCTCGGCCCAGCGAAGAGCGCGATCGGCGCGAGCAGCAGCGACCAGCCGTAGCCGATCGAGGTGGGCGGCAGGTGGCCGCCGGCGATTCCCCAGCCGGTCGTGTAGTAGAAGGTCTCGTCGCCGCCCTGGTAGAAGAGCCAGCCGTTGTGATGGATCGAAACGATCAGGGCGAGCAGGGCGAGCCACTGAACGACCGCCAGGAGGCCGAGGACGGAGAGCGGCCGGAGCTCCATCGTCCAGACCCAGGCGCGCGCCGTGAGCGGCCGAATCCGCGACGGTGCAGGGGCTGTCAGCGTCCGTTCGGCCAAGTCGCTAGCGGACCGCGGGCTCAGCGCGTGAGGCGCGGTACCACGCGACGGTCCGCTCCAGGCCTTCGCGGAAGGACGTCCTTGCCTCGAAACCGAAGAGCTCGCGCGCCCGCGTCACGTCGAGGCGGCGCCGCGGCTGGCCGTTCGGCTTCGAGGTGTCCCAGACGATCTCGCCGTCGTAGCCGGTTCGCTCGGCCGCGAGCTCGGCGAGGTCGCGGATCGAGATCTCCTCGCCGGTACCGAGGTTGACCGGCTCGGCGCCGTCGTAGCGCTCCGCCGCGAGCACGATCCCCTCCGCGCAGTCCTCGACGAAGAGGAACTCCCGCGTCGGGGTCCCGTCCCCCCAGAGGACGATCTCGCGCTCGCCGCGCTCCTGCGCCTCGACCATCTTGCGGATCAACGCGGGGATCACGTGCGACGTCTCGAGGTCGAAGTTATCCCCGGGGCCGTAGAGGTTGACCGGCAGCAGGTAGACGGCGTCGGTGCCGTACTGCTCGCGGTAGCTCTGCGCCCCGACGAGCAGGGCCTTCTTGGCGACGCCGTAGGGGGCGTTCGTCTCCTCCGGATAGCCGTTCCAGAGATCCTCCTCGCGGAAGGGGACCGGGGCGAACTTCGGGTACGCGCAGATCGTCCCGAGCAGCACCACCTTCGCGACGCCGTGCAGCCGGCTCTGCTCGAGCACGTGCGCGCCCATCAGCAGGTTCGCATACCAGTAGCGCCCGGGGTTGTCGCGGTTCGCGCCGATCCCGCCGACCTCGGCGGCAAGGTGGAGCACGAGCTCCGGGCGCGCGTCGCCGAAGAGGCGCTCCGTCTCCTCCGGGCGCGTCAGGTCGAAGTCCCGGCGGCGCGCGACGAACGGCTCCTCGCCCGCGGCACGCAGCCGGTCGACGACGTGCGTGCCGAGGAAGCCGCCGCCGCCGGTGACGAGAACCCTCACCTCAGGCCTCTGCGGGAGCCGCCGTGCGTGCCAGCCAGTCGACCCGGCCGATCCACTTGTCACGGTTCGCGGCATACCACTCGATCGTCCGCAGGACGCCCTCCTCCCACGACACCTTCGGCTCCCAGCCGGTCTCGCGGTTGAGCTTCTCGTAGCCGACTCGCAGTGCCATCACCTCGCTGGCACCCGGGCGGAAGCGCGCCGGCGTCGTCACGATCTCGCGCCCGGCGGGCCAGAAGCCGTTCTCCTCACCGACCCTCAGGATCAGCGCGACCCAGCCGCCCATCGAGATGTTCTGGCCCTGGCCGTAGACGTAGACGTCGCCGGGGATCCCGTGCGCAGCCACCGTCAGGTGGCCGCGGACGCCGTCCGTGCAGAAGCAGAAGTCGCGCAGCGGCTCGAGCTGGCCGAGCTCGATCGTCTCGTGCTCGAGCGCCTGGGTGATGATCGTGCCGGTGACGTAGCGCGGGTTCTGGCGCGGGCCGTAGTTGTTGAACATCCGCGTGACGACGCCCGGCAGCCCGAAGGCGTCGTGGTAGTTCATCGTCAGGAAGTCGGCTGCGACCTTGGAGGTGGCGTAGATCGACTTCGGGTTGATCGGCGAGCGCTCGTGCAGGATCAGCCCGCCGTCCGCGTCGAAGTCGTGGTGGTGCGCGACGGCCTCGCGGACGTTGCCGTACTCCTCGGAGGTGCCCGCCGTGTCGAACTTCTCGAGCTCGAGCCCCTGGTCGACGACCGACTGCAGCAGGTTCAGCGTGCCGAGCGTGTTGGCCATCACGGTCTCGTACGGGCGGTGCCACGACTCGCCGACGTGGGCCTGGGCGCCGAGATGGAAGATGTAGGGCCGGTCGCCGGCCGAGTCGCGGATCTCGCGAATCAGGTAGTCGACCGAGGTCTTGTCGGTCAGGTCGGCGAAGTGGACCTTGAGCTGCTCCCGGAGCGGGGAGATGTTGTTCAGCGCGCCGCTCGAGGTGGCGCGGACGAAGGCGTGAACGTTGGCGCCGCAGGCGACCAGAGCCTCGGTCAGATGCGAGCCCATGAAGCCGTCGGCGCCGGTGACGAGCGCTGTGCGACCGCCGTAGAGCGAGCCGAGCTCCTCGCGGAGCGCCTCGGTCCAGTGCGGGGAGTCTGCTTTCATCGTGCGGGTGCCGGCGGCAGGTGAGAAGAGTAGCCACCCGCCCCGCCGGAGCGCGGTGCGATCCGGCCTGCTCACGGGGCTCGCGATGCTCGTCCTCTCGCTCTCGGGAGCGGCCGCTGGTGCCCTGCTCGCGCAGAAGTTCGGCCGCAACGCCCGGACGGACGGGTTCCTGGCCGCATACGGCATCTACCTGGTTCTCACGACCGCTGCGCAGTCGTTTCGCCTGGTCGTCGTCCCGGAGCTGACCCGGGCCGCCGAGCAGGGGCGGCTCGGCCAGGAGCTGCGGGCCTATGCCCTCGCCTTCGTCGCCCTCGCGGTGCCGGTGAGCGTGCTGGTCGCCGTGCTCGCAAGGCCGGTTGGGGACGCGCTGACGGGAAGCCTCCCGCCTGCAGCCGCGGCCGAGGCGTCCGCGGCGGTCCCGTGGGTCGTCGCCGCCGCCTTCGCGCAGCTCCTGGCCGCGCTCGCTGCGAGCGCGCTCGCGGTGCTCGACAGCTACGGCACGGCAGCCGCCGGCTACGCGGCCGGCGGGATCGGCGCTCTCGCGCTCTTCGCCGCGCTCGCCGACGGCCACGGGCTGATCGCGCTCGCCTGGGGTATCGCGCTGAACGGCGCGATCACGGCCGCCGTGCCGCTGGTACGGCTCGGCTCGCTGGCCGCCCGTCTCGGCCGCGGCATCGGCCCGCTGGAGGTTCCGAGCCGACTCTGGCGGCTCGTCCAGGGTGCCGCGGTGCCGATCGTCCTCCAGGCCTTCTACGTCGTCGCGCTCCGGCTCGTCTCGGGTCTCGGCGTGGGCGAGGTGACGAGCTTCTCGTACGCCTATCTGCTGGCGGTGATGCTGATCACGGCGACGGCCTTCTCGCTCGGTCTGATCTCGTCGGCGCCGCTGACCCGGCGCGGGCTCGACGCCGAGCGTGCGGCCGAGCACGTCGTGCACTCGTCCTGGGTGAGCCTGGCGCTCGTGGGCGCCGCAGCGGGGGTCTTCGCGCTCGTCGGCGGCCGCATCGTCGCCTTCGTGCTGGGCGAGGCGTACGCGGGCGTTGGCCGGATCGTGGTCGAGCTGGCGCCCTGGATGGTCGCGACGATCGCATTCTATGCGGTGTTTCCGCTCGTCTTCGTGCTGGGACACCGGCGTGCGCTCGTTCCGGTCGCCCTCGGATCGCTCCTGCTCGACGGGGCCGTGGGCTACGGGCTGCGCGAGGCGTTCGGCACCACCGGCGTGGCGGTGGGGCTCGCGCTCGCGACGCTCGCGATCGTCGCGGCACTGCTCTACGACATCTCGCCACGGACGCTCGCCGTCGCGTTCGCCGGGCTCGCCCGGCTGGCGGTGCTGGTCACGCTGTCGGCGGTCGTGGCCTTCGGTCTGCCGTCGCTCGTCCTGCCGGCGCCGGCGGCGGCTCCGGCCGGCCTCCTCGTCTACGTGCTCCTGCTGCTCTCGCTGCGAGCCTTCGGGTTACGCGAGGCCTGGGCGTACGTGCGGGCCCTCCACTAACGTCTGCACCGATGCGCCGCGCGCTGATCACCGGGATCGGAGGCCAGGACGGCTCGTACCTGGCGGAGCTGCTTCTGGAGGAAGGGTACGAGGTCTACGGGCTCGTGCGGCGCCCCGCCTCCTCGC
>JBHEMK010000012.1:0-22205 GCA_046262635.1 Gaiellaceae bacterium
ACGCCCGTACTTTGCGCCCTCCGATGAAGCTCGCGTCGTGACCGCGGGTGTTGGCCTCATCCAACTCGATCTGCGAGAGAGCGCCTATTCGCAGCAGCAGATTGAACTCATCGCGGAGGTGGGTGCGCATCATCTCGGGTCCGTCGGTGGCAACAGTGAATCGGACGCCATTCTCGAGCAACGTGCGGAGGGTCTCGCGCACGGCATCCTCGTCGGGCAGCGCCTTCGTCAGCAGGTTGGATGTCGGGCAGATCTCGAGCACGATCTCAGCCTCTCGGATGGCGCGCATCAGGTCAGGGTCGGTTGCTGCAAGGATCCCGTGGCCTATCCGGTCGGGACGCAGCTCCTCGATGACCTGACCCATTTCGGCGCGGCCCATTTGGCCGCCCTCCTCGCCGACGTGGATCGTCACCCCGAGGCCGGCGGCGCGCGCCTCCTCGACCATCGGAGCGATCTGGCCGTAGTCATACGGCTGGTGTCCGGGCCGCGGGCCTGCGATGTCGACGCCAACAATGCCGCGCGGCGACCAGCGGATCGCCTTCTCGACCACGATCGCGTTCAGCTCGGGCGGGAACGTTCGATCCATCATCAGGATCAGCCCCGCTCGCACGTGCGGATACTCGAGGCTTGCGCGGTCGAGCCCGCGCACTGCAGCGAGGATGATGTGGTCGAGGTCGCGCTCCCCGCCGCGGTTGCGTTTCATCGGATTGAAGCGGAGCTCGAGCGTCGTGATCCCCTGCGAGCGGTAGGCGCCACCGATCGCGTTGTGCACGGAGACCTCGACGGCAAGCGGGCTTGACTGGATCAGCTCCGTCCAGTGGTAGATCGCGTCGAGCGCGTCTAGGTCGGCCACGCCGCGCGGGTCGGAGACCGTCACGAGCTGATCGAAGTCCCAGTAGTCCTTGACCGGGAGGGCGATGCCCTGCTCGTGGGCCAGAGTCCAGAGGATGTCGGAGGAAACGGAGCCGCCGAGGTGCGTGTGGAGCTCTGCGAGGCCTTCCATGCGCCAAGATTACCGACGCGTCCTCGCGAGTTCCCGTCGGGTCGGTGCCGCGCGCTCGACGGGTCACGGCGGTCGCCGACTCGGCTGGGACGACCAGCCGCGACTCGACCTTCCACGGCCTGGATCCGGACATGCTGCTCAACCGGTCGATTTGCCTGCGTGTACGAGGGGCTCTCTTCGGCGACCCGACGATGAGCGCGCGACGCGTGCACCACCAGTGTCGAACTGGGACAGTGCGCCGCCGAATTGTCGCTCGGCCGCTGACGTCCTGGGAGCGTAGGCTGCGAAGCCCGAAGATCGAAACAAGTCGCAGAGGGCGACGGCGGCGGTGAAATCCCTCGGCGTTTTGTTGCGTCGGCCCATCGCCGAGGGGCGAGGGAGCGTAGGCTTCCGAGCATGATCAGCAGGCTGTTCCGCATTCTGCGCATGAAGTGGTTCTTCCGGCGCCGGTAGCGGCGTCAACTCCAGCCAACGACGGCCCACTTGCGGCCCGCACTGGTGCCGAGAAAGGCGAGTCGCGCGGCGACCAGGGCGTCGAGTCCGATCCAGACGCCAACGATTCCCCACCCGAACTCGAGCGACGCTAAAGCGATTGGAACGGAAGACGAGGCTCGACGCCGCCAGCATCGACCACATTAGGTACGAGGTGTCGCTCGCCCCGATCAGAATCCCGTCCAGCGCGAAGACGGCGCCGGCCAGCGGCTGCATCAGCGCGAAGAGCGGCCAGATCAGCTCAGCCTCGTGGATCACGGCCGGATCGGAGGTGAAGGCGCGGGGATCCAGAACCCCAGCGGCAGCAGAACCAGCGCGAATGCCGCGCCGACGCCGACCGACCAGGCGATCATCAGCACCGCGGCGGCGTGCGCGTCGTCCGCTTCGCCGGCCCCGAGCATCCGGCCGACGATCACCTGCCCGGCGATCGGGACTCCCTCGAGCACGAGCGGGAGGAAGATGAAGAGCTCAAATGCGATCTGGTGTGCGCCGATCGAGGGGTCACCGATTCTGGCGAGAACCGAGGCGGCGACGAGGAACGAGGCGTAGAGCGCGGTCGTCCGCACGAAGATTTGGCGGCCGACCCGGATCATCGGACGGATGTCGGTGAGCCGGGGCCGGATCGAGTCCGCCTGCGGCCGCAGCAGCTCAACGACAAAGGCGACGCCCATGCCGCCCTGCGCGATCGCCGTCCCGGCGGCCGAGCCGGCCTTCCCCCGGCGGAAGCCGTAGACGAACATCACCTCGAGCGCGAGGTTCGCGAGATACGAGAGCACGACGATCTCAAGCGGGCGTCGCAGGTTCGAGACCCCGCGGAGGTAGTCCTGCCCGGCGAGCGCGACCAGCCCGGCAGGCAGTCCGATCCCCGCGATCCTGAGGTAGAGGAGCGCGTACTGTCCGGAGCGCCCGCGCGCGCCGAGCGCGTTGAGCATCGGCGATGCGAGCCCTTCACAAAGGATGAGCAGCCCGACCCCGATGCCGAGCGAGATCCACAGCGCCTGGAACGCAAAGGCTGCCGCCTGCTCCTGACGGCCCGCGCCGATCGCACGCACGGCGACGGCGGTCGCGCCGTACGTGAGGAAGTTGAAGATCGAGAACGAGCCGGCGATCACGGTCCCCGCGAGTCCCAGCGCGGCGATCTGGGCCCGCCCGAGGTGCCCGACGATGGCCGCGTCGGCCAGGACGTAGAGCGGCACGGCGGCGAGCGCGCCGAGGGCGGGGAGCGCGAGCCGGAGGATCTCACGGTCGTGTGTGGAACGGAGCCGCACTACACGAGGTCGACGGCTGGCTCACGCGGCGAGTGTGCGTGCGGCATAGTGATCCGAATGAAGGTAGGCATCGTGGTGCCCTACAGCTGGTCGTTCTGGGGCGCGGTTGTGGAGCATGCGGAGCTTCAAGCCGAGGCCCTGCGCCGGCACGGGCACGAGGTGAAGACGATCATGGGCAACGACCCTCCCGGGCAATTCACCCGGGTTCTGCACCCCAGGCACGGGCGCCACGGCGACCCGCCGGCCGACGTGATCCCGGTTGGCCGCTCGGTGATCGTCCCGGCGAACGGCTCGCTTCCGAACATCATCCTCAGCCCGCGCACGTTCTTCAGGATCAAGGCCGCGCTCGCGCGGGAGCAGTTTGACCTTCTCCACCTGCACGAGCCGATGACCCCGATCCCCTGCATCGCGGCGCTCGCGACCGCGACCATTCCGATGGTTGCGACGTTCCATGCAAGTGGGAACCTTGGCTGGATGAAGATCGCCACGCCAGTCTGGGGCTTCCTCGCCGACCGGCTCGACTACCGCATCGCAGTTTCCGAGAAGGCTAAGGTCTCCGCCGAACAGTGGCTCGGGGGCGACTACGAGATCATCCCGAACGGCGTGCTGATTCCGCCAGAGGCCGAGCCTGGAGGGCGCGAGCACCGGATCGTCTTCGTCGGCCGCCAGGAGGCTCGCAAGGGCCTGCCGGTGCTGCTGCGCGCCTGGTCCGAGATCCGGCAGCGCACCGGGGCGGAGCTGCGCGTGATCGGCGCCGACCCGCTCGCGGTGCGGCTGCTCCTCTCGCGACTCCGTGTGTCTGATGAGGGGATCGAGATTCTCGGTTTCCTCGAGCAGGAGCTGCTGACGCGAGAGCTGCTCGCGGCAAAGGTGCTCGTCGCGCCCTCGCTCAGCGGCGAAAGCTTCGGGATGGTCCTCACCCGCGCGCTCGCATGCGCGACACCGGTCGTCGCCTCCGACATCCCGGGGTATCGCGACGTGATGGTGCCCGAGGTGGCGGTCGGCTTCTCGGTCGGCGACGAGCGTGCGCTCGTCGAGGCGGTCGCAGGACTGCTGGAGGACGAGCCTCGGCGCCGCGCGATGGGAGCCGCCGGGCGCGAGCTCGCGCAGCGGCTCTACTCGTGGGATCGGATCGCGGGCCGACTGGCGGCGATTTACGACGGCGTGATGGGGCACCCAAAAATCGAACTCGCAGCCGCGGGATGAGGGTGAGCGTGGCCCGCAGCTCATGGCTCCGGCTCGCGCTCGTCGTGCCGATCGGGGCGGCCGTGGTCGCCCTGCTCCTGTGGCGCGGCCCAAGCCTCACGGGGATCGGCAACGCGTTCACCTCGGTCCGCTGGGAGTGGGTCGTTGCCGCGATCGGCCTGAATCTTGCCTCGGTGGTCGCACGCTCAGTTGCGTGGCGCACGGTGATCTATTCGGCGATGCCCGCGCCGTACCCTCCTTACCCGCTCGTCTTCTCGGCCTTCTCGGTCGGACTCTTCGCCAACGCGGTCATGCCCGGCCGGATCGGCGAGCTTGCCCGCGTGGCCGTCCTGAACCGGAAGCTACCGCGCCGTCGCGGCCTCTGGGCGACGCTCGTCGGGACGGTGTTCGCGCATCGCGTCTTCGACGTCATCCCGGTGGTGCTGCTCGTTCTCTATGTCGTGCTGACGGCGAGGATCCCGGCCTGGGCGATCACGAGCCTGCTCGTCGTGATCGGAGTCGGCGCGGCGCTCTTCGCGTTCGCCTTCGCGAGCGCGCGCCGCTTCGATCAGGGGCCTGTCGATCGGCTCGGCGCCGTGCGGCGGCTGGTCGCGATGGCCCGACAGGGCCTCGGTGTGATGCGCCAGCCCGGGGCCGCTGGGCTCGCGATCCTGTTCCAGTGCCTCGGCTGGCTCTGCCAGCTGCTCGCGGTCTGGGCGGGGATGCGCGCGTTCCACATCCATGCGCCGCTGCCCGCCGCAGGGCTCGTCCTCGTGCTGATCAACGTCGCAACGATCTTCCCGCTCTGGCCGGGGAACATCGGGCTCGTGCAGGCGGCGATCGCGGGGCCCCTCACGGTCTACGGCGTCTCCTACGCCGGCGGCGTCGCCTACGGCTTCGGGCTGCAGGCGATCGAGGCCTCGGTCGGAGTCGGCGTCGGACTGATCTTCCTCGCACGCGAGGGCATCTCGTTCGCGATGCTCAAGGTGATGCCCGACGCCACTCAGGCGGACATGGGCGAAGAGGAGGAGGATCAGCCGGAACAGGACGTGGAGCGTGAGCGCGCTTCGATGCCTGGCTAGGTGCTAGGTCGTGACGATGCACGTCGTCGCCGCGCCGGCGAGTCTCAAGACCGTCCTCTCGGCGCCGGACGCGGCGGCCGCGCTCGCCCGCGGGCTTCGAGCAGCCGGCGAACTGGTCGAGGAATGTCCCGTCGCAGACGGCGGCGAAGGAACGGCAGCGGTCCTTGCGGCCGCGCTCGGTGGAGCGTGGCACACGGAGACGGTGGTGGATCCCCTGGGTCGGCCAGTCGAGGCGCGCTGGCTCGAATTACCCGATCGGCGGGGGATCATCGAGTCGGCCGAGCCGCTCGGGCTCGCGCGCCTCGCTCAGCGGGAGCTCGATCCCGTGCGTGCGTCCAGCCGCGGGCTCGGGGAGCTGATCCTCGCCGCGGGTGAGAGGCCGCTGCTCGTCTGCCTCGGCGGGACGGCGACCGTGGACGGCGGCCGCGGGCTCCGTGAAGTGGTTCGGCGCCTCCCGGAGGGGACGCGCGTCGCCTGCGACGTCCGCAGCCCGTTGCTCGACGCGGCACGGCTCTTCGCCGGGCAAAAAGGCGCGTCGGCCGAGGACGCGGAGGAGCTTGAGCGGCGGCTCGCCGGCGACGACGATCTGCGTCCCTACGCAGAGCTGCCCGGCGCCGGTGCGGCCGGCGGGCTCGGGGCGGCCCTAGCTGCGCTCGGCGCAGAGCTTGTCCCCGGCGCCGAGCTCGTGCTGGACGTGATCGGCTTCGAGACGCTGCTCTCCGACGCGAACCTCGTGGTGACCGGCGAAGGCGCGGTCGACAGGACCTCGCGCGAGGGCAAGGCACCGTCTGAGGTCGCCCGGCGCGCACGCGCTGCCGGCGTTCGCTGTGTCGTCTTCGGCGGGCGGGTCGACGAGCCGCTTCCGGGCGCGGAGACGGTCGCGCTCAGCGGCGACCCGGCCCGGGCCTCGGACGACCTGACCGCGCTAGGCTTCCGGCTCGGCCAGACGGGCTAGCTGCTCGATCCGCCCGTGCGCGGCGTCGAGCTTCTCGCGGCAGAACGCGTAGAGCTCCTCGCCCCGCTGCCAGAGCGCCAGGGCCTCGTCGAGCGGGGCCTCGCCCCGCTCGAGCCGCTCGACGATCTGCTCGAGCTCCTTCTGGGCGGCCTCGAAGGTCTGGTCACTGCTCAACGCGGGCTCCGAAGCTGCCGTCGGCGAGCTCGACGTCGACGTGGTCGCCCGCCGCCACGGCCGCGGCCGAGGTGACGACGCTGCTGTCGCTCCGGACGACAGCGTACCCTCGCTGGAGCGTCGCCAAAGGCGACAGGGTCCGCAGCTTGCCGGCCGATGCCTCGAGCGCCGCGCGTTTCCGCTCGACCGCGAGCGCAGGCGCCGCCCGCAGCCGGTCGTGCGCCCGCTCGAGCCGCACCGTCCCACGCTCGACGAGGCGCGCCGCGCTGCGCCCGAGCGCCTGGCGCATGCGCTCGAGGCGCTGCCCGTCCCGCTCGAGGAGCCGACGCACGCTCCGTTCCAGCGAGCCCCGGGCGCGGTCGAGCTCCTCGCACAACTGAGCCAGATCGGGCACGACGAGCCTGCCGGCCATTGTCGGCGTCGAGGCCCTGACGTCGGCGGCGAGGTCGCAGAGGGGCGTGTCCTGCTCGTGCCCGACGGCCGTGACGATCGGGACGGTGCAGGCCGCGACCGCCCGGACGAGCCCCTCGTCGCTGAACGGGAGCAGATCCTCGAAGCTGCCCCCGCCACGTGCGATCACGACCACGTCGACATCCGGAAGCTCGCAGAGGGAGTGCATCGCCGCCACGATCGCGGCTGCAGCGTACGGCCCCTGGACGTAGGTCTCGGTAACGACGACGCTGGCGGGTGGGAACCGCGCCGAGATCGTCGTCAGGACATCGCGCTTCGCCGCCGCGTCGTTGCCGGTGACGAGGCCGATCCGGCGGGGAAGCCGGGGCAGCGGCCGCTTGCGTTCGACCGCGAAGAGGCCTTCGGCGGCGAGCTTCGTCTTGAGCCGCTCTAACGCGGCCAGGTGGGCGCCGAAGCCGTAGCGTTCGATGCTGAGCGCCCGCAGGCGGAAGTCGCCGCGCGACTCGAAGAGCTCCGGACGGCCGAGCACGTGAACACGCTCTCCGTCCGCGAGATCGAGCCTCAACCCGTCAAACCGGCCGCGGGGCATCGTCACCCCGAGGCACGAGCCGTCGTCGGGATCCTTGAGCGTGAAGAAGACGCTCTGCCAGCGGTCATGGCGGCGCAGCCCCGTGACCTCGCCCTCAACCCACACCGAGGGCAGGCGGCTGAGCCAGCTCGCGACGCCTCGATTGAACGAGGAAACGGAGTAGACCCTGCGGTCGCCGTAGTCGAGCGCCTCGACCTTCACGGCCACCAGGGTACTCGCGCCGGAGGTGAGGCTAGAGCAGGATCTCCGACGCCGTCTGGTGCGCGCAGCCGCCCTGCACGATCTTGACCGCAAGATGGAGATCCGCCTCGCTCGCCGCCAGGCGCTCGGCGAGAGGCAGCGGATAGCCCGCCTCGATCAGGACGTGGAGGCGCCAGCTCTCCACCTTCGAGCGCTCGCTCTCGGTGTGGATTTCGAGTATCTCGGTGGTCTCGCTCACGGTGCGCCTTTTGTTCGTGATCGTGTAGACGAACCCTGCTCGTGTTTGTTGGTTGGGAGCCGCGACGAGGCTGGGTCAGCCCGTCCTGAGGGAGGACGTCTCGTCGATGCGGCGGGCCAGCTCTTGCAGACGCGCCTCGAGGATGGCACGGTCGGCCTCGGCGTCGGAGGCAAGCTCCGAGAGCCTGCGGCGGAGGTCCGCCTCGGCCTCGGCGAGGCGCAGACCGAGGGCCTCGACGAACTCCTCGCGCTGGCGCTCGAGTCCAGTGGCGATCTGCGACAGACGCCGCTCGAGCCGGTGGGCGCCCGCGTCGCCGACGTGCGAGAGCTTCTCGGAGAGGAGCGTCTCCGCCTCCCGAGCGAACGCGCCGACCGCGCGCTCCAGCTCGCGCGTCAGCCGCCGCGCAGCGTCCTCCCGCGCGCTCTTGATCAGGCTCGAGAACCGCTGGGCGGCCTCGTCGGAGAAGCCGGCGCTCGCGCGGGAGACCGATCGTTCGAGCTGCTCGATCTGGCGCCGCTGGACGTCCTCCATCCCGGCCTGGATCCGCCGTGTCGCCTCCGCCTCCTCGCGCTCGATCTGCTCGCCCATCTCGCGCTCGCGTCGGCGCAGCCGATCCCCGAGTTCGTGGAGAGCCCCCCGGCGCTCGGCAGCGTGGGTCTCGAGCTCGGCCTGTGCCGCGGCGAGCGTCTCCTCGATTCCGCGCTGGATCTCGCCGCGCAAGCGGCCGATCGCCTCCCGCTGCTCCTCCGTCTCCGCCACCAGGCGCTCGGAGTCGACGGCGACGCGCGCCTCTGCCTCGACCATCAGCTGCTTCTGCCGCTGGCCCAGCTCGATCAGGCGTGTGCGGCCGGCCTCGGCCGACCGCTCGAGATCCCGCGTCCAGTCATGCAGGCGCTGCTCAACCTGCTTCTGCGTGCGGGTCAGCGCATCCAGCAGTTCGGCACCTGCGGCACGCTCCCGTTCGAGGATCAGGACGCGGCGCTCTTCCGCGATCCTGCGCTCCTGCTCCGCGAGCTGGGAGATCGCGTCGGCGCGGGTGCGCGCGAGGAGACGTTCGAGCTCGCCGGCCTGGCGCTTGGATTCCCGCTGGATCACATCGGCGAGCCGGGCGTGCGCGCGCTCGAGCTCGCCGTCGATCCGAGCCGCCCGCCGGAGGGCGCGTGCGAGGGCGAGCGACGAGGCGGCGGCGATCGTCGCACCCGTGAGCCCACCCGCGGCAATCCCGAGCTCACGATCCTGCCTGAAGGCGAACGCGACCCAGGCCGCGACGGCGGCGAGGGCGACGACCGACGTGAACGCTGCCAGCATGAGGTGCCCGACCAACCGGAACCCGGCCCCCGCGAGCGCCGCCGACGCGAGGACGATCCCCCCGGCGAAGACGATCTGGAAGGCGGTGACGAGGGTCATCGCCGATCCATGGTACGGGTCAGATCAGGTGGTGGACGAGCATTGCGGCGGCGAGCGCGACGGTTGCGGCGGCGAGCAGCTTGAGCCCCCGCTCCGGCGCAGCGGCGAGAGTATCCGCCTCGATCGGCTCGCTGCTGCCGTCCCGGTAGATGACGCGTCCGCTGACCGACGCTACCCGGCGGCGCACGCTGCGCACGGGCGTCGACAGCACCCGCTGGGCGAGGCTGAGCAGCGTCGCGAACACCCCCGCGAGCACGGCATCCCCGCGCATGCGCTCCGCCACCGCGAAGGAGCCCGTCAGCAGCGGGAACCCGCCCCAGGCAACCGCGAACCAGAGGCCGGTGTGAAAGCGACCGCCGAAAAGCTCGAGGTTGTAGGCAACAACGATGAAGGAGCCGAAGCCGACGAATCCGAGCAGCCAGAGGTCGCGCTCGATCGCGACCGCCACACCGATCCCTGCGGCGGCGGCAATCGAGGCGGCCCCGAGGACGACGAGCGTCCGGACGCCGATCTGCGTCTGCAGCGGCCGGCCCTTCAGCTCGTCGAGTGCGTGGGCGCCGACTCCCATCGCGAGCAGGAACGCGAGCAGCGTGAGGCCGAGCACCGGCCAGTCGACCCGCGGAGCGAGCCCGGCTCCGATCGCGACGTAGGAGAGGTGCCAGAGCGTGTACGGGGGGTGAAGGAGCGTGACGTAGTCCCGCCAGCCGCCGCTCCGGAGCGCGTAGAAGGCCGGGCGTGCCTCTGAGCTCACGCCGCGCGGCGCCCCCAGACGACGACTCCGCCGCCGAGGCTGAGCCGGCGGAAGCGCACGTCCTCGATTCCCGCGTCCCGCCAGAGCTCGAGCACGCGCTCGAGCGGGCAGCGCTCGTAGAAGCCGCGAATGCTCGGCCCGAGAAAGCGACCGACCTCGCTCCAGGCCGGCGAGATCAGGCGCCCGGCTCCGGGGAGCCCGACCCGAACGTACAGCTCCCACGGCGGCCGCCAGACACCGACCGGCAGGCCGAACTCCAGCATCCCGATCGACGCACCGGGCCGGACGACCCGTGCGAGCTCCCGCAGCACCGCTCCGGGGTCGTCGACGTAGCGGAGCAGGTACGTGAAGGTGAGTGCGTCGAAACTCGCGTCGGGGAACGGCAGCTGCTCAGCGCGACCCTCGAGCAGTTCGGCCCGCCCGTCGAGCCTCCGCCGCGCCTCGGCAAGCATCTCCGGACTCTGGTCGATGCCGACGACGCGGCATCTCCGGCGCCGCAGCAGCTCCTCGGCGACGGCTCCGGTTCCCGTGGCGACGTCGAGTGCCGTTCCGCCGAACGGGACGTCGACACGCGAGACGAGGAAGCGGCGCCAGCGCGGATCCTGACCGAAGGAGAGGAGCGAGGCGTAGCGCTCGTAGGTCGGGCCGAGCGGGGCAAACAGGGAGCGGGCGGTGAGGGTCACGGCTCTATTCTCTCGCTCGTGAGCCTCGGGAGCCACGAGCTTGCGGAGATCGCCACGGTTGCGGCGGCCCAGGCGGAGGAAGGCGAGACCCTGACCGGGGTGGTAGCCGCGGAGCCGGTCTCAGGTGGGCGCGTGTACCTCTGCTCGTTCGAAGGCGATCATCGGCGGAGCTGGCTCGCCCTCGACGAGACGGGGCAGCCGCTCCTCAGCCGCTCGCTCGTCCGCGAGGCGGTCTCGATCGCCGGGATGTGCGAGCTGGCCGAGGAGACGGCGGGTGGCGGCGATCTCGAGGCGCTGCGCGGGCAGCTCCTGACGCTGCGGCTGACCGAGGCACCGGAGGGGATCGAGGAGGCCGAGGAGGCCGCGCTGGCGGTCGAGCAGGCGATCGGAGCCCCGCCGCGGCTGGCCAGCTCCGCATATCTCGACCGGCTTGGCAGCGCCGTGCGCCGGCTCGAGCAGGCGCTCGGCCCGACCGGGAACTCGCCCTTCGCGGCGGCGATGCAGCAGGCGGTGGCCGCGATCGAGGAGCTGGCCGCCGACGTCGAGGCCAACTACAAGGGCGGACTCCGCTAGGCTGAGGTGATGGAAGGAAGTGGGTTCGGCTTTCCGTTCGGGGGCGACCCGGAGGATCTGCTGCGCGGGCTCCGCGAGTTCGCGGAGCAGCAGGCGGAGACGGTGCAGGAGGCGCAGCGCGAGCAGTTCGCGACCCTCACGCTTAACACCGCTGTCGAGCTGACCGGCGCCGCCCTGGGCCAGATCGAGGTCGCCGGAAGCCCCGACGAGCAGGCGATCGCCCTCCGCGAGGCGATGCGTGTTCTCTTTCCCGAGGCGGTGGCGCTCGTCAGCGCCGCCCGCCAGGGCTTCATGCGCGAGCGCTAGCCGGCCTGCAGTCGCACGCGGGTGTCGCGTCCTGTTGAACGCGGCCGCCTCGGCGCGGGAGGCTCGAGCCCGCAGGCGGACGCGCCGGGACCCGACCCGATGCGCGGACACTACAATCCCGCCGCCCGTGGCCATCCTCGACCGCACCATCGTCCGTCTGCTTCCGGCCGTTCCCAAGCCGGTCGTGCGGCGCCTCTCCTCGCGCTACATCGCGGGCGCGACGCTCGAGGACGCCGTGCGCGTGGTCAAGGGCCTGAACGCGCAGGGAAAACTGGCCACGGTCAACGTGCTCGGCGAGGAGGTGTCGACCGCCGGCGAGGCTGCCGCGATGGTCGACACGTACGCGGAGGTTTTCGACGCGATCGACCGCGAGCGGCTCGACTCCAACGTCAGCGTCAAGGCAACCGGGCTCGGGCTTCGGCTCGGCGTCGACCTGTGTCGCGAAAATCTCCAGCCCGTCATCCAGCACGCGGCCGAGCGCGGCAACGCGGTCCGCGTCGAGATGGAGGACGCGACGACCACCGACGATATCCTCGCGCTCTACCGCGGCCTGCGCGCGGACGGCTTCGACAACGTCGGCATCGTCCTCCAGGCGTCGCTGCGGCGGACGCTCCGGGACGTTCGGGAACTCGCCGACCTGCGGCCGAGCGTCCGCCTCTGCAAGGGCATCTACATCGAGCCCCCGGCGATCCAGTTTCGGGACTTCGAACAGGTGCGGGCGAGCTTCGTCCAGGCGCTCGACCGTCTGCTCGAGCAAGGGGCATACGCGGCGATCGCCACGCATGACGAGTGGCTTATCGAGCAGGCGCTCGAGCGGGTACAGGGCCTCGCGCCGCAGGCCTACGAGTTCCAGATGCTCCTCGGCGTCCGGCCCGACCTCGGCAACCGGCTCGTCCGGGACGGTCACCGGCTCCGGATCTACGTCCCCTTCGGGCAGCAGTGGTACGAGTATTCGCTGCGGCGCCTCCAGGAGAACCCGAAGATCGCCGGCTACATTGCCTCGGACACGCTGACGCACTTTCTCCGCTGATCCGGCGAGGCGGCGGCCTGCCACATCACGCTCGGCGACGCCGCCGGCCTCATGACCCTCAGCGGCTGTTCGGTGGTGGTCGCGGCCTCTCTATCACCGTCGCCGCCTCTCTATCACCGCGACCCCGGATGCCCACCGCTGCTCGGCGCACACGTGCATCGCGCTCGGCGACCCTGTCGAGCCAGTTGACCGCGCCTGGGCAGGCTCCACCAGCCCGCGAGGGCCGGGTGAGCGAAGGACGGTCTGGACGGATCGCCGAACCAGGCCGGCTCGCCGCCCGTCGGGATCGAGGACAGGGTGGTCGCGACTGGATCGGCCGCCGGTCAGTAAGGGGGCGGCGCGGGCGGCGGATCGTCCTCCTCGACGACCGTCGTCCGGGGCGCATAGCCCGGCGCGGGCGGAGCAGCCGGGGCCTCGCCGTAGCCGGGCGGGGGCGCCCCGTAGGCGCCGCGGCGCCTGAAGGAGCGACCTCCGGCCCACGAGTCCCAGAAGAGCATCGTCAGCACGAGGCCGAAGACACCCACCGCGAGCAGGATCCAACCGACCGTGTTGACGTTCACAGGGTGGCTGCCGGACGGGTGGACGGCGAGCCCGAGCACAGCCCCGACGGCGATCAGGACGAGGCTAACGGGAATTCCCATGCGCCTTGCATGCCCGCTCTGGAGAAGCCTGAACCGTCGCCCCTACTGCTCGCGTTCCGCATAGAGCAGAAACTCCCCGGGGACGCGACGGTCGTGGTGCCGTGGGTTGCCCGGCGCGGCCGGGTACTCCTCGAGCGCGCGGGTGGTGAGGCCGGCGCGCGCCAGTGCGGTGACGAGCTGGCCGAGCCGAGGTGCGCCCTCGAAGTAGTCCTGGTGCCATCGCATCAGGGCGTCGACCCGGGTTGCGACGGGATGCTCGTCGAACAGGAGGAGCTCGCCCCGCGGGCGCAGCGCCGATGCGATCCCGCGCGCCCAGCCGGGAAGATCGGTCAGGTTCTCCAGGCCGCCGCCGCCTGCGTAGACGAGGTCGAAGCGGCCGCGGCGCAGCTCGGCGGGGAGTTGCGGCGGCTCGGCTTCGACCCAGAGGACCGACGGCCAGCGCTGGCGCGCTGCCTCGAGCACCTCGGCGAGCACGTCGACGCCGGTGACGACGGCCCCCCGCGCCTCGAGCTCGGCGGTCTCTTCGCCGGTGCCACAGCCGAGGTGGAGCACGCGCCTGCCCGTCAGCTCCCCGAGCGCGCGCCGGACCTGGTCCGGCAACGCGGGCAGTGGCGGCCCCGGCTCGCCCCTGCGGCGATGGGCCTGCTCCCAGGCGCGCAGGTTGTGGTCGGTGGGCTCCATCAGGCGGGCAGCGAGAAGCCGCCATCGACGATCAGCGTGTGACCCCGCACCATCTCGGAGCCGGCCGAGCAGAGGAAGGCGACCGCCGCCGCGACATCGTCCGGCTCGACCAGCCGCCCCGCGGGCGTTCGCTCGACGGAGCGCAGCATCTCTTCCCGATTCGGGAAGTGGTCGAGGGCGCCGGTGTCGACGACTCCCGCGGAAACGGCGTTGACCCGGATCCCACGGGGCGCGAGCTCGACCGCCAAGTAGCGGACGACCGCCTCGAGCGCCGCCTTCGACGTTCCGATCAGGACGTAGTTTTCGAGCACGCGCTGTGACCCGAGGCTCGAGATCGCGACGATCGACGAGCCGGGCTCCATCGCGGGGGCCGTTGCGCGGGTCAGCGCGAGCAGTGCGCGTGCGTTCGCGTTCATCGTCCAGTCCCAGTGCTTGTCCTCGGTCTCGAGGGCCGGCCTGATCACGCCCGTCGCCGCGCTGTGCACGACGGCGCCGTACGGGCCCGCCGCGGCGAACTCCCCGAGCACCCGCTCGGAGGAGACGTTGCCCCGGACAAGGACCGGCTCGGCTCCGGCGCCACGGACCTCCCGGGCGGCCTCCTCGGCGGCGCGGTCGTTGCGGAGGTATCCGAGCGCGATCCGCGGGGCGCCCTCGCGTGCGAACCGCAGCGCGATCGCCCTGCCGATCCCCCGCGTGCCGCCCGTCACGAGGGCGGCGCCGTCGAGGCTCATCGCCGCGGCAGCGGCGCGTCCGCGGGCGCGGAGCTCGGCAGCTGCTCCCAGCCCAGGCGGGAGCGCGGCTCGTGTCCGCCGTCCTCCGCCTTGGAGGATGCGTGTCCAAGCCGGTCGAGCAGCTCCATCCCCGCCTCGCCGTGGCGGCGCACCTCGTGCTCCGTCGGCAGCCCATCGATCAGCTCGCGGACGCGCGCGCGCAGCTGATAGGCGAAGTGCGGCGTCGCCGGGCCGACGAGGGCGTCGACGTCTCTGATCGTGGGTTCGCGCATCGACGCGAACCCTAACGAAGAAGGGGCCCCGAAAGGCCCCTTCTGCGGCTCAGACGCACTGCTTGAGCCTCCTCTGCAGCAGGAGCACCTGCCGACGCTGGAGCTTGACGAAGGCCGCGCGCTCGCGCCTGCTCCTGTGCGAGGCGAAGAAGCGGGCCCGGTCGGCGAGCAGGCGTCTGCGGTAGGCGGCGATCGCGGCCTTGCGCTGCTTCTTGACGATCGTGGGGCAGTAGACGGCCCGGCCCGCGCCGTTGGCCGGCGAGGCGGAGCGGACGAGCGACGCCGGCGCCGCGAGCGCGATGACGGCGATCAGCCCGAGCAGCGCGGCGGCGGCGCAGGCGGCCAGAGCGATGCGGAGCGTTTTCACCTCGTCAAGGTGCCCCTCAGCGCCTCGGCGCGCATCCCCCTTTCGAGGGATGAAGGCGCGTCAGCACCGGTTCCTTAACATCCGCGGCGCACGCGCGCCGGAGGTCGCCGACGGCCGCCCACGGGCGCGCGTCCCACGGCAGCAGCCGGGCGGCGAGGCGGGCGCGGCTCTGCGTGTGAACCCCGCTTTCGACGATCGCGGCGCCGATCCCGTGCAGCCCGGCCGCGAGGCCGATCGCAACCGCCGCCGGGACGAGCGCCACGGGCAGCTGTCTCCGTCGCGCGCGCAGCCCGGCGCCCGCCCCGAGCAGAACCGGGATCGTCACCGCCGGCAGCTGCCAGTCCCAGTCGACGGCTGCATGCACCGCGAATGCGAGAAGGAGGGCGAGCGCGGCTGCCTCCCGGGCGCGAACGAGCATCAGCGTCAGCGCGGCGGCCAGCAGCGCCAGGCCGGCGACGCCGAGCTCGGCGAACGTCTCGAGGTAGAGCGAATGCGCGTTGGCGGGCGCATCGGGGCCGATTTTCTCGATCGCCTCGCGCGGCCACGTGCCGGCGCCGCCGCCCTGCGCGGGATACGCCGCGCCCTCACGCCACGCGACCCGCCAGAGGGTCGTGCGGCCGTGTCCGGAGACATCGAGGAGTCGGTGCGCGTTCCGCTCGTCCGGCGCGGGGGCCGCGAAGCGGGCGGCGAGCGGCTGGGCGAGCGCCGTTCCTGCCGCGGCCACGGCAACGCCTGCGACCATGGCGGCCGTGCGGGGGATCCGCACGGCGAACCTCGGCAGCGCCGCCGCGGCGAGGGCTCCGAGCGCGACCGCCGGCACGAGCCTGGCGCCCCCGGTCCTCCCGACCGCGTCGAGGCACGCGACGGCGGCGACGCCAAGCGCCGCGCCGGCAAGTCCGCGGGCGCTCGCCGGTCGCCGGCCGAGCAGCAGCAGCGCCGCTCCTGCACCGACGAGAAGCGCGCTCCGCGAGAAGGTGAGGTACGCCGCCGCGGCGCAGACCGCGGCGGCGGCGGCGGCGAGGCGAGGTCGCGCTGCCGCGAGTCCCGCGGCGAGCAGGACGCCGTAGACGGCGAAGAGGCCGAGCCCGTTCGAGTAGGTGACCGGCCAGGCAAGTCGTTCGGAGCCCTGCCCACCGCCGACCGGAGCGACGCCGGCCGCGCGCGCGACGAGACCGATGAGCACGGCGACGACGATGACTGCCCGCAGCGCCCGCAGCTGGACCGGTCCGCCCGTCCACTCGGCGGCGAGCAGGACGCCCGCGTAGAGCGCGACGAGCGGCGCCGTCCTGAGCGCGGCCGCGGGCGAACCCCAGAGCGCCGACAGGAGGGTCCAGCCTCCGAGGCCGAGCAGCAGCCACGTCGCCGCCGAGGGCAGCGGCAGGGGCAGCAGCGAGGCAGCGATCGCGATCCCGAGCCAGACGACGGCCGCGAGCAGCGAGTAGGTGGACTCGTAGTAGCCGCCCGAGAGGAAGGCGGTCGGGCCGACGAGCAGTGCCGGTAGGGTCGGCGCCGTGCGCCGGATCCACGCGGTCGACCTGATGCTGCTCACGACAGTGCTGCTGTGGGCGCTCAACTTCACCGTCACGAAGTATGTGATCACGCACGGCTTTCGCCCGCTCGCCTACTCGGGGGTGCGCTACGGCGCTGCCGCCTTCCTCGTCGCCGGCATCGCGTACGCGCGCGAGCGCTCGCTGTGCATCGCCTGGCGGGACGTGCCGCGGCTCGTCGTGCCTGCCGCGCTCCTGTTGCTGCTCAACCAGTTCGGTTACGTCTACTCGCTCCGATTCACGACCGCCTCGACGGTCGCGCTGATCCTCGGCTCCACGCCGATCTTCGTCGCCCTCTTCGCGCGTGCGGTCGGGCTCGAGCAGCTGCCGCGGTCGTTCTGGCTCGCCGCGCTGGCCTCCTTCGCCGGGGTGACGCTCGTTGCGGTCGGGAGGGGCGGCGTCTCCGGGGACCTGAAGGGCGACCTCCTCGCGATCATCACTGCGGCGACCTGGGCCGCCTACTCCGTGGCGATCGCGCCGCTGATGCGGCGCTACTCCCCCTGGCGGATCAGCGCAGTCGTCCTGCTCGGCACCTGGATCGGCCTTGCGGCCGCGGCCTCCCCGCAGCTGGCAAGGCAGGACTTCCACCTCTCCTGGCTGACCTGGGCGGGGTTCATCTTCGCCGTGCTCGGCCCCCTCGTCGTCACGAACGTCCTCTGGTTCACGGCGCTCGACCGGGTCGGCCCATCGCGCGCGTCGCTCTTCGCGAACCTGCAGCCCTTCTTCGCCGTCGTCTTCGCGCTGCTGCTCCTCTCGGAGCACATGACCGGCCTGCAGATCGTGGGCGGGATCGCGATTGGAGCGGGGATCGGGCTGGAGCGCTGGACGCGGGCGACGATCGGCCGGGCCTCCGCTGCGGACTGACGCGAACCCGGCGCCGGTACATTCACGTCCGATGAGACTGCGCGAGCGCCTGGCCAGGACGCCGCCTGGGTACCAGTTCAGCATCGGCCGCGTGCTGGCGATCTACGCGGGTCTGATGACGGCGATCCTGCTTGCCGCACTCGACCAGACGATCGTGTCGACGGCTCTGCCCCGGGTCGTCTCCGACCTCGGCGGGATCTCCCAGTACTCCTGGGTCTTCACCGCGTACCTGCTCGCTTCGACGGTGACGGTGCCGCTCTACGGGAAGCTCGGCGACGTCTACGGCCGCAAGCCGCTCTACCTCGTTGCGATCGGGATCTTCCTGACCGGCTCAGCGCTGTGCGGGATCGCCCAGAACATGACCGAGCTCGTCCTCTTCCGCGGGGTCCAGGGCCTCGGCGCGGGCGGCCTGATCCCCCTGGCGATGGCGACCGTCGGTTCGATCGTGCCGATGCGAGACCGCGGCCGCTACCAGGGGTTGATCGGAGCGGTCTTCGGGGCGGCGTCGATCATCGGCCCGCTCGTCGGCGGCTTCATCGTCGACAACACGACCTGGCGCTGGATCTTCTACGTCAACCTGCCGGTCGGCGGCCTGGCGCTCGTCGTGATCATCCTGACGATGCCGCGCCGCACCGCCCGCCGCACGCACTCGATCGACTGGCTGGGCGCGGCCGTCCTCGCGGCAGCCACCACCGCGCTCTTGCTCGGGCTCGTCTGGGGTGGCCGCCAGTACCCGTGGATCTCGGTGCAGGTGCTCGGCTCGCTCGCGGCGGCGGTGCTGCTTGGGCTCGTCTTTGCGGTGATCGAGCGGCGAGCCGCCGAGA
Organism: Gaiellaceae bacterium; assembly: GCA_046262635.1. GTDB lineage: Bacteria > Actinomycetota > Thermoleophilia > Gaiellales > Gaiellaceae > JBHEMK01. The sequence goes on from JBHEMK010000012.1 coordinate 18,276, forward strand.
CGATCCTCCCGTTCGAGCTGATCCGCGAGAAGACGATCGCGGCGAGCCTGCTCTCGATCGGGCTCGTCGGGATGGCGATGTTCGGGACGATCAGCTTCGTGCCGCTCTTCGTGCAGGGGGTGATCGGGACCTCGGCGACCTCGTCCGGCGTCGTGCTGACCCCGCTGATGCTCGGCGCGGTCACGGCGAGCATCGTCTCGGGGCAGTGGATCTCCCGCAGCGGCAGGCTGAAGCCGAACGCGCTCGCAGGGACGATCGTGCTGACCGTCGGGATGCTGTTGCTCTGGCGGATGGGCGTCGACACGACGAACGGGCAGGCCGCCCGCAACATGGTCGTCTCCGGCATCGGGCTCGGCCTGATGATGCAGGTCTTTGTCCTCTCGGTCCAAAACGTGGTTCCGCGCGCGGCGATGGGTTCGGCGACCGCGCTGACCCAGTTCGCCCGCTCGATCGGCGCCACACTCGGTGTCACGATCATGGGCCTGATCGTCAATCAGGGACTGCCGCGGGACGTCCGCGGCGGGGCCGAGACGATCGGCGTCAAGCGCCTGCCACAGCCGCTCCGCGTCGCGCTCGCCGACGCACTCCATCCCGCGTTCCTCGCGGCGGCATGCGTCTCGGCGCTCGTATTCGTGATCGTGCTCGTCGGGATCGACGAGGTGCCTCTGCGACAGTCGCTCGAGGACCGACCGGCCGCCGACGAGATCGCCGCAGTTGCCGCCGAGCCGGGCTCAACCGGCGCCAGAGCGCGGTAGCATTCCCGGCATGGCCGACGACTTCATGCCCCTCGAGGGCTGGGATCACGTCGAGCTCTGGGTCGGGAACGCGAAGCAGGCCGCCTTCTTCTATGAGCAGGCCTTCGGTTTCACGCGCACCGCCTACGCGGGCCCCGAGACCGGCGTCAGCGACCGAGCGTCCTACGTCCTCGAGCAGGGCGACATCCGTCTCGTCGTCACGAGCGCTCTGCACCCCGACCACGAGATCGCCCGCCACGCCTGCCGCCACGGCGACGGGGTCAAGGACATCTCGCTGAGGGTCCCGGACGCGGGGGACGCCTTCGCGCAGGCCCTCGAGCGAGGTGCCGATGGAGTGGCCGAGCCGCGCTGGCTCGAGGACGAGGTCGGGCGCGTCGAGGTCGCGACGATCGCGACCTACGGCGACACCGTCCACACCTTCGTCAACCGCTCCGGGTACGAGGGCCCGTACCTCCCCGGCTACGCCTCGCTCGCGACGAACGGCCGCTACTGGGCGGCTGGCACCGGCGTCGGGCTGCGCGCGATCGACCACTGCGTCGGCAACGTCGAGCTCGGCAAGATGAACGAGTGGGTCGAGTGGTACGAGCGTGTCCTCGGGTTCACCGAGCTGGTGCACTTCTCGGACGAGGACATCTCGACGGAGTACTCCGCGCTGATGTCGAAGGTCATGTCGGACGGCCAGGGAAAGGTGAAGTTTCCGATCAACGAGCCGGCCGAGGGAAAGCGGAAGAGCCAGATCGACGAGTACCTCGACTACTACGGCGGTCCGGGCGTCCAGCACATCGCGCTCGCGAGTGAGGACATCGTCCGCACCGTGGAGGCGCTGAAGAGCACGGGCATCGGCTTCCTCGAGACGCCCGACGCGTACTACGACGACGTGGCAGAGCGGGTCGGCGACATCGACGAGTCGTGGGAGGACATGCGCCGGCTGCGCATCCTGGTCGATCGCGACGACGACGGCTATCTGCTCCAACTCTTCACGAAGACCGCCCAGGACCGACCGACGCTCTTCTTCGAAGTGATCGAGCGCCACGGCGCCCGAGGCTTCGGCGACGGCAACTTCAAGGCCCTGTTCGAGGCGATCGAGCGCGAGCAGGCTCTCCGCGGCAACCTGTAGCCCGGCCGCATGACGGACTTTCTCGATGCCCCGCTCCGACAGGCCGCGTCGCTCGAGCGGCTCGACCATCGGCCCTGGCCGGTGCCGGCCCAGCCGTGGTCGTTGGGCCAGAGCTGGGAGGACCTGCTCTTTGCACACTGGCCGATCCCGGCTGGGAGGATCGAGCCGCGGATCCCCGACGGCCTGGACGTCGACACCTTCGGCGGCAGCGCCTGGCTTGGGGTTGCGGCATTCCGCCTCACGAACCTGCGCCTGCGCGGGACGCTGCCGCTGCCCTTCGTCTCGAGCTTCCTCGAGCTGAACGTGCGCACCTACGTGACCGCCGGGGACAAGCCGGGGGTCTGGTTCTTCAGCCTCGACGCCTCGAGCGGCCTCGCCGTCGAGGCTGCCCGGCGGACGTACTCGCTGCCGTACTTCCGCGCCCGCATGAGCGCGACGCAACGCGGGACAGGGGTCGAGTACGAATGCGCGCGCATCGCTGAGCCGGGCCGTGCGTTCAGCGGCCGCTACGGGCCGACCGGCCCGGCGTCGGAGCCGCCGCCCGGCTCGCTCGAGTCGTTCCTGGCCGAGCGCTACTGCCTCTATGCGCTCGACGGGAGCGGGCAGCTCGCCCGTGCCGAGATCCATCACGAGCCGTGGCCGCTGCAGCCGGCCGAGGCCGAGCTCGACCTGAACACCATGCCGCCGATCGAGCTGCCCGGGGACGAACCGCTGTGCCACTTCTGCCGACGCCAGGACGCCGTGCTCTGGCCGCTCCGGGCGATCGGCGCCTGCTAGCTCGCCGCCCGTCTGGCGCCTCCCGGGAATCGACCGGCGGGAGGACGATCAGCACGGCCGGGTCGCAACGACGGGGGAGCGGCCGACCGGTGGAGTTCGGCGACGGGCGGCCGGCCAGTCGGGTGCCAGTCGTTCTAGCCTGTCTCGGTGAGTCCTCAGCGGAGAACAGCCCTCGTCTCGGTCGGCGCGGCGATCGCGCTGATCGGGCTCAAGCTCGGAACCGGCGTCGCGACGGGCAGTCTCGGTCTGCTCTCGGAGGCGGCGCACTCCGGCACGGACCTCGTCGCGGCCCTGCTGACCTTCTTCGCCGTCGGCGTCTCCGGCCGACCTGCCGACCGCCTGCACCAGTACGGCCACGGGAAGGCTGAGCATCTCGCCGCGCTCGGGGAGGCGGCGATCCTCGTCCTCGTCAGCCTCGCGATCGCCTGGCGCGCCCTGCTGCGGCTGACGGGTCATGCGCCGTCGCCCGTCGATGCCGCCTGGTACGCGCTCGTGGTGATGGGCGTCGTGATCGTCGTCGACGTCAGCCGGACGCTCGTCTCGGCGCGGGCGGCCCGCCGCTACGAGAGCGCGGCGCTGGCGTCGAACACGCTCCACTTCGGCAGCGACCTGGTCGGCTCGATCTCGGTGCTCGCAGGGCTCGTGGTCGTTCGTGCCGGCTATCCCAAGGCTGACGCGGTTGCCGCTGTCTTCGTCGCCGTGCTCGTGCTTCTGGCGGCCGCGCGGCTCATGCGGCGGAATATCGACGTGCTGATGGACCGCGTCCCCGCCGCGGCCGAGGCGGCGGCGAGGCACGCGATCGCGGGCGTCGACCCGGCTGTCGACCTCCAGAGACTACGCATGCGGTCGGCGGCGGGCCGGCACTTTGCCGACGTCGTCATCGGTGTCTCACCGGGCGCCGCGGTGACCCAGGGGCACGCGGCGGCGAGCGCGGTCGAGGCGGCCGTACAACGGGCGCTGCCCGAGAGCGACGTCGTCGTCCACGTCGAGCCGCTCGACGCCGACGCTGCCGTCCGGGAGCGCGCGCACGCCGCCGCGCTGGGCGTCCCGGAGGTGCGCGAGGTCCACAACGTCAGCGTGATCGACGTCGACTCGGGCACCGAGCTTTCGCTCCATCTCAAGCTGCCCGGTGCGCTATCGCTCGAGCGGGCGCACGAGATCGCGGAGCAGGTCGAGCAGGCGATCGTCGAGGCCGTACCGGAGGTCGGCTCGGTGCAGACGCATCTCGAGCCGCTCGGCGAGGAGGGGGCGGGCACGCAGATGCCGGAGCTGGACGTGGCC
>JBHEMK010000013.1:0-27029 GCA_046262635.1 Gaiellaceae bacterium
GTCAGCCGGTCGGTCTCCGGCTCGTAGTCGTAGGTGCTCTGTTCCAGCGTCCGGCCGGTCTCGTAGCCGGCGATCTGATCGCGCACCGCCGCCTCGATCCCCCGGCTGATGAAGCTGAAGGAGTTGAGATTCTTCAGCTCCCAGCGCGGCCGGTAGCCCTCCTCCCCGCACTCGCGGACGGAGACGTTCACGTCGGCGCGCAGGGTGCCCTTCTCCATCTCGGCGTCCGAGATCCCGAGCTCGACGATCGTTTGCCGCAAGAGACGCAGGAAGCGCAGCGCCTCGTCCGCCGAGCGGAGGTCCGGCCGGGTGACGATCTCGACGAGCGGTGTACCGCCCCGGTTGAAGTCGACGAGCGAGTAGTCGGCTCCAACCGACCGGCCGGTCACCCCGCCGGCGTGCACGGTCTTGGCCGCGTCCTCCTCGAGGTGTGCGCGCTCGATTCCGACCACCTCATCGCCCGCCGCAGTCGGCACGACGACCCGGCCGTCGACGCAGAGCGGCTGGTCGTACTGGCTGATCTGGTATCCCTTCGGCAGATCGGGGTAGAAGTAGTTCTTGCGCGCGAAGACGGCCCGCGCCGGGATCGTGCACCCGAGTGCCAGCCCGAGCTTGATCGTCCATTCGATTGCCCGCGCGTTCGGCACGGGCAGCGCGCCCGGGTGTGCGAGGCAGATCGGGCAGGTGCGTGTGTTCTCGCCTGCGCTGTACGCGAGCTCGCAGCGGCAGAACATCTTCGTCCGCGTCTTCAGGTGCACGTGCACCTCGAGGCCGATCACGGGCTCCCACTCAGGCACGGAGGAGCTCCCTCGCACTGCGCACGGCAGCCTCGATGTCGTCCTGCACCTCGACCATCGCGAACCAGTCCTCGAGCGCAGGCGGAAGCACGCGCACGAGCCACAGCTCTCGCTCGCCCGCCTCGAGCGACAGCTTGACGCCGTCGACGAGGACGGCGCGCGAGCCGTCAAGCACCCGCGGCCGGACGCCGAAGACGCGCTCGACGGCGGGCACGAACTCGGCGGCCGGGTCGACGATTCTCCTCACCTCCGCAGCCGCTCCGGGACGGTGTCGAAGCCGATCGCCTGCTCGAGCGCGTGCCCGGCGCGAAACAGGGTGTTCTCGGCGAACTGGGGCCCGACGAGCTGCAGGCCGACCGGCAGTCCCTCGGAGAGGCCGCAGGGGATGTTCAGCCCGGGCAGGCCGGCCATGCAGGAGGGGATCGTCAGCAGGTCGGCCAGGTACATCGCGAGCGGGTCCTGCACGCGCGCGCCCAGCGGGAAGGCGACCGTGGGCGAGGTCGGCGAGACGATCAGGTCGAACCGCTCGAACACCTCGTCGTGCTCCCGCCGGATCAGCGTCCGCACCTTCTGGGCCTGACCGTAATAGGCCTCGTAGTAGCCGGCCGAGAGCGCATACGTCCCGAGCATGATCCGCCGCTTCGGCTCGTCGCCGAAGCCCTCGTCCCGCGTCCGCTCGTACATCTCGACTCGGTCGCCGGCCTCGGCGCGGTGGCCGTAGCGGACACCGTCGTAGCGGGCCAGATTCGACGACGCCTCGGCGGGAGCGACGAGGTAATAGCAGGGTAGACCGTACTCGACCGAGCGCGGCAGCGAGCACTCGCCGATCTCTGCCCCAAGCTGCTCCGCGAGGCGGATCGCATCGTGCACACGGGCCGAAACGCCTCCCTCGATCCCCTCGGCGTCGTTCATCTCCGCGGGCACGCCGATGCGGAGGCCGGTCAGGTCCTCGCCCTCGGGCAGCTCGACCGGCGGCGAGTCGACGGTCGTCGAGTCGGCCGGATCCTTGCCCGCGATGACGGAGTAGAGGAACGCGCAGTCGCGAACCGACTTCGCCACCGGCCCGACCTGGTCGAGACTGGAGGCAAAGGCGATGATCCCCGAGCGCGAGACGGTGCCGTAGGTCGGGCGCAGGCCGACGTTGCCGCAGAGGGCGGAGGGCTGCTTGATCGAGCCGCCCGTGTCGGAGCCGAGCGCCCACGGGGCGAGCCCCGCCGTCACCGCCGCCGCCGAGCCGCCGCCTGAGCCGCCCGGCACACGCGTCAGATCCCATGGATTGTGCGTCGGCCCGAACGCCGAGTTCTCGGTGGACGACCCCATCGCGAACTCGTCGGTGTTGGTCTTGCCGAGCACCTTCAAGCCGTGTGACCGGCAGCGCTCGACGACGGTCGCGTCGCACACCGGCCGGTGGCCCCGGAGGATGCGGGAGCCGGCGGTCGTCGGGATGCCGCGGGTCGAGATGACGTCCTTGAGCGCAATCGGGATCCCCTCGCCGCCGCTGTCCTCGCAGACGTGGAGATAACAGTGCAGCTCGCCGTCGCCGGCCTCGATCGCCGCACGGTAGGCGGCGAAGAGCTCGCCACCGGAGATCTCGCGCCGGCCGAGCAGCCCCTTGGCTTCCTCGGCGCTCAGTCGGAGCGTGTCGATCGTCATCCGGCCGGCGGCACCTTGAAGAAGTCACCCTCGCGCTCGGGCGCGTTCGCAAGCGCCTGCTCGACCGTCAACGACGGACGCGGCTCGTCCACTTCCCAGGCGTTGACGAGGTCGAGCGGGTGTGCGGTCGGCGGCACGTCGCCCAGCTCGAGCTCCGAGACCTTGGCGACGGCGGCCAGGATGTCGTTCAGCTGGCCACCGAAGCGGGCGACCTCCTCGCCGGTCAGCGCGAGCCGTGCGAGCCGCGCGACGTGCAGCACCGTTTCCTCGTCGATCTCAGCCATGAACCCTCCTCGCAACCGCCGGAAACAGGAAGGGCCCCCGACGGAGGCCCTTCGCCAAACCCGCTCCGGGAAGTGCTACGCGGCCTGGACGTTCGCCGCCTGGGCGCCCTTGGGGCCCTGGACGACTTCGAACTCCACGCGCTGTCCCTCCGTGAGGGTCTTGTAGCCGTCCATCGTGATCGCCGAGAAATGGACGAACACGTCGTCGCCGCCCTCACGCTCGATGAAGCCGTAGCCCTTCTCGTTCGAGAACCACTTGACGGTGCCCTGAGCCAACGTTCCTCCTTCGACATCCCAAAAACAAACGACGGCCCGGGCACCGAGCCGCCGACCCATTTGAAGCGCCCGAAGTGTAACTCACCGTGCGTGATTCGCAAGAGTTTCGCGCTGGGCCTGCGCGGCCTTCACCGTGTTCGCAAGGAGCATCGCGATCGTCATCGGACCCACGCCTCCCGGCACCGGGGTGATGAAGGCCGCACGCCCGGCCGCCGCGGGGTCGACGTCGCCGACGAGCCCCCCGTCCGTCCGGTTCATGCCGACGTCCACGACGGCCGCGCCTTCCTTGATCGCGTCCGGCGTCACGAGGTGCGGGACACCGACGGCCGCGACGAGGATGTCCGCCATCCGGGTCAGCCCGGGGATGTCGGCCGTCCGGGAATGGCAGATGGATACCGTCGCGTTCGCCTGCAGCAGGAGATGCGCCATCGGCTTCCCGACGATGTTTGAGCGGCCGATCACGACCGCGCGGGCACCTGCGATCTGGACTCCGTGCTCGTCGAGCAGGCGCATGACGCCGAGCGGAGTCGCAGGCACGAGGCGCGGCCGCCCGAGGTAGAGCTGGCCGGCGTTGGCCGGATGGAAGCCGTCGACGTCCTTCGCGGGGTCGAGCGCCTCCATCGTGCGGGCCTCGTCGAGGCCGGGGGGCAGGGGCGATTGAACCAGGACGCCCTGGATCGAGTCGTCGGCGTTCAGCTCGGCGATGACCTCGAGCAGCTCCTCCTGCGAGGTGTCCGCCGGCAGACGCCGGTCGTCGGAGCGGATGCCCACTTCCCGCGCGGCCGCGTGCTTGCGCCTGATGTAGACGTGGGACGCCGGGTCGTCGCCGACGAGCACGGTGGCAAGCCCGATCTCCCCGAGCTCGGAGACGGCGGCGGCCACCTCGGCCTGAACCTTGGCGGCGAGAGCCTTGCCGTCCATGATCGTCGCCGGCATCGCCACGGAGCGTAACGGGTTCGGCGAGAATGATCGCAGTGGTACCGCGGCTTCCCCGGAGGAACGACGCCAGCTCGATCCGTGCGCGCCAGCAGGCTCTGGGCCTCAACGGCGAGGTGGCCGGGATCGACCTCGGGCGGTGGACGCAGGCGGTCGAGTCGGTCACCGGGACCGCCGTCATTCCCGTCTCGGTCGCGCAGCTGCAGCTCTCGCTGGGCGACTACGAGCTCGGCGAGGATGGGTCGGTCGTCGAGACGGGACGCGCCGGGGAGCACGTCACGGTGCCGCTGGCCCACACAGAAGGGAGCCTGACGGCCTCGATGCAGCGCGGGGCGGCGGCTGCGGCGGCCGCCGGCGGATTCCGAACGTACGTGCTCACCGACCGCATCACCCGCGCATCATGCTTCATTTGCAGTGGTGTAGAGGACGCGCTCCTGCTTGCAAGCTGGGTGGAGCGAGAAGTCCCCGCGATGCAAAGGTGGCTGGCAGGCGCACCCGTCCCCGAGTTCTCCCGTTTCGCGCGGCTCCGCGAGGCGAAGACGCACGTCGTCGGGCCGATGTGCCACGTCCTCTGGCGGTGGACGACCGGGGACGCGGTGGGGGCGAACATGATGACCCGGAACGCCTATGCGCTCAACATGGGCTACGTGATGGAGCGCGCGCCCGTGAGGCCGGAGCGGGCGATCCTCGAGGCGAACATGGGCGGTGACAAGAAGCCGTCGTTCGAGTATTTCCAGTCGGGCCACGGCAAGACCGTGATCGCCGAGGCGACGCTCACGGCGGAGGCGATCCGCCGGGTGCTGCGCACGACGCCCGAGGCCCTCGCCGAACTCGCCTGGGCCGGCACGCACGGCGCAGTCGCTGCCGGGATGCAGTCGGTCGCCTTTACACCGGCCTCCGCCGTCGCTGCGATCTTCGCGGCGACCGGCCAGGACCTGGGCATGGTCGGGACGAGCTCGATGGCTCACGGTGCCGGACGCCTCGTCGAGGGCGGGCTGCACGTCTCGATCCGGTTCCCCGGGCTCGAGGTCGGCACGGTCGGCGGCGGCACGACGCTCCCCTACGCCCGGGAGTGGCTGGCGCTGATGGGCTGCGCCGGCCCCGGACGGGTCTACCGCTTCGCCCAGATCGTCGCCGCCGCGGCGCTCGCACTCGAGATCTCGGCCTCGGCGGCGATGGCGACCGCCGGGTCCCAGAACTTCTTCCTGGCCCACACGCAGCGCGGCGGGCTCAGATAGGCAGCACGACCTCGCCGACATCGAGGCCGAGCGACGCGGCGAGGCGGACACCGTGCCGGATGTCCTCGTGCAGCCGCTCGACGTCTCGATCGCGCATGAGGCCGGCGATCCAGGCGCGCTCGCGCGGACGCCAGAGGGCGTGTTGCGCGAAGATCGGCAGCATCCGGTTGGCGGCGTCGATCAGCCTCTGCTTCGTCTTCTTCGAGGCATGTGCCAACAGGATGCGTTCGTAGGCCACGCCGGCGGAATGGTGGATGCCGTCGTCGATCGCGAGCCGGTCGCAGAGGTCTTCGAGCACCGTCCCCCGCGCCGACCGCGCGATGACGCGAAAGCGCGGGATGATCAGCCGCTCGTAGAAGACCTGCATCAGGAAGACCTTCTCCTCGAGCGTGTCGGCCTCGATCGTCATGTGCGCAAGCCGGTCGAGGTGGGGGTCGCGCTCGGCCGTCCCGCCCACGTCGCCGATCAGACGGAGCCACGCCTCGGTATGGCGCGCCTCGTCCTGCACCATCGTCGTGTAGTAGAGCCTCGCCTCCGGTTCCGGGGCCATCCGCAGGAGCTGCGTCGACATGTCGACTGCCAGCTGGTCGGCCTGGAGCTGCTGCGTGAGCACCGATCGCCAGATGTCCGCCCGCCGCGCCTGTTTCTGCGGCGTGCCCCGCCCCTCCGGGATCGGCGGCAGCTCGCCCCACGGCAGATCGACTGTTTGCCATTCGTGGTGCTTTGCGAGCTCGTAGAAGCGAACGACACGCGCATATTCGGCCGCGCCGGGCTCCTCGCGGACTGCCTGCTCGGTGCTCATCCGCAGGAGGTTAGCCGCCGGACCGGATCGGGGGGCCACCCGCGACCGTGCCCGCGGGCGAACTGACGGCCCGACGTCCGATTCCTGTCAGGGTCTCTCCGGTGATCGCCCTTGTCTTCTCGTATGAGGCCCGCAACCCCCCCGAATTCGAGCAGTTCTACGGGTCCCAGGCCGAGTGGGCGGCGTTCTTCCGGCGCGGCGCCGGCTACATCGGCACCGACCTCTTGCGAGACCTCGAGCTCCCTGGCCGCTACCTCGTGGTCGACCGCTGGGAATCGGCGGAGGCCTACAACGCCTTCGTCGCCGAGCATCGCACGGAGTACCTGCAGCGTACCGACGAGACGGTCTTCTACTACGCCCAGGAGCTGCGCCTCGGCACCTTCGAAAGCATCCGGGACGAGTGAGCCGCATCCCGCCACATCACGACCCGGCATGCTGGGGCTGCGGCGACAACCCGAACGGGATCCGGCTGTCGCTGCCCGAGCACGAGGGGATCGACGAGTACGAGGGCTACTTCCACTTCGACGAGCGGCACCAGGGTGGCCCGGGGATCGCCCACGGCGGGCTCGTCTCCGCCGCTCTCGACGAGGCTTGCGGGCTGCTGGCGTCCTGGTACCGTTTTCCGGCGGTGACCGCGCGGATGTTCGTTCGCTACCGCCGCCCGGTGCCGATCCACACCGAGCTGCGGATCCGCGCGGAGCTCGAGTCGAGCCACGGCCGTCGCGTCCGCGTCAGCGCGGCGATCACCGACGGCGCAGAGACGCTGGCCGAGGCGCGCGGCGCTTTTCTGCACGTTCCGCTCGAGCACTTTCTCGCAACGCCGGAGGGCCGCGCCTCGGCCCAGGCGTGGCGTGCGCGCCTCACCGATACGTGACGCGGACTTGCAAGCGGCCCTCGGGCCGCTCGGCGCACGCCGCCTCGAGGACGCGGCGCTTCATCGCTCTCCCGGCGCGGCTGCGGGATCCCTCAATCGAGGGATCAAGCGGCAGGCCGGGAGAGCCGATAGCGGCCCGACGCCTCCTTGCGGCGGACCGTCGGAAGACCAGGCCGAGCCGCATCCTGTTCTGCGACGCTGGCACTGCCGCGCTCGGTCGTTGCGTCGCTTGGCGCCCGCTAGACGAGCTCCGCGAGCGCGGCGAGGAGCACGTCGTCGTCTGCCCGGTTGCGGACGGTGATCCGGATTGCACCTGCAGAGGGGCGCACAGCGAGCCCCTGCCCGAGCAGTGCGTCGACGATCGCGTCGCTCGCTCGGAGCGGAACCGAGACGAAGTTCGTCCACGAGCGCAGGGGCTCCAGCCCGAGCCGCCGCAGCTCGCGGCCGAGACGCTCGCGCTCCTCGATCGTCTCCGACACGTCCGGCTGGTCGGCGAGCCCGGCGAGCGCGAGCGCGGCCGAGAGCGTCGAGACCGGCGCCGGCGACTGGCGCTCGTTCAGGGCGGCCGCGAGGTCGGCGCGGGCGACCGCGTACCCGATCCGTGCACTCGCAAGCGCGAAGGCCTTCGAGAAGGTGCGGATCACGGTCACATCACCGTCCTCGATCAGCCCGATCGCCGTCTCGCCGCCCGAGTACTCGAAGTAGGCTTCATCAACGACGAGCGGCCGTGCCGCGGGGATCGCGACGAGACTGCCGCTCGGGTTGTGCGGTCGACAGCAGAAGGTCAGCACGGGCTCCTCCGAGCCGACCTCGGCGCCGGCGACCCACGCCGCGACCCTGTAGAGCGGGTACGACGGCTCGTCGGCGATCGCGACGACGTCACCGGGGCCGGCGTACGAGCGGGCGGCGAGCATGATCAGGTCGTCGGCGCCCGCGCCGAGGACGAGGTTCTCCACCCCCACCCCGGCGTAGTCGGCGATGGCCTCGAGCAGCTCCGGGAAGCCGCCGTGGCGGTAGGCGTTGATCCGCCCCAGCTCGTCCCGGAGCGCGGCGGCGCTCGAGGACGGCCTGGGCTCGGGCGGCGTGTTCCCGTCGAAGCGAAGCACCTGCTCCGGGGGGATGCCCGCACGCTCGGCGAGCTCCGCGGTCGAGGCGGCCCAGCCGTACGCCCTGAACTGGCTCGAGAGCGCCCTCACGTGCGCGACCCTAATCGAGGCGACGAGGATCGAGCAGGACGTCCGACGGGCTCTGAAACGATCGTGGCGCGTGCGCGCTCCTCCATGCGGTCGTGCGCCGGCCGGCCTGACGAAGCGCCCTGCGCGCTTCCCGCCAGGCGCGGGCGGTTGCCGCCGCGGGCGCGGGGCGTCACCTCGACGGTCCGCTTTTCCCGATCCGGACGGTCGAGCTCAGCCTGCGAAACCTCGATCGCAGGCGGAGAGCGAGCGCCCCCGTGCCGAGGTGGAGCAAACACATGCTGCGCAATCCGCCAGCCGATCCGCCGTAATTCGTCGCAATGCGCAACGGATCCCGCTTGAAACTGCGCATACCCGCGATAGATAATCGCTGGCGCATGGCTCTGGAGGTCTCGGCGGCGAGCGACCGCGTCACCCAAGCCCGGGGTCGGTACGTCGCTCGCGGCGTCTCGACCCCGAGTCTCGTCGTGGCGCGCGCCGAGGGCGCCGCGATCTGGGATGTCGACGGTCGTGAGTACCTGGACTTCGCCGGCGGGATCGCCTGTCAGAACCTCGGCCACCGCCACGACCGGGTCGTGAGGGCGATCCACGAGCAGGCCGACCTCTACCTGCACCAGTGCTTCATGGTCGGGACGTACGAGCCATACGTGGAGGTCTGCCGACGCCTCGCCGAGCTCTGGCCGGGGCCCGGCGAGACGCGGAGCCTGCTCGTCAACTCGGGCGCCGAGGGGATCGAGAACGCCGTCAAGATCGCCCGCTCCGCCACCGGCCGCCCGGCGGTCGTCGTCTTCGATCACGCCTTTCACGGACGCACGAACCTGACGATGGCGATGACCTCGAAGGTCGTCCCGTACAAGCAGGGCTTCGGCCCGCTTGCGCCCGAGATCTACCGCGCGCCCGCACCGTATCCGTACCGCGGGATCTCGTCCGACGACGCAATACGCGGACTCGAGCTCCTGCTCAAGCAGGACGTCGACCCGCAGGCGGTCGCCTGCGTCGTGCTCGAGCCGGTTCAGGGGGAGGGCGGATTCATCGCGATGCCCGACGACTTCGTGCCGCGGCTCAAGGAGCTCTGCGAGCAGCACGGGATCCTCTACGTCGACGACGAGGTGCAGTCGGGCTGCGGCCGGACAGGCTCGCACGTCTGGGCGATCGAGCACTATGGAGTCGAGCCCGACCTGCTCGTTTCCGGCAAGTCGATCGGCGGCGGCCTGCCGCTCGCCGGGGTAACGGGCAAGACCGCGGTCGTCGACGCCGTCCCGCCCGGTGGGCTCGGAGGCACCTTCGGCGGGAATCCGCTCGCGTGCGCCGCCGCGTGCGTCGTCCTCGACGAGATCTCCTCCGCGGACTTCAAGGCGCGCGCCGGGCAGATCGAGGGTCTGCTGCGCGGGCGGCTCGACGCGCTCGCGGCCCGCACCCCGGCGATCGGCGAGGTGCGCGGGCTGGGCGCGATGCTCGCCTTCGAGCTGGCCGAGCCGACGCCCGCACTCGCCCAGGCCGTCACCGCCGCTGCGCTCGAGCGCGGACTGATCCTGCTCTCATGCGGGCTCTACGGCAACGTGATCCGACTCCTGCCGCCGCTCTCCGCCACCGACGACGAGCTGACCCGGGGACTCGACCTGCTGGAGGAGTCGATTGGCAACGCGGGCGCCGCTGCAGTCTGAGCGCGAGCGCGCCGTGATCGGGGCGCGCACCGCAGCGGTGCGGCTCGTCGACGTTCGCCGCAGCTACGGCGACGTCCAGGCGGTCGCGGGCGTCGACCTCGAGATCGGGGGCGGCGAGTTCTTCACGATGCTCGGACCCTCGGGTTCAGGCAAGACGACGACGCTGCGGCTGATCGCCGGCTTCGAGCAGCCGGACGCAGGCCGGGTCGAGCTGGGCGGCGCCGATGTCACCCGCGTCCCGCCCTATCAGCGCGACGTCAACACGGTCTTCCAGGACTACGCGCTCTTCCCGCACATGACCGTGGCCGAGAACGTCGCGTACGGCCTTCGCGTCAAGGGCGTCGGACGCCGGGAGCGCCGCGCCAAGACCGACGAGGCGCTCGCCCTCGTGCGTCTGCCCGGGCTCGGCGGCCGCAAGCCACTTCAGCTCTCGGGCGGCCAGCGCCAACGCGTCGCGCTCGCCCGGGCAATCGTCAACAACCCGGCGGTGCTGCTTCTCGACGAGCCGCTTGGCGCGCTCGACCTGAAGCTGCGCCAGGAGATGCAGATCGAGCTGAAGCGCATCCAGCAGGAGCTCGGGATCACCTTCGTCTATGTCACGCACGACCAGGAGGAGGCGTTGACGATGAGCGACCGCCTCGCAGTCTTCAACGAAGGCCGGATCGAGCAGCTCGGCACCCCGGCCGAGGTCTACGAGCACCCCCGGACGGAGTTCGTCGCAGGGTTCGTCGGCGTCTCGAACGTCCTCGAGCGCGACGGTCACCGGTTCACGGTACGTCCGGAGAAGATCCGTATGGACGACGACGACTCCGGCGGCGGCGGCGAGGCCGGCCTGATCCGCGACGTCGTCTATGTCGGCATGGTGACCCGCTACATCGTCGAGCTCGACTCGGGCGGCGAACTCGTCGTCGTCCGCCAGAACCTCGAGACCTCGTCGCAGGAGGCACTCGAGGCGCGAGGCAGGCGCGTCCGGCTCGAATGGCGGCCGGAGCACACGTTCGAGATCCAGACCCCGAAGGAGGGAGACGAGTCGTGAGAGGGATTCGAAGGGCACACGTGCTGGCGGCCGTGGTGACGGCCGCGCTGTGCGTACCCGCGGCCGGCGTCAGCCGGAGCACGGCCGGCCTGCCGACGAAGATCGGCAAGGGCGAGGGGGCGCTGACCCTGGTCGCCTGGGAGGGCTACACGCAGCCGCAGTGGGTCAAGCCATTCCAGAAGGCGACCGGCTGCCGTGTCAAGGCGAAGTACGCCGGCTCCTCCGACGAGATGGTCACGCTGATGCGCTCCGGCGGTGGCAGCCAGTACGACATGGTCTCGGCCTCAGGCGACGCGAGCCTGCGCCTGATCTACGGCAAGGACGTCCAGCCGGTCAACCCGGCCCTGATCCCCGACTACAAGAACTTCATCCCGGCATTGAAGTCGCCGCCGCACAACACCGTCGGCGGCAAGCACTACGGAATCTCGCTGCAGTGGGGGCCGAACACGCTCCTCTACAACACGAAGAAGGTCAAGGGGACGCCCACTAGCTGGTCGTGGATCTACAACATGAAGTACAAGGGCAAAGTCACGGTTCCGGACAATCCGATCCAGATCGCCGACGCTGCGCTCTACCTCTCGAAGGCGCAGCCCGGCCTCGGGATCAAGGACCCCTACGAGCTGAACGAGAAGCAGTTCAACGCGGCGATCGCGCTGCTGAAGAAACAGAAGCCGCTGATCAAGAAGTACTGGGCACTCGCCTCCGACGAGATCGACCTGTTCAAGAACGGTGATGCCGTGATCGGCGCATCGTGGCCGTACCAGACGAACACGCTGAAGGCCGCCAAGGTGCCGGTTGCGGACCTGATTCCCAGGGAGGGGGCGACGGGCTGGGCCGATACCTGGATGCTGTCGGCGAAGGCGAAGCATCCGAACTGCGCCTACCAGTGGCTCAAGTGGGTTTCGACTCCGAAGGTGCAGGCGGAGCAGGCGATCTACTTCGGCGAGACGCCGGCGAACCTGAAGGCGTGCGCGATCATGGACAAGCTCTCGAAGGGCTCGTGTGCGCAGTACCACGCCAATGCGCCGGCGGCGTACTTCAAGTCGATCAGGTTCTGGAAGACGCCGATCGCCGATTGCGGCAACGGCAAGAAAGACTGCATGGACTACACGAAGTGGCAGCAGGCCTGGACGCAGCTCAAGGGCTGATTGGCCGCTCGGGCTGCAGATCCCGCGGGTGCGGGCGCTCCGCTCAGGGGCGCCCGCCTCCGCGTCTCCTCATTCTTCTGGCGGCACGGCTGGGCGAAGGCCCTGCTTCTGCTGGCGCCGCCGCTGCTCGCGTTCGGGGTCGTCTACCTGGCGTCGCTCGTCATCCTCTTCATCTCCGCGTTCTGGTCGGTCGACCCGTTCACGACCGACATCGTCCACGTCTGGAACATCGACAACTTCCACACACTCTGGAACGAGCCCGCCTACCGCCACATCGCGCTTCGTACGATCGGGATCGCGGCCGCGGTGACCCTCACGGACGCGGTGCTCGCGTTCCCGTTCGCATACTTCATGGCCCGGATCGCCGGGACACGCTCGCGCGCCGTGCTCTTCGTGCTCGTCCTGCTGCCGCTCTGGTCGAGCTACCTCGTGCGCGTGTACATCTGGCGGCTGATCCTGAACCAGGACGGCGTTCTCAACTGGACGCTGAACAAGGTGGGACTGCCGAACGCGGGCATCGCGTACTCGAACTGGGCGGTCTGGATCGTCTTCTCGTACGTCTGGCTGCCGTTCATGATCCTGCCGGTCTACGGCGCGCTCGAGCGCGTGCCAGACTCCTTCATCGAGGCCTCGCGCGACCTCGGCGCCAAGGGCTTCGAGACGTTCCGGCGCGTGGTGCTGCCGCTGGCCCTGCCGGGTGTGCTCGCCGGGTCGATCTTCACCTTCTCGTTGACGCTCGGCGACTACGTGACGCCGCTGCTCGCCGGCGGCTCCGGCTCCCAGTTCATCGGCAACGTCGTCTACGAGAGCGTGGGCGTCTCGAACAACATTCCCTTCGCGGCGGCCTTCGCGGCCGTGCCGCTCGGGGTAATGGCCATTTACCTTTTGATCGCCCGCCGCCTCGGCGCCTTCGAGGCGATGTGATCGAGGGCCGCCGCACGAAATGGGTGCTCGGCCTCTGGGTCGGGCTCGTGATCTGCTTCCTCTGGATCCCGCTCGCGCTGATCATGGTCTACGCGTTCAACAAGTCGAACGTGCAGAGCTGGCCGATCCCGGGGTTCACGACGCACTGGTTCCGGGTCGCGTGGTCGAGCACCGAGGTGCGCGATGCGATCTGGCTCTCGGTTCGCGCGGGCCTCGCCGCGACTGCGATCGCCCTCGTGCTCGGCTCGGCGGCGGCCTTCGCGATCGCTCGCTTCCGCTTCTTCGGGCGGGAGTCGGTCTCGTTCCTGCTCGTCCTGCCGCTCGCCCTGCCGGGCATCATCACCGGGATGGCGTTGAACGCATCGTTCGTCACCGCGAAGCATCCGAGCTTCGGGCTCTGGACGATCGTGATCGGTCACTCGACCTTCTGTGTCGTGATCGTCTACAACAACGTGCTTGCCCGGCTGCGGCGGACCTCCGGCTCGCTGCTCGAGGCGTCGATGGACCTCGGCGCCGACGGGTGGCAGACCTTCCGCTTTGTCACGTGGCCCGTGCTGTCGACCGCGCTCGTCGCCGGCGGGCTGCTGGCGTTCGCGCTCTCGTTCGACGAGGTGATCGTGACGACCTTCACGGCGGGCGCGAACAACACGCTGCCGCTGCTGATCCTCGGCTACATCCGGCTCGGGCAACAGCTGCCCGTCGTGAACGCGGTCGCTTTCGCGATCATCTGCTTCACGATCATCCCGGTCGCGCTCGCCCAGCGGCTGATGCGGGACACCGGCGTGATGCGGCGCGGCGCTGCTATGGCTTCCGCCGTACAAGGCGGCGAGGTTTCAACGGTCGAAGGAGGGCTCCGATGAGTGCGACGGTGCAGCAGCTCAAGAACTTCGTCGGCGGCGAGTGGGTCGACGCCGAGGGCGGGACGATGAACGTGATCAACCCGGCCACGGGCGAGACGGTGGCCGAGGTGCCGAACGCCGCGGCGGCGGACGTGGACCGCGCGGTCGAGGCGGCGGCGAAGGCGCTGCCGGAGTGGCTCGACGCCACGCCGAAGGAGCGCGGCGAGCTTCTCCACAGGCTCGCGGACGTGCTCGAGGAGCATGCGGAGGAGCTGGCGCAGCTCGAGACCCAGAACGTCGGTAAGCCCCTGATGGCCTCCCGCGACGAGATGCCGTTCGCCGCCGATAATCTCCGCTACTTCGCCGGCGCGGCGCGCAACCTCGAGGGGAAGTCGGCCGGCGAGTACATCAAGGGCTACACGTCGATGATCCGCCGCGAACCCCTCGGGATCGTCGGCGGGATCTGTCCGTGGAACTACCCGCTGATGATGGCGGTCTGGAAGATGGGCCCGGCCCTCGCGGCGGGAAACGTCCAGATCCTGAAGCCGTCCGAGCAGACGCCGCTGTCCCTGCTCCGGTTTGTCCAGCTCGCCCAGGAGGTGATCCCGGCCGGTGTCCTCAACGTCGTCACCGGAGACGGCGTTCCGGCCGGCGAGCGGATCGTCACGCATCCGGCCGTCCGCCTCGTCTCGATCACCGGCGACGTCGAGACCGGCAAGACGATCGCGCGGAACGCCGCCGACTCGGTCAAGCGCGTCCACCTCGAGCTCGGGGGCAAGGCGCCCATGGTCGTCTTCGACGACGCCGACCCGGCAGCGGTCGCGGAAGGAATCCGGCTCGCCGGCTACTGGAACTCCGGTCAGGACTGCACCGCCGGCTCGCGCGTCATCGCCGGGCCCAAGATCTACGACACGCTGCTCGAGGCGCTCGTGCCGCAGGTCGAGTCGCTGAAGGTCGGCGACCCCGGCACGAGCGATGAGATCGAGATGGGCTCGGTGATCTCGCGGGCCCAGCAGGAGCGGATCATGGGCTTCCTCGACCGCGCCGACGGCGCGACCGTCCTCACCGGCGGCGGGACCGCAAACGGCGGGCGCGGCTTCTTCGTCCAGCCGACGATCGTCACCGACGTGGCCCAAGACGACGAGATCGTCCAGAAGGAGGTCTTCGGCCCAGTGGTGACGGTGCAGCGCTTCTCCGACGACGACGAGGCGATCCGCTGGGCCAACGACGTCCGCTACGGTCTCGCGGCCTCGGTGTGGACGCGCGACATCGGGCGTGCGCTCAACGCGGCGCGCAGGCTCCAGTTCGGGACGGTGTGGATCAACGACCACCTGCTCCCGCTGACGAGCGAGATGCCTCACGGCGGCTACAAGGAGTCCGGGTATGGCAAGGACATGTCCATGTACTCGCTCGAGGACTACACGCAGATCAAGCACGTCGCGGCCAAGATCGACTAGCCGCGCGGCAGCGCCGCGGCGAGGGTTGATCGACGGCACCGTCGGCACCGCCGGCTCCCGGGATCCGGCCGGGGCGGGTGCCGCCGCCAGTCGGAAATCCCACGGCCCGGTGTCGTTCGACACCGGGCCGTGGCCGTAAAAAAGGGCGCTAGCGCTCGCGGTAGACGATGCGACCGCGCGACAGGTCGTACGGCGACAGCTCGACCTTGATGCGATCGCCGGGGAGGATTCGAATGCGGTAGCGCCGCATCTTCCCCGACGTGTAGCCAAGCGTCTCGTGCCCGTTGTCGAGCGCGATCCGGTACATACCGCTGCGGAAGGCCTCGACGACCTGGCCCTCTACCTCGATTTTCTCTTCCTTACCGGCGATGACGCCCCTCCTCGGGGAACTAGCCTCCGACCTGGACGACGTTCTTGGCCTCGGGGCCCTTGGCGCCCTCGGCGGCCTCGAACTCGACCTTCGCACCTTCGGCGAGAGACTTGAAGCCGTCGCCGGCGATGGCGGTGTGATGGACGAAGAGATCCTTGCCGCCGTCCTCCGGGGCGATGAAGCCGTACCCCTTGGCGTCGTTGAACCACTTCACGGTTCCGGTTGCCATATTGAATTTCACCTCCCTACCAACTTCACGAACGGTATAGGGGGCTTGGGCCACCGGTACACGCTCTTGATCTTGATTGCGCCGCCAACCCTAGCACTGATCGGGCCCTCTAACAGGTGGAGGGCTCAATTCACTCGGGAGTGACATAGGCCGCCGTGAGCCCACCGTCCACGAGGAAGGTCGCTCCGTTCACGTACGACGAATCGTCGCTCGCGAGGAACAGTGCGCCGTTGACGACCTCGCGCGGCTTGGCGAGCCTGCCGGTCGGCCAGTGGATTCGCCGCCGCTCGAGTGCCGCAGGGTCGTCCCCGAAGATGTTCAGCAGCAGCGGGGTCTCGACGGGCCCCGGGCAGAGCGCGTTGACACGGATGCCCTCGCGCGCGAACTGCACGGCGAGCTCACGGCTCATCGAGAGCACCGCCCCCTTCGAGGCCGAGTACGAGATCTGCGACGTCGCAGCGCCGACGATCGCGACGAAGGAGGCAACATTGATGATCGACCCCCCGCCCCGCTCGCGCAGGTACGGGATCCCCTGCTTGCAGCAGAGGAAGACGCCCTTCGTGTTGACGTCCTGGACGCGTTGCCAGGCCTCGACCGAGGTCTCGAGGATCGAGGCGTCGTCGGCGGGCGAGATGCCCGCATTGTTGTAGAGGACGTCGATACCGCCGTAGCGCCCCGCGGTCGCCTGCATCATCGCGGCGACCTGCTCCTCGCTTGCGACATCGACCTCGAAGGCGAAGGCCTCCCCGGTGCACTGGGCGACGGTCTGCTCGGCAGCCTCGAGGCTGACGTCGGCGGCGCAGACGCTCGCGCCCTCCTCGGTGAAGAGGAACGCCGCGTCCCGGCCCATCCCGCCGCCCGCGCCGGTGATGACCACGACCTTGCCGGCCAGACGCCCCATCAGGCCTCGGTCGAGAAGTAGACGTTCTTGACCTCCGAGTAGCCCTGGAGCGCGTGCATGCCGAGCTCCCGCCCGAAGCCGGACTGCCGGAAGCCGCCGAAGGGCGTCGAGGGGCGCACGGAGCTGTTCGAGTTGATCGAGAGCACCCCGGTCTCGAGCGCGCGGGCGACGCGAAGTGCCCGGCCGCCATCGTGCGTCCAGATCGAGCCGGAGAGGCCGTAGGGCGTGTCGTTGGCGATCCGCACCGCCTCCTCCTCGTCGGTGAAGGGGATCACGGCCGCGACCGGACCGAAGACCTCCTCCCGGGCGATCCGGTCGTCGTTCGAGGCCTCGACGAGCGTGCACGGGTACCAGTAGCCGGGACCCCCGGGGATCTCGCCCCGAAAAAGCGGCTCGCCCTCGACGAAGCTCGCGACCGTATCGCGGTGGGAGGCGGAGATCAGCGGGCCCATCTCGGTCGCGTCGTCCTGCGGGTCTCCGACCCTGACGTTTCCCGTCGCCTCGACCAGGAGCTCCAGGAAGCGGTCGTAGGCGCGGCGCTCGACGAGGATGCGCGAGCGCGCGCAGCAATCCTGACCGGCGTTGTCGAAGACTGCAGAGGGCGCGGCAGCGGCGGCCTTCTCGAGGTCTGCATCCGCGAAGACGACGTTGGCGGACTTGCCACCGAGCTCGAGCGTGACGCGCTTGATCGTCCCGGCCGCGCCTTCCATCACGCTGCGCCCGACCTCGGTGGAGCCGGTGAAGCCGATCTTCGCGACCTCGGGGTGCTCGACGAGCCGCCGGCCGACGACGCGACCGGGGCCGACGAGGACGTTGACGACCCCCTCCGGGATCCCGGCTTCGAGCACGAGTTCGCCGAGGCGCAGCGCCGACAGGGGGGTAAGCTCGGCGGGCTTGAGAACCACGGTGTTGCCGCATGCAAGGGCCGGGCCGAGCTTCCAGCTCGCGATGTTGAGCGGGAAGTTCCACGGGACGATCAGGCCGACGACACCGAGCGGCTCGCGGAAGGTCATGTCGATGCCCGCCGCAACCGGGATCGTCTCCCCGTAATACTTGTCGACGGCGCCGCCGTAGAAGTGGAAGACCTCAGCGACCATCGCGACCTCGCCGCGGGCTCCGGAGATCGGCTTCCCGACGTTCCGGGACTCGATGCGCGAGAGCTCCTCCGCGTGATCCTCGACGAGCGAGGCCAGCCGGCGCAGGAGCCGGGCGCGGTCGGCGGGCGCGACGCCCCGCCAGCGCGGTTGGGCCGCCCGGGCACGGGCGACCGCGGCGTCTGCTTCCTCGATGCCGGCCTGCTCGAGCTCGACGATCTGTTCCTCGGTCGCGGGATTCAGCACGGTGAAGCTCATCGAGCATGATCTAACACGATCCTGGCCCGCCGACGATCGCTTCGGTGCCCGGCGCGGGCCGGGCCTAGGGGCGGCGGTCGGCCCGGTACAGCGAGGCCTCCTCGACGAGCGCCGCGAAGAGCTTCGTGTCCTCCCCCGCTTCAGGATGCCAGAGGACACCCAGGGCGAAGCGGTGCTCCGGATCCTCGACCGCCTCGGCGGTTCCGTCCTCGGCTCGGGCCGAGACGTGGAGGCCCCGGCCGAGCCGGCCGAAGCCCTGGTGGTGGTGCGACTTGACCGGAGCGCGGCCGCCGAGCACGCCGCCGAGCCGGGTACCAGGCTCGACCGTGACGTCGTGGTCGGCAAAGATCCCCGGCGTGTGCTTGTGCTTCTCGTCGCCGACGACATCGGGCAGATGCTGGACGAGATCCCCGCCCCGCGCGATGTTCAGCACCTGCGAGCCTCGGCAGATCGCGAGCACGGGCATGTCCCGGGCGAGCGCCGCCTCAAGCAGGGCGAGCTCGCCCCGGTCGCGCTCGGGCACGACCCCGTCGGTCTCGGGATGCGCCTGCTGGCCGTACAGCCCGGGATCGAGATCGGAGCCGCCGGAGAAGACGAGCCCGTCCAGCGCGTCGAGTGTCTCCTCGATCGCCTCCTCGCTCGGCGGCACGAGCAGCGCCCGCGCACCGGCACCTTCCACCATCTGCACGTACATCTGCGGGATCAGCGCAGCCTCGAGCTCCCAGGCCCCCCAGCTCGCGGGGACGACGTAGGTCGTGATCCCGACGACCGGCTTAGCCACGCTCGAACAGCCTCTCCCGCTCCCAGCACGTGACGGCCCGGTCGAAGACGAGCTGCTCCACGCGCCCGTAGTTGAGGTAGTGCTCCACGACCTCGTCCCCGAACGCGGCGCGCGCGACCGTGCCCGCCTCGAGCGCGGCCACAGCCTCACGCAGCGACGAGGGGAACCGCTCCGCGTCCGACTCGTACGCGTTGCCCTCCAGCGGCGGCGGCAGCTCGAGCCCCTGTTCGATCCCGTGGATCCCGGCCGCGATCAGCGCAGCGATGGCGAGGTACGGGTTCACGTCGCCGCCCGGGATGCGCGTCTCGACGCGAGCGCCCTTGCCCTGGCCGATCACCCGGAAGCCGCAGGTGCGGTTGTCGTTTCCCCAGGCGAGCGTCGTCGGCGCCCACGACCCGGCCGCGTAGCGCTTGTACGAGTTGATCGTGGGCGCGAGGAAGAGGGCTAGTTCCTTTGCGCACGCGATCCAGCCCGCCAGCCAGTTCTTGAAGACACCGGTCTCGTCCGAGAACGCATTGAGGCCGTCCTTCCAGAGCGAGCCGTGGACATGGCAGGAGTTGCCGATCCAGGTGTGATCCGGTTTCGCCATGAATGTGATCGAGCAGCCGTTCAGGTGCGCGATCTCCTTGGCGCCGTTCTTGTAGATCACGTGATTGTCGGCCATCCGGAGCGCGTCCGCGTAGCGGAAGTTGATCTCCTGCTGGCCCGGCCACGCCTCGCCCTTCGAGCTCTCGACCGCGATCCCCGCCGCCTGCATGCCGTTGCGGATCTGCCGGATGAACGGCTCGTCATAGGTCGTGGCGAGGACGTGGTAGTCGAGGATGTACGGCACCGACGGCGTCAGGTCGAGGTAGTGCTTCGCCTGCGCCTCCGCGTACGATTCCTTCAGCAGATAGAACTCGAGCTCGGTGCCGAACATGGGCTCGTAGCCCAGCGTGCGGGCGCGTGCCACCTGCGCCGCGAGCACCTGCCGCGGCGAGGCCGCGACTGGCGAGCCGTCCTCCCAGGTGACGTCGCAGAGCACCAGCGCGGTGCCCTCGAGCCACGGCACCCGCCGCAGCGTCTGCGGGTCCGGCAGCAGGTGGAAGTCGCCGTAGCCGCGCTCCCAGCTCGCCATCGCGTACCCGGGCTGCGGATCCATCTCCATGTCGAGCGCGAGCAGGTAGTTGCAGCCCTCGAGCCCGTGCTCCGCCGACTCGGCGAGGAAGTAGTCCGCCTGCTCGCGCTTGCCCAGCAAGCGGCCCTGCATGTCCGTGAACGCGGCGACGACCGTGTCGATCGCTCCGCTCGCGACATCGTCCCGCAGCTCCTCGAGCGTCAGCACCTCGCCTCCTCAGGGGGAGGGAGCCGGCGCGTACCGGCTCCCTCGATCGATCCGGTCAGGGCGATCCTATGCCGCCGGGCTCGGGGTGGGCGCCGCCGCCTCGCCGTACCGCGCCTCGATCTGCGCCAGCTCGTCTGCCGTCCCCTGCGTGATCGGTCCCGTGAACCACTTGCGCGCCGACAGGATCCACCAGCCGCCGACGAGCAGGAACGTCCCGAGCACCGCGATCGGCGCGTAGTTCACCGACACCCAGGTGAATCCGTGCTTGAACGGGATCCCGAGCGGTGAAATCGGGAGGATGAACAGCACCGAGATGAATGCGACCCACAGGCAAGCGGTCACGCAGATCGGCCTGTACCAGTGGCCGAGGCTCCACTCCCCCGGCTCCCAGGCATCGCCGTGGCGCAGCCGCAGGAAGATGGGCAGCGCGTAGGCGATGTAGAGGCCGATCGTCGCGATCGACGTCACCGCCGCATAGGCAACGACGCCGTTCGTGCCGAAGTAAGCCGGGAACGCGCACAGGAATGCGAGCACGGCGATCGCCAGGACGGCATAGACGGGTACCCGTTCCCGATTCAGCTGCCGCCAGATCTGATGTCCCGGAACCGCGCGGTCGCGCGAGAACGCGTACATCATCCGCGAAGCCGAGGTGATCGACGACATCCCGCAGTAGAGCTGGGCGCCGACGGTGATGAAGAGCATCACCTTGGCGGTCGTCGTCCCGAGTGCGTCAAGGTAGACCTGCTTGACCGCGAAGGACCCGGCGCCCGAGGTCTTGCCGACATCCTGGATCGCGAAGGTCACCCCGAGCGCGAGGATGTAGCCGAACACTGCGGAGACGAGGATCGAGCCGATCACGCCGCGCGCGGCCGACCTCGATGCGTTCTGCGTCTCCTCGCTCATGTGTGCCGACGCGTCGTAGCCGGTGTAGGTGTACTGCGCCTGCAGCAAGCCGAGCAGGAGCACAAACCAAAGCCAGCTGTGCGAGAACCCACTGTTGTTGATCGTCTTCGAGAAGACGGTGCCGAACGACTGGTGGTGCGCTGGCTTGAAGACCAGGAAGCCCACGATCACGCAGACCCCGATCACGTGCCACCAGACCGAGACGTCGTTCAGGAGCGCCACGAGCTTCACGCTGAAGATGTTCATCAGCGCATGGAGGGCGAGAATCGCCGCATACACGTAGATGATCTCGTGCTGCGTGGATTTGAACGTCCCCGGCCAGAGCAAGTTCAGTAGTGCGTCGGTGAAGACCGCGGCGCCGTAGTCGATCCCGGCCGTGATCGCGATCTGGCCGATCAGGTTGAACCAGCCGGTGAACCAGCCCCACACGGGGCCGCCCATCTTCGAGGCCCAGTAGTAGAGGCCGCCGGCGGTCGGATACTTCGAGGCGATCTCGGCCATTCCGAGCCCGACGATCACGACGAACACCGACACGATCGGCCAGCCGTACGATTCCTCGACCATGCCGCCGTAGTTGATCCCCGTGCCGTAGAGCGTCAGCGTCCCGGACAGGATCGAGATGATCGTGAACGAGATCGCGAAGTTGGAGAAGCCGCTCATCCCGCGCCGAAGCTCCTGGGCGTAGCCCAAGGCGTGGAGGAGGCTTCGATCCTTGTCGTGCGCGTCGTAGTCCGCCAACGTCCCTCCTTCGAAGGGTTACGCGGCGATTCTCACGCAGCCCACGGACGGACTCAAGCCAAAGCGGCGAGCTCGGCGACCAGCCGGTCGACCTCTTCGGCTGTGTTGTAGTGAATGAAGCCGACGCGGAGGGACTCGTCCGGGAGCCGGTCGGTCAGTCCCACGCAGTACCAGTTGTCCGCATACCAGACACCGAGCCCCCGCTCAGCCAGCTGGTGAGCTGCGACCCGGGCCGGCACGCCCTCGACATTGAGGAGGAACGTTGGCACGCGACCGTCCATCGTCGGCAGACCGTAGAGCCGGACGGGCTCGGGTAGCTGCGCGAGGAAACGGTCGCCGAGACCGCGCTCATAAGCGTGAATCGCAGCCATCCCGCCGATCGACTCGAGGTAGGCGATCGTCGCGCTGAAGCCGGCCAGCAGCTCGTACGGGAGCGTTCCCGTCTCGAAGCTCCGCCCGATCGGAGCCGAGGCCGACGGCCTGGCCTTGTAGGGCCGCCACGTCTCGGCGAGCTCGCGTCGGACGTAACCGAGGCCGAGATGTGGCCCGCAGAACTTGTACGGCGAGCAGAGCAGGACGTCGCAGCCGATCGCTCCGACATCCAGCGGCTCGTGCGCGGCGTGATGGACTGCGTCGATCCACGAGATCGCGCCGGCGTCGCGCGCCAGCGCGCAGATGCGCTCCGCGTCGGCGATCGAACCCGTCGCGTTCGATGCGTACGCGAATGCGACCACCCGCGTCCGCTCCGAAAGCTTCCGCTCGAGATCGTCGTAGTCGATCGTGAACTCCCCGGTCGCTTCGACGATCTGCACCGTCATGGCTTTGTCAGCAGCCAGTTCGATCCAGGGCGCGACGCCTCCGTCGTGGTCGAGCGCCGTCGTCAGGATCTCCCCGCCCGTGAAGTCGCGCCCCGCCGCGCGCGACAAATCGAAGTTGAGGCTGGTCATGTTCATCCCAAACACGACCTCGTCCGGGCTGCAGCCGAGGAAGGCCGCGCCATCCTCCTTCGCCCGGGCCAGGATGCCCTCGACCGCGCGACCGGTCGCGTATGGCGCGCCGAGATTTCCGCTCGCGTCCCGCATCGCCCCGGCGATCGCCTCCCCGACTTCGTCAGGCACCTGGGTTCCTCCCGGAGCGTCCAGGAACACGAAACCTGACCGGAGCGATGAGAACCGGCGGCGGATCGCGACGATGTCCAGGAGCGTGCTGCTCACGTCGAAAGTGTACGGTGAGGCCATGCAAGCGGATCGAGCCAGGGAGCTTCTCTCCCTCGAGCGGAAGCGAATCGAGCGCGCGCTCGGCAACTCCGCGCACGTCGACAACGGTGATCTGAGCGATGACAACGGCGGCGAGCATCTCGCCGACCACGCCTCCGACCTCTACGACGCCGAGTATGACGAGGGTCTCTCAGAGCAGCATCGCAAGGAACTGGCCGCACTTGAGCGAGCCGAAGCCCGCCTCGCAGCCGGCTCCTACGGCGTCTCCATCGAAAGCGGAGAGGCGATCCCCGACGACCGCCTCGAGGCCAACCCCCTCGCCGAGCGGACGATCGCCGAGCAAGAGCGCTACGAGCGCTGACGAACCTGCGGCGCGGTTTTCCGCGTTGTTGCAGTGATGGACGAGCGGCTGGACCGAAACTCCGACCCGGCCGAGGACTCCGCCGAGCCCGGCTGGCCTGTGCCCACCCCCGAGGTGATGAACGCGATCCGAGCCCGAACGGCAGCGTGGCTCGAGCCGGACCAGCTGTCCGCGGCGCAGTAATCGACAACGAGGCCTGAACATCTGCAGACGGTCGCGGTGAGGGGCGACGCGGACGTGAGGCTGCTCACCCTCGAGCCCACGAGCACGCACCGCTGCTCGCCTCCCCGCGCCGCCCGACGGGACAGCGGATCCGGACATCGGCCGGCCGTCACGGCCAGTCCAGCGGTGAAGCGACTGCTCCACCCTCACGAGGCCAGTGGGGCGGCTGGCCGGAAGGGCTGCGCGAGCGGCCAGACGAAGCCCGCGAGCGCGTCGGCTCTAGCGACCCCGCGTTCGGCGCCCTCCTTCTGATCGCCTGGGCCTGCGAGCAGCGACCGCTGCTTCATCGACGGACGGCCCTGGCCCGAGGTCGATACCCAAGTCGGCCAGGGCCCTCGCAACAACGTCCAGAGGTCGTGCGGGCGCGCCAGGGCGCCTAGAACCCGCTCGCACCTGGGGCGCGCGGCCGGGGGCCGGGAGCGGCGGCGGAGGCACCGTCCTCCACCGCAAGGCAGCGCCGCCGGCTCAGGCTGAGCCGCGCAGCCCGCCGAGCCGCCAGCTGGATCATCGGCACGCCGATCGGCGCGGGGTCCGCCTTCTTCACCGCCTCGAGATCGCGTCGCGCATCCCGTCGGCGACCTCGTGAGTGAACTCGATGCTGATCTCGTCGAACCCGGCAGCCTGAGGCCGGCCTCCTACTCGCCTTTCGAGAGCCTTGCGATGCAGCCGACGTAGCTGCCTCGCTCCGCTCGCTCCTCCGCTGAGAAGCGATCTTCGGCGACTACGTCGCTGACGCGATCCGGCCATGGTGCCTCAACACGCGGCCAATCTCGGTCATCACCGCCGGTTTGTTACGTGGAAAGGTTGTTCACACGATTCGAGATCACGATGTCGACACTCGCGCCCGAGGCGGGATCTCGGCTCGAGAGCTGATTGCGTTTCGCGACTCCCGTCGGTGCGGCAACCAACGGACTCCTGCTACCGGATCGCTGGTTGCCTGTCCGACTCCGTCACCGTGGCGGCACGGGAGCCGGACCCCGCCGCACCGTCGAGATCCAGCCTGCGCGGTCGAGGCGGTACAGCACGTGCGTCCAACCTCTCGGAAGCAGCGGATGCTCGAAGTCGTCCGCGGGGTCGCGTCTCATCCCGAGCCGCTCCATGACGTTGCGCGACCGCTGGTTGGCGGGCGTCGTAAACGACACGACTTCATCCAGGCGCAGGTTTTCGAACGCGAAGGCGAGCGCCGCGTGTGCTCCCTCGGTTGCGTATCCGTTGCCCCAGTGTCCGCGCGCAAGCCGCCAGCCGACCTCGACAGCCGGCGTGAAGTGCGCCTCGAACGGAGGTCTCGCCAGACCGAGGAAGCCAATGAACGGCACGCCGCCTCTCACCTCGATCGCCCACAAGCCCCAACCCTGTTGTTCGAGCCTCTGGCGGGCCCGGTCGGCAAGCGCCTCGCTTTGCTTCGCGTCCAGGGTCGAGGGGAAGTAGCGCATCACCTCCGGATCGGCGTTGAGCTCCGCGAACGGCTCGAGGTCCGCCTCCCGCCACTGGCGCAGCACCAGGCGCGCCGTCCTCAGCTCGGTCACGGAGCGATCGTAGTGCGACCGGCGCGGCCCGTCAGGATAGGGCCGAGGACCGCCCGTGTCCGACCTACCGCGCGGCTGCACGGCACGTCAAGAGGCATCGCGACGGCCCGCGTCTTTGCCCGAGCATCCAACCGTTCGGCCTCCCGGGAGCAACGCACTGCGCGCTCGGCCGTTCGCCCACTCGCGGCTGATCCGTCGGTAGCCCCGCGCCGACCCCGCTGAATCGTGAACCAACCTCCGTATCATCAAGCCATGGGCCACGCGCGCGCCGGAGAGCTGTATGCAGGGCTGGAGGATGTTCGCGGATCGCGGGCCGGTGCAGGCACCGTCGAGCTGATTGTGCCGCGTCCGGACGTGGACGAGCGAGAGGTGATCGTCGAGGGCACGCTCGACCCTGAGGAAGGCCTGGTCGGTGACACCTGGCGCATTCGCGGATCGGCGCATCCCGACATGCAGCTGACCCTGATCAATGCGCGCGCGATCGACCTGGTGGCCGGGAGCCGCGAGCGGCGGGCGCTCGCCGGCGATCAGCTCTACGTCGACCTCGACCTCAGTACCGACAACCTGCAGCCGGGGACGCGGCTCGCCGTGGGCTCGGCGGTGGTCGTGGTGAGCGAGGCGCCTCACACCGGCTGTGCGAAGTTCAGCGGACGCTTCGGCTCCGAGGCGCTCCGATTCGTGAACTCGCCGGTCGGCAGAGCTCTCCGCCTCCGGGGCATCAATGCCAAGGTGATGGAGCCGGGCGCGGTCCGCCAGGGGGACGCCGTCCGCAAGCTCTGACCGCCGCCGACGACGTCTACGCCGCGTCCGCGGTTCCGGGTTCCCGCATCCCGAGCACGTTGTTCTTCGGCCATCTGAACGTCTGTCGAGCCAGGCGCAGTCGAAACCTTGTCACGAGTTTTCCGCGGTCGAAAGGTGCGCACCGGCGTGCGCCGGCGCCGGCGAACTCGACTGCATGACGAGATCAGGCCGAGTGAGGTGCGGATTGCCTGGACGAAGGCACCGAGCAGCCGGGAGCTGCCGTCCGAGGCTTGCCGGCGCCTGACACTGCGGCGGGAACGCTCAACGAAGGGATTCGCGCTGACTGAGCCGGGCGCGCGCCTCGAGCGGCCGCCGTTATGCCACGTACCTCTGCAAGCGCGAGCGGGGGCGCAGACTTCTGGCGCGTGAACCCTTCCGAGCAGCGGGGAGGCGCCCGAGAGAGCCGGCGGCGCTAGCCCAGAGCCGATCGAGCTTGTGCAGCAGCGTGGTTTCGTTTGCGCCCTGGCAGCGGTGGAATCGTTGGTTTCCATGCAGGACGCGCTTGTCGTCATTGATGTCTTCGACGATTTTGATCATGAAGACGGAGAGGCCTTACTGGACTGCTTTCGCGCGTGCGTGCTGGTGATGGAGCAAGCGATCGCGTCGGCTCGCGGCGCTGGGGTCCCGGTGATCTATGTCAATGACCTGCACGGCCAATGGGTCGCGGATGCGCCCGGCCTCGTCCGCGCGTCGCTTGCCAAGCCAGCCAGCGGATCGGTTCTCGCGCCTCTCGCGCCTGAACCGGGAGACCGGTTCTTGCTCAAGCCTCGCTATTCGGCCTTCGATCATACCCCGCTCGTGCTGCTTCTCCGCGAGCTCGAGACCGAGCGGGTCGTACTCGTCGGGGCAACGACCGAGGGGTGTGTCGTTCAGTCGGGGCTCGATGCGCGCGAACTCGGTTTCAAGGTGACGATCCTCGCCGACGCCTGCGCAACGACCGACCCCGTCCTGGCAGACCTCGCGGTCCGCTACGCAGAGGGTGTGGGCGGCATGCGAATCAGCGAGGCAGACAGGTGGATCCGCCCCCTCACTCACGGGCGGGGCGCGGCCGGCGATTCTCGCCAGCACGGAGCTCGCTGATCGACTTCGACTTCGATGAGTCCACCGGTCGCGATCTTCGTCAGCAGCTTGTCGGCTGGCCTTCTTCCTCCGGCGTCTGGCCAAGCAGGTCCCTTCGGCATCG
>JBHEMK010000014.1:0-4468 GCA_046262635.1 Gaiellaceae bacterium
TCGCCGTCTCCGCCGGCCGGACTGCACCGGGCCGCGGTTCCGGGGCCGTCGTCCGAGGCTGTTACCCTGGATCACCTTGGCGGCGTCGCGCTTCGACTTCCCTCCTGAGCAGCTCGAGCGGCTGCTCGCCCTCGAGGAGAAGTTCGCCAAGGAGGGCCTCACCTTCGACGACGTCCTGCTCCAGCCGGCCGCCTCGCACGTCCTGCCGAATGACGTCTCGACGAGGACGCGGCTCACGCGGGGCATCGAGCTCGCGATCCCGATCGTCTCGGCCGCGATGGACACCGTCACCGAGGGCCCTCTCGCGATCGCGCTCGCCCGCGAGGGCGGTATCGGGATCCTCCACCGCAACCTCTCGATCGAGGACCAGGTCGCCGAGGTCGACCGGGTCAAGCGCTCCGAGTCGGGAATGATCGTCGAGCCGGTGACCCTGCCTCCCGCCGCTCTCGTCTCCGACGCGCTCGAGCTGATGGCGACGTACCACATATCCGGCGTCCCCGTTACCGACGAGAACGGCGTCCTCGTCGGAATCCTGACCAACCGCGACCTGCGCTTCGAGAGCGACGCGGCGCAGCCGGTCTCGGCTCTGATGACCTCCCGTGGCCTTGTCACGGCGCCGCTCGGGAAGACGCTGGCCGAGGCGGAGGAGATCCTGCACCGCCACAAGATCGAGAAGCTGCCCGTCGTCGACGAGGAAGGGCGGCTGCGCGGGCTGATCACGGTCAAGGACATCCAGAAGCGGATCCAGTATCCGGAGTCGACGAAAGACGAACAGGGCCGGCTGCGCGTCGGCGCCGCGGTCGGCGTCGGCCCGGATGCGGTGGAGCGAGCGCAGGCGCTCGCCTCAGCGGGCGCAGATCTGCTCGTCGTCGACACCGCCCACGGACATTCCCAGGGCGTGGTGGAGATGGTGCGCCGCCTCAAGGGCCTGCTCTCGCTGGAGCTCGTCGCAGGGAACATCGCAACCGCGGAGGCGGCTGAGGCTCTGATCGACGCCGGAGCAGACGCCGTCAAGGCGGGTGTGGGGCCGGGGTGCCACGCGGCGGGAACGCGCATCTTGCTGGCGAATGCCACCTACAAGAACATCGAGGATGTCTGCGCCGGCGACCGCGTGATCAACATGCAGGGCGAACCGGTGACCGTCCTGAGCGCGTGGTGCACCGGCGTCCGGGTCGTGATCGGCGTGCGGCATCTGGCGTCGCCGCGCGAGACCTTCGTCACGCCGGATCACCGGTTCTGGGTGCCCGACCTCACGACCACGGCCGCCGGCACGCTCACCTCGCGGGGCAGCACGGCGGTCCTGGCGAGGCCGACCAGGCCCGGCACGGCGACGGAGCGCTGGCAGGAGATCGGAAGCGCCGAGGACGACGCGTTGCTGCTGCCGCGCCGCATTGCCTTCGAGCTTCCTGCTGGCCTTGCGATCGAGCTTCGCCCAGCGGGGGCCGATCGCTCCGAGACCGTTGTGCGCGACTCCTACGCGCTGGGATACGTCTTCGGGGCGTTCCTGCGCAACGGGGAGGCGCTCCTCGATTCCACCGGGCGTGCGGAGATCGCGCGCGTCAGCTGGCGCTTCGGGCCGGGCGACCAGCAGACCGTCGAGAAGCTGATCGCGTGCCTCGACGCGCTGCCGGCCGTGGGAGTCGGCGTCGATCGGGCAGCCGGGGAAATGACGACGATCCGTCTCTCGTCGCTCCCGTGGGCGACGCTGCTCGCAGCCTTCGGGACGGGGCCCGAGAAGCAGCTCCCGCCGCGCTTCATGTGCGCGAGCCCGTTCTACCTCACCGGCCTCTACGACGGGCTCGTCGAACGTGACCACCTCGGTGCGGCGGACGGCGCGGTCTGCTTCAGGAGCAGCTCGCGGCAGCTCGTCGAGCTCTTCGGCGTCCTCTGCTTCCTGCTCCGCGGACGCTTCCCGCAGAGCCAGAGCGAGCCCCCGGGCGCAGGTGGACTCGAGGGGCGAGCCCTCAGTCCCTGGCGCGGGTCCTACGTCTCCCGGCTGAACGTCGCTGAGGCGAACCGGCACCCGGCTGCCTATCAGGTCGTGGAGACACTCGGGCACCGGAAGCTCGGTGTGGCCGTTCCGGTCTACGACCTCGAGGTCGACTGTCCGACCCACAGCTTCATCGCCGACAATGCGATCGTCCACAACTCCATCTGCACGACTCGTGTCGTCGCCGGTGTCGGGGTCCCGCAGGTCACGGCGATCTATGACTGCGCCCAGGTCTGCGCGCGTCACGGCATTCCACTCGTCGGCGACGGCGGGCTCACCTCCTCCGGCGACCTCGCCAAGGCGATCGCGGCCGGAGCCGACACGATCATGGCCGGCTCGCTGCTCGCCGGGGTCGAGGAGGCGCCCGGTGACGTGATCCTGCTGCAGGGCGAGCGCTTCAAGGAGTACCGCGGCATGGGCTCGCTCGGCGCGATGAAAGCCCGTTCGTACTCGAAGGACCGCTACTTCCAGGGCGACGTCGAGGACGTCGACAGGCTCGTACCCGAGGGGATCGAGGGGCGGACGCCGTACAAGGGGCCGCTCCGCAACATCGTCTACCAGCTCGTCGGTGGCCTGCGGCAGGCGATGGGCTACTGCGGCGCCGCGACGATCGAGGAGATGAAGGGCGCGCGCTTCGTCCGGATCACGGGCGCGGGGCTCCGCGAGTCGCATCCCCACGACGTGACGATCACGAAGGAAGCGCCGAATTATCGCCGCTGAGCCCAACGTCCTTCCGTTCCCGGGGCCGGAGGATCGCCCCGTGCTCGTCGTCGACCTCGGCGGCCAGTACTCGCAGCTGATCGCAAGGCGCGTGCGCGAGTGCCGCGTGTACTCGGAGCTCGTCGGCCACAGGATCTCTCCGGAGGCCGTGCGGGCGCGGAACCCGTACGCGATCGTCCTCTCCGGCGGGCCGGCCTCCGTCTACGCCGACGGCGCCCTGCGCGTCGACCCCGGCATCTTCAGGCTCGGGATACCGACGCTCGGCATCTGCTACGGGATGCAGCTGATGGCGCAGGAGCTCGGCGGCCGCGTCGACCGGACCGGAGTCTCGGAGTTCGGCAAGACGGAGCTCCGCGCGGAGGAATCGGCGCTCCTCCGCGACACGCCCGCCGAGCAGACGGTTTGGATGAGTCACCGCGACTCGGTCGTCGCGCCGCCAGCCGGCGCCACGATCGTCGCCGGCTCGCCGTCGACCCCGATCGCCGCCTTCGAGCAGCCCGAGCGCAAGCTGTACGGCGTCCAGTTTCATCCCGAGGTCGTGCACACGCCGTACGGGATGGACGTGCTGAAGAATTTCCTCTACGGCATCGCCGAGGCGCCGCCGGCGTGGACGCCCGCAGCGGTGATCGAGGAGCAGGTGGAGCGGGTCCGTGCGCAGGTCGGGCCCGCGAAGGTGCTCTGCGCCCTGAGCGGAGGAGTTGACTCGGCGGTTGCGGCGCTGCTCGTGCACAAGGCAGTCGGCGACCAGCTCACCTGCGTCTTCGTCGACCACGGCTTCCTGCGCCACAACGAGGCCGAGCAGGTGGTCGAGACGTTCGGCGGCCACTTCCACGTGCCGCTCGTGCACGTCGAGGCGCAGGACCGTTTCCTCGAGCTGCTCGCCGGGGTCGAGGATCCCGAGCAGAAGCGGAAACTGATCGGCCGTGAGTTCATCCGCGTGTTCGAGGACGAGGCCCGGAAGCTCGGGGACGTCCGCTGGCTCGTCCAGGGAACGCTCTACTCCGACGTGATCGAGTCGGGCGGCACCGACGGCGTTGCCGAGACGATCAAGTCCCATCACAACGTCGGCGGCCTGCCGGCTGACATGAAGATGGAGCTGGTCGAGCCGCTGCGGCTCCTCTTCAAGGATGAGGTGCGCCGCGTCGGCGAGGAGCTCGGGATGCCCGAGCGCATGGTCTGGCGCCAGCCGTTCCCCGGGCCCGGGCTCGCGATCCGGATCATCGGCGAGGTCACCCGTGAGCGGCTCGAGATTCTGCGCCAGGCCGACGCGATCCTCCAGGAGGAGGTGCGGCGCGCCGGTCTCTACCGCGAGCTCTGGCAGTCGTTCGCGGTGCTGCCGGCGATCCGGTCGGTGGGCGTCCAGGGCGACTCGCGCACCTACGCCCACCCGATCGTGATCCGCGCCGTCACCTCGGACGACGCGATGACGGCGGACTGGGCGCGACTCCCCTACGACCTGCTCGAGACGATCTCAAGCCGGATCATCAACGAGATCCCCGGGGTGACCCGGGTCGCACTCGACATCTCCTCGAAGCCGCCTGCCACGATCGAATGGGAATAGCCCCGGGGCCGCGCCCGGGCACCTGTGGACGCCCCAGCCTCGTCCGTGAGCCCAAACCTGGCGGGTCGGCGAGGCTCGGGGAGTATTTCGAGGCCTCTTTTGCCGACGCGCCCGGGGGTGCACCGGTGTCCTCAGCCCGGCTGAACCTGCACCGACGATCGACGTGCCCCCGCGGGGCCGAGCGGATCCAGGCAGAG
>JBHEMK010000015.1:0-5197 GCA_046262635.1 Gaiellaceae bacterium
CGTCGAGGGGCGGCCGAGCCGTGATTTCCTCAAGGTCAAGACGATGATGTATCGCGAGCCCGCCACGTGGCACGCGCTGATGGAGAAGCTCGCCGACCAGTTCGCCGCCTACGTCGTCGCCAAGGCGGGCGCGGGCGCCGACGTGATCCAGCTCTTCGACTCCTGGGTCGGCGCACTCTCGCCCGCCGACTACGAGGAGTTCGTGGCGCCCTACTCGGGGCGGATCCTCGCGGCGGTGGACGTGCCGACGATTCACTTCGGCACCGGCACCGCGACGCTGCTCTCCTCGATGGCGGCCGCGGGCGGCGACGTCATCGGCCTCGACTGGCGGATCCCCCTCGACCGTGGCTGGGACGAGGTCGGCGAGGAGCGCGGCGTCCAGGGCAACCTCGACCCGGCTCTACTGCTCGGCCCCTGGGAGCGGATCGAGGCGACGGCGCTCGAGATCCTCGACCTCGCCGGCGGCCGGTCCGGCCACATCTTCAATCTCGGTCACGGCGTCCTGCCGGGCACCGATCCGGATGTCCTCGGGCGCCTGGCCGCGCTCGTCCAGGAGCACACGGTCGAGGCTCGGGTCTGAGTGGAGGACGGTCGGACGCCAGCCCTTCGGTCCCGACCCTTCCCCTGCTCGCGCACGGGGACAGCGCTCGGACTCGCAAGGATGTGCGACGAGCCGTGCCGGATCCCTGGCGTCCGGTGACGAGGGCCGCGGTTGTCCTGATGGCCTACGGGTCGCCTGAGCGGCTCACCGACGTGCCGGCCTACTACTCCGACATCCGCGGTGGTCGGCCGATCTCGCCGGAGCTGCTCGACGACCTGACCGAGCGCTACCGGCGCCTCGGGATCGAGGACGGCAACCCGCTCAACGCGATCACCGAGGAGACGCGTGCGGCGCTCGAGGCCGAACTCGGTGGAGACGTGCCTGTCCTCACCGGCATGAAGCACTGGACGCCGCGGATCGGGGAGGCGGTCGAGCGGGCGGTCGCAGCCGGTGCCGACACGATCGTCGGCCTCGTCCTTGCGCCCCACTACTCGCGGCTCTCGATCGCAGGTTACCGAGCACGGGTCGAGGACGCGCTCGCCGGCCGGGCGCGCCTCGAGTTCGTCGACAGCTGGCATGACGAGCCGGGCTTCCTCGAGGTACTGGCCGAGCGCGTCCGCGCCACAGAGGCCCACGTCGTCTTCACGGCGCACTCCCTCCCCGCCCGGATCGTCGCCGAGGGCGATCCCTACCGGGACCAGCTGCTCGAGACGAGCCGCCTCGTGGCGGAGCGAGCGGGACTCCGGGCCTGGAGCTTCTCGTTCCAGAGCGAATCGCCGACCGGCGAGCTGTGGCTCGGTCCGGACATCCTCGACCATCTGGCGGACCTGCACGCCCGTGGTGTCGACAACGTGCTCGTCTGCCCGGTCGGCTTCGTCTCGGACCACCTCGAGATCCGCTGGGACCTCGACACCGAGGCACGGGCCCGCGCGGCGGAACTCGGCCTGCGGCTCGCGCGGATCGAGATGCCGAATGCCGATCCGGAGTTCGTGCGAGTGCTTGCGGGCATCGTCCGGCGGCGCCTCCCGGTACCGTCCTCGGCGTGAAGCCCGGGCAGATCGTCGTCGAGCGCGCGGCCCGCCGCTTCCGCGTCTACCCCCGCGAGACGCGCACGGTCAAGGATCTCCTGATCTCCCGCGGCCGCGGCGGCGGCACCGACGTCTGGGCGCTGCGCGACATCTCCTTCGCGGTTGACCCGGGTAGCGCCGTCGGGCTCGTAGGCCGCAACGGATCGGGCAAGACGACGCTGCTACGCCTGCTCTGCGGGATTGTCAAGCCCTCGGCCGGCGCGGTCGCCGTGGGCGGCAGGGTCGGCTCGCTGCTCGAGCTCGGGGCCGGCTTCCACCCCGAGCTGACCGGGCGCGAAAACGTCTTCCTCAACGGTTCGATCCACGGCCTTTCGCGCGCGACGATCCGCGAGAAGCTCGACGAGATCGTCGCCTTCGCCGGGCTCGAGGAGTTCGTCGACCTCCCGGTCCGAACCTATTCCTCGGGGATGTACATGCGGCTCGGCTTCGCGATCGCCTCGCACATCGAGGCGGATGTGCTGCTGCTCGACGAGGTGTTCGCCGTCGGCGACGAGGCGTTCCAGCGCAAGTGCTTCGGCAAGATCTTCGAGTTCAAGCAGCGCGGCGGGACGATCGTCTTCGTCTCGCACGATGCCGCCGCGGTCGAGCGCCTCTGCGACCGGGCCGTGCTCTTGAAGGACGGTCTCGTTGCGTTCGACGGGCCGACGCACGAGGCGATCGTCCAGTACCGACGCCTGCTCGCGGGCGAGCGCGATCCCGAGGAGCGCGGGGCGGGCCTGCGGGAGTGGGGAGGGATCCAGGCGCGGCTGGAGGCACTGCGACTGCTCGGCCCTGGGGGCGATGAGCGCCGGCAGTACCTCGCCGGGGAGCCGGTCACCGTTTCCCTGCGCGCCGTCGCCGACCGTGTGCTCGAGCCGCCGCGCGTTGCCTGGGAGCTGCGGGACGACTCCGGCGTGCTGCTCGGATCCGGCGCCCAGGCGCTCGGCGAGCTCGGCTGGAACAGCCCGGGCGGGCTCGGCCTGCGCTTCGTGATCCCCGACCCGCCGCTTGCGGACGGTCGCTTCCATCTGCGGTTCGACCTCGTCGCGGGAAACGGCGAGCCGTACCACTCGCTCGACGACGCGCTCAGCTTCGTGGTCTACCCGAGCGGCGAGGAGCGCGGAACGATGCGCGTCTCGGGCCGTTGGTCGGCAGAACCGGTCGCCGTCGCGTGAGCTCGCGCACGTGTCCGGACTGGCCGAGTCTGATGGAGCTCGCGCCGGATCTCCAGTTCAAGCACTACACGGTCGCCGAGGCCCGTCTCCCCGGCGAGGCGCTGATGAAGGTGCCGGAGGTGAAGCTTGCCGAGGTAGCGATCTGCTGCAACCTCGACCACCACGTCTTCTACGACGCCCATACCGATCCGGAGGTGGCGACGGCGCTCCGCGAGACGCACTGGTTCGAGGTGCGCGAGTGGTCGCTGCGGCGTCCGGGCACGGCCGCATTCTGAGCCTAGCCCGGGCCGGCCGGGATCGCGAGTCCCGTCCAGCGGGCCCGCGCGACTGCCTCCTTCAGCTCCGGGTCGGGGTCGAGGCCGTACCCGAAGCGCCGCAGTGCAGGGCGGTGTGCCTCGCCGATCGACCGCGCGGGTCCTGCCGGGATCAGCGAGCGCCAGTGTCCAGGGGTGCCGCGCCAGAAGTGGTGATTACCCGCCTCCGCCTGCAGGCGGGCGAACGTCACCGCTCGGATCGCGTGGGTAATCGGCGCGGCGGTCGCCTCACCGGCAGCCTCGACGATCCGTGCGAGCTCGCTCTCCGGACGCGCGACGAGATCCTCGTAGCGGACGCGCGCGAGGACGGGCGCCGCCCACCAGTCGACCGACACATCCACGAGGACACGCGCCCGCTCGCTCGTCGAGTAGTCGACGAAGGCGGCCGAGGTCGGGTCGGCCCCGACGAGCAGCCGTTCGTCCCCGGCCCGGCCGTCGAGCCAGCGCGCCGTCTCCGGTTCATGGGCGGCGAAGTGGAGGATCGACAGCAATGTGTCGAGCGGATGGCGGGCGAGGACCACCGTCGTGAACCCGAACCGCTCGAGCAGTTCGGTGAACCGGGGCGTGCGGCGCCAATGGAGCTGCAGGATCGTCCGGCCGGGCAGCCGTTCCCAGTCGACCTCGTCGGGCGTGTGCGCTGAACGCTCTTCGAGCCCATAGAGGAAGGCGAGCAGTCGCCGCAGCCACATGTTGCCGGACCGAGGTGTGCTGACGACCGCGATCCGCATCCGATCGGACAGTACGTGCTGGACGACACCCGTGTGCCCGTGCTCGGGCACCCGGGCTAGGGCTCGACCTGGTTCGGCAGCCGCTCGCCCTGCGCCGCGGCCAGGATGTTGTCCACGAGGATGCGCGTCATCGCCGAGCGGGTCTCGATCGTGGCGCTCGCGATGTGCGGCGTCAGGACGACGTTTGGCAGGCCGAGGAGGGCTTCCGGGACGTCCGGCTCGTGCGCGAAGACGTCGAGCCCCGCGGTGATCCGGCCCGAGACGAGCTCGGCCACGAGCGCGTCCTCCTCGACGACGGCGCCGCGCGCGGTGTTGACGAACGTCGCCCCGTCTGGCAGCAACGCGAGCCGGCGCGCGTCGATCAGGCCCGCGGTCTCCGGCGTCAACGGGGTGTGAAGGGAGACGACGTCGGCCTCGGCGAGCAGCTCGTCGAGCCGGCGGTACTCGCCGAGATCGCTGTCGACGCGGTGTCGCTGCGCGTAGAGCACCCGCATCTCGAAGCCGCGTGCACGCCGGGCGACGGCGCTGCCGATCCGGCCGAGCCCGACGATCCCGAGCGTCGCGCCCGTCACCTCCGAGCCGAGGAACGGGCCGGCCGACCACGGCGTCGTCCAGCGGCCGGCGCGGACGAGCTCATCGCCCTCCACGAGTCGGCGTCGGGCGGCGAGCAGTAGCGCCAGTGCCAGGTCGGCGGTCGCCGCGTCGAGGACGCCCGGGGTGTTCGTGACTGCAACGCCGCGGGCCGTGCAGGCGGCGATGTCGACGCTGTCGTAGCCGACGCCGAAGTTCGCCACGAGGCGCAGAGACGGCAGCAGCGCGAGCACTCCCTCGTCGACCGGTTCGTTGGCGACGACGAGCGCCTCGATTTCAGGCCGCTCGCCGTCGACGGCGCCGATCTCGAGGTCCTCGAGTTCCTCCCAGGCGGGCCCAGGGAGCCGGCGTGTCGCGAGCACCTTCATCGAGTGCGAATAATGGCCGCATGAGGACGGCCGCGAAAGTCGACTACGCGATCCGCGCCTCGGCGGAGCTCGCGGCCGCCGGCGAGGGCTGGACGAAGGCCGAGCGGATCGCGCAGCCCAGGGCATCCCGCTCAAGTTCGTCGGAGCGTCAACGTCTGGGTTCGACGGGCGATCCCGCCGGAGACGACGCTGGCGGGGCCGTCCGCCGAGCGCGCGCGCTGTCGTCCGGGACGCGGTAGGCGACGGCCCAGCGGATCGCGGGGAGCGTGATGCGCCGGAACGTCGTGAAGGACGAGGCCCCGAGCGTCGCCGCGGCCTCCTCTTGGGCAATGCCGATCTCACGCAGCACGGGCACGACCTCGCGGGACGACGAACGGCAGCGCGACTAGGGGTCATGGCGGACGGCCCAGCGG
>JBHEMK010000016.1:0-11594 GCA_046262635.1 Gaiellaceae bacterium
GCCAAATAAGTTTCGTCGTCGTCGGCGGCCTCGAGCTTGCGGTCGGCATGCGGAGGCGACATGGCGGATGACCTGCAAGCAGACTGCAAGCGCCGGTCTTCCGTCCCGGCTGACGACGAGGCCGAGGGGGCCGCTGCCCGCATAGGGCTTCAACCACGCCTCGAGCTCGAGGCTCACGGCTTCTGCGGGCCAGGCGATGGCGTCGGGGTCGGGCAGGTCGTTCCGCAGACCACTGAGCTCGGCGGCGACCTGCTTGCTCGCCGCCTTCGCCCGCCTCGAACCCGTCACCGAGGTCAGCGGCGGCCTGGAGCGCGGCCTCGAAGCGTTCGGCTTTCGCAAATTCCGCTTTCTATGCGGCCTCGAGTTCGTCGGCCTTCTCCCCGGCCCGGGCGATCTTGAGCTGCAGCCGCTTCGCGTCCAGGGCGGGCTGTTCCTCGCCCCGGTGCCGCTCGAGCAGGAGCGTCCGGCGCTCGATCTCGAAGGCAAGTGACGCCGTCGTGGCGGCGAGCTCGGCGAACTCCTGCGCATCGCCCGCGGCGGCGGCTTTCTGCGCGGCGAGCGACGCGAGCTCCGCCTCGAGCTTCGTGATCTCGGCACCCTCGGCGCCGAGCTGCTGCTCGATCGCGACGAGCTCCGCCTCGAGCTCGTCGGCCAGCGGGGCGGGCGCCTTCGCGGGTGCGCGCCCTACGAGGGTGCTCATCAGAGCACCTCCCCGAGGGGGATCCCGAACCGGCGCGCGATATCCCGGCGCTCGTCGAGGTCATCCTCCTCGGCCCATCGCCGACGCTGCTCGAGAGCGGCGCGGCGTCGTTCGTCCTCGAGCAGTCGCGCCTGGCGAGCGGCCTGCGCCTCGAACTGGCGGAGCCTTGGCTCCGGAATGGGGTGCATGAACACATTTCGTGGCTCCGTTTCGTTGAGGGCGGCGCGGGCCACTGCTCGTTGCCCTGCGGGCTCGGCTCTCGCAACCCGAGCTCGGCGCCCGCGTCGGCCGCATCGAGCTCAGATCGCGCGGTGGGAGTCGGATGCCGCCCAGCCGGCATTCGAGACGCTGGTCGAGCTCGTCGAGGCGTGTGGCTTCGAGCTGGACTTCGTCTTGAGGCCGCTGGAGCCGGGTCGGACGCAGGAAGCTCGCATCGCCAAGAACCTCGTTCGTTCGCCGCAGGATCGCGTGCGCAAGCTCTTGCGGGCGCTGCGCAGCTGAGATGGCCGGTTCCACTGCGACCCACTTCGACCCGTATGCCGTGCTCAAGGCTCTCGACCGGCAGCGGGTGACGTATATCGTTCGACGCGGCGAAAGAACGCCATCAGGCCAATCCTCGTAGCTGATCGGTGGATTCAGGTTAAGGTTTCAAGCTCCTCGGGTTGAGGCTCATCTCGGCCCGACGATTCGGGAGGAGGTTCCGGGCGGTAGTGCGCGAGAGCGACTTCCTGGCGATTGTCTCTCACGAGCTACGAACGCCGATCACGGTGATCGTTGGCCTCGCCGCAACGCTGACCGATCGGCGCGACCGCCTGACGGACGAGCAGGTTGATGAGAGTCTCAAGCAGATTCGTCACCAGGGACAGCGTCTGGGGGTGCTCGTCGCTGATCTCCTCGACCTGTCGCAACTCGAAGCAGGGCGATTCCGAGTCACCCTTTCCCGGGTCGAGCTTTGCCGCGCGGTGACGCTCGCGGTCGACGATGTCCCGCCGCCGAGCGGCACGTGGGTCAATGTTGAGGTCCCCGCCGATCTGTGGGTCGTCGCTGATTCGGGCCGGCTCGCGCAGGTACTCATCAATTTGCTCACGAACGCCTACCGCTACGGCGGGTCGGTCGTTCGAGTGGAGGCGCATGATCGTTCGGATCATGTGCTGCTAACGCTTACCGACGATGGCGAGGGTGTACCGGAGGAGCTCGCCGGAACCCTGTTCGAGAAGCACACCCGCGGCGACAACGCCGAGATCCACCCGGGGTCAGGGCTCGGGCTCGCGATCGTCCGCGGGTTCGTAGAGGCGTTTGGGGGACAGGTCTGGTATGAGCCGGTATTACCAAGCGGCGCTTGCTTCAACCTCGCCCTCCGCCCGGCGGTGGGCGACTCGCTCGAGGAGGCGCCTGCTCATAAGAGGGGAGCCGGCACACTACGATGACGACGATCCTCGTCGTCGACGACGACTCGAGCATGCGCTTCTTCCTGAAGATCTTGTTCGAGAGCGCCGGCTACCAGGTTGTTGAGGCCCAGCACGGAGCCGCGGCTCTGGAGCGTCTCGAGGAGACCCGCCCGGCCCTGGTGGTCACCGATCTGATGATGCCGGTGATGGACGGAATTCAGCTGATCGAGCGCCTGCGCTCCAATCCGGAGACGCAGTCGATTCCGATCCTCGCGACGACGGCGCGGCTCGGCGCGGATGCCGAGCCTGCCGACGCGGTGTTGACGAAGCCCTTCGACCCGGACCGGTTCCTGGAGATTGCGCGTCGCCTTGCGGAACGGGACAGCTGAAATGGAACGCCTCACAACCGGCATCGCCGAACTGGACTTCATCACCGGGGGTGGGTTGGCTGGCGGGTCACTCGTCATCGTCGCAGGCAATCCCGGCACCGGCAAGACGACGCTTGCCGAGCAGATCTGCTTCGCCAACGCCACGCCGGAGCGAAAGGCGATCTATTACACGACGCTTTCGGAGCCTCCCGCAAAGCTCGTCCGCCACCTCGAGCCGTTCGCCTTCTTCGACCCGGCCGCGCTTGGCAAACGCGTCGAGTTCATCGGCCTCGAAGGTCTCCTGCTCGATGGCGGCGCGGCGAACGCGGATGGTCTC
The DNA here is from genome assembly GCA_046262635.1 of Gaiellaceae bacterium. GTDB lineage: Bacteria > Actinomycetota > Thermoleophilia > Gaiellales > Gaiellaceae > JBHEMK01. The sequence goes on from JBHEMK010000016.1 coordinate 2,794, forward strand.
GGGCCGCTCGTCGCCGAGGTGGTACGGAAGAGCTTCGAGACGAAGCCCGCGGTGGTCGTGATCGACAGCGTCAAGGCCCTCCGCGACTTCGTCGCGGAGAAGCCGTTCAGGAAAATCATGTACGAGCTCGCAGGCCGCGTTTCCCACACGGGGGCTGTGCTCCTCTTCGTCGGGGAGTACAGGGAGGAGGAGATTAATGGCTCTCCAGAGTTCTCGCTTGCAGACGGCGTCCTCCATCTCGCCTACGAAATGCACGAACCCCTCGACCGCCGCTGGCTCCGAGTCTTGAAGATGCGCGGCACCAAACACCTGGACGGAAAGCACACGTTCCAAATCGGCCGAAACGGCCTCGAGCTCTTTGCACGGCTGGAGTCGATCGAGCCTCCGAACAGAGAGGCGGTCGAGTCGACGCGGGTCTCGAGCGGGATCCCCGACCTCGACGAGATGATGCGCGGCGGCCTGCCGGCCGCGGATGCCACCGCAATTCTAGGCCCGTCGGGAGCGGGTAAGACCGTGATCGCCCTGCGCTACATCGAGGAGGGCCTGCGAGTGGGAGACGGCTGCCTCTACGTCTCGTTTCAGGAGTCGGCCGATCAGCTTGTCCATAAGGCGGCCTCCTTCGGCTGGGATCTCACCTCAGCGCTCAAGTCCGGCCAGCTCACGATCTACGACGTCCCACCGGGAAACCTGAACCTCGACACCGTCGGCGCGGTGGTGCGGGCAGAGCTGGCGACCGGATCGGTGGGCCGGGTGGCCATCGACAGCCTGGCCGAGCTTGTGTCCGCGGCTCGCGAGGGGCATCGCTTTCCCGCCTATGCCCGCTCGCTCGTCAGCTTCATCCGCTCCGCCGGCGCGTCCTCGATAATTACCAGCGAAACGACCACCCTCGGACCGAGTTCAGAGCCGCTCGGGGAGCTCTCGTTCCTCTTCCACAACGTCGTCCTGCTCCGATACCTCGAGCTCGAGTCCGAGGTCGGGCGCGCAATCAGCGTGCTGAAAATGCGTGACAGCGACCACGCCAAGGGTCTGAGCCAGTACACGATCAACGAGCATGGGCTCACGATCCTGGGCAAGCTGGAGGCCATTAGCGGACTCCTCGGCTGGAGCGCCCTCAGCATGGTCACGCCCCGCCGGGTCAGCTGATCCGGCGACCCACGGCGAACGACGAGCGCCCGCCGAACGAATCCGCGAGCTCGCTCCGTCGACGCGCCGAACTGAACGAGGCTCCTTAGCGCGCGGGAAGCGATGTAAACCACGAGACTCGTTCCCTCCGCAAGTGCAACCGCTTAGAGGCGACCTCGCATCAATGATGCATGTGTGTCTCGCCTGCCATCGATGTTGGGATTCGCGCGATGAAGAAGTGAGCTAAGGGTCGACCTTGCTCGACGTAGACGCGCCGCCGGCGCGAGTTCAGTCGCGAGTTACCGGGGAACTCGCGGGTCATCGCGAGGGAATTGACTTCTCGCCGACGAGGGTGAGTCGCCCGATTCGGACTCCTTGATCGTCAACCTCGACTCTTCGAGCAGCGCAGCGGTTTCGGCGAGTCCGGCGTGCGCAAAATCGATGGCGCGGCGCTGTAGCTCGATCTCAGCCACTAGCTCACGACGACTCTGCCGGCGGACTACGCCGCAGTTTGCGAGCTCCAGCTCGGCCGTCTCGAGCCTTCGTTCAGCCCTGCCGCGCGTCATGGATAGTGCGCGTTCCTTCTGCTGGAGAAGCCGCCGGCGCATCCGCTCCTCGGGAGTGAGCGGTGGCCGCTCGATCTCGGGTCGAGCGTCGTGTCTTGGCCACGAAGGCAGGGGCCGTTGATCGACGGCGAGTTCCTCGATTGCTGACTCTTCGAGCGCGCGGCCGAAACGGGCGAGTGGGTTGACCCGCTGCTTGACCGCGACGTGCCCGGCGCCGGAAACGCGGCGATTCGATGTGCCAGTGCTCTCACGAATCGTCGAGCACGTCGGCAGGCAGCGCTCGGTTGATCCAGCCATAGCGTTCGGCGAGGTCTGCGTCCTAGTCGTCGGCGTCAACATGAACTCGAGCGCTCGCGCGCGACCCAGAAGCCGTGTGAGGTACTAGGCGGTACCCCCGGCCCTTGAACCTGTCCGAGGCAGGCTCGAACTGGCCGAAGATCGCTCTCTCTCTCGCGTGGCGAAGCGCATGTCGCAGGCGAGCACGAACTCGCTCCCGGCCCCGCGTACACGCCCTTCAATCTGCGCAATCGTGACCAGCCGGCACGCACTGAGATGGCGGAACAAAGGATGCGACCGACGCTTCGCCGGTCAACACCGCCGCCGCCGCCCGATACTCGGAAACGCGAGTCAGGTCGACGTGCGAGATGAAGTAGTCGGGGTCCGCACTCGTGAATACAACGACCTCAGGGAGTCGTCTTCTTCGGCGAACCCCATGAGGGAGACGAGGTCTCGGACCAGCTCGGGGCCGAGAAGGTTCGTCGGCGGTGCCGCGATCTCGGCGAACAGCACGGCTCCCTCGGTACGCATCTTGATCGTGTCCATCACTCCCGCATCTCCCTCTGGTTGTTTCGGCGTGCGGGTGATCAGCGGCGGCGCAGGTGCGTCGCGTGAGGTTCGCAATTCATGCCGACCGGTCGACGAGCTCCAGCTCGAGCACGTCGGGAACGTGGAGCCCCGGCCGGTCCGGATCGACGCGCCAGTGTCCGAAGAGGAGGTCGAGCCAGGTCTGCCCCATCACCCACGACGCGCCGCTCACCGGCGACGGTGGCCGGTGCGCTCCAGCGAGGCGGACTGTGCGACGGCGTCCTCGAGCAGGCCCACGGGCGGGTGCTGGGCCGGGCCGCGTGGCAGAAACGACGCGGCGCTCCGACTTTTGGTCCGGATACGCCGTCGGTCGGGCGGCTGACAGGTGGTTGGGCCACAACGCTAGCGGGTATGAGCTCGGCAATGCACCAGACCAAGCGGCTGGAGCAACTCCAGGCGCTAACGGACGCCGCGCTCGCGCACCTCGACAGCACCGCGCTCCTCTCGGCCATCCTCGCCCGCACACGGGAGACGCTGGCCGTGGACACGTGCGCGATCCTGCTCCTCGACGAGACGACGAACGAGCTCGTCGCGCGAGCGGCCGTCGGGATCGAGGAGGAGGTGGAGCAGTGCGTGCGGATCCCCGTCGGTCGCGGCTTCGCCGGCACCGTGGCGGCGACGAAGAAGCCGGTGTTCCTTCCCGACGTCGACCACGCCAACGTGCTCAACCCGCTCCTGCGCCAGAAGGGGATCAAGTCGCTGCTCGGCGTGCCGCTCCTCGTGGAGGGGCGTACGCTCGGGGTCGTCCACGTCGGCTCGCTGCGGCCGCGCACGTTCACGGCCGAGGAGACCCAGTTCCTCCAGCTCGCCGCCGACCGCGCGGCGATCGCGATCGAGCACGCGCGCCTCTTCGAGGCCGAGCGCGCTGCGCGCATCCGGATGGAGAACCTGCAGGCCGTCACCGACGCGGCCCTCGCCCACCTCGACCTCAGTGCCCTGCTCGAGGTTCTGCTGCCGCGGATCCGCGCCATTCTCCACGCCGACACGTGCGCTGTCCTGCTGCTCGATGAGGCCACTGACGAGCTCGTCGCGCGTGCGGCGGTCGGGATGGAGGAGGAGGTCGAGCAGGGCGTGCGCATCCCTGTCGGTCACGGCTTCGCGGGCACGGTTGCCGCGAGGCGCGAGCCCGTGATTCTCGACGACGTCGACCACGCGGACGTCCTCAACCCGCTCCTGCGCCAGAAGGGGATCAAGTCGATGGTCGGCGTTCCCCTGCTCGTCCGCGGTGATGCGATCGGCGTACTCCACGTCGGCACGCTCACGCCCCGCCTTTTCACCACGGACGACGTCGAGCTCCTGCAGCTCGTCGCCGAGCGCGTCGCGCTCGCGATCGGACGCGCCCAGCTACACCAGGCGACGGTCCAGCTCGAGCAGCTCCGCCTGAACTTTGTCGCGATCGCCTCGCACGAGCTGCGGACGCCGGCGACGGTGATCTACGGCGTCTTCACGACTCTGGCGGCACGCGGCGACGACCTCCGGCCCGAGATCAGGGAGCAGCTGATGCAGGTCGGCCACGAGCAGGCCGTCCGGCTCCGGCGGCTCCTCGAAGAGCTGCTCGACCTCTCCCAGGTCGACTCGCACGAGATCAGGGTCGAACCGAAGCCCTTGGTCGTGCACAGCCTCCTCTCGCGGATCGCCGCCGACGCAGCACCGGACACACGGCTCGAGCTCCAGGTTTCTCCCGACCTCGCCACCGTCGCCGATCCGTTCGTGATCGACCGGGTCGTGTCGAACCTCATCAGCAACGCCGCGCGTTACGGCGAGCCGCCGATCGTGATCCGCGCCGAACAGCGTGACAGCCACCTGCGGATCGCCGTCGAAGATCACGGCAGCGGCGTGCCGCGGGAGCTCCGCGACCGGCTCTTCGAGCGCTTCGCGCGCGGAAGCGCCGACACCGGTAGTGGCCTCGGCCTTTCGATCGCGCGCGCCTACGCACGGGCGCACGGCGGCGAGCTGCTCTACGACGACTCGCGCGGCTCGACCTGCTTCGAGCTCGTCGTCCCCCAGGCCTCGCGCATCAGCACACGCGGTGCAATGCGCCCGAGCTAACGTCGTAGAGGAACCCGCCCACGTTCAGGTGGGTGAGGTACGGGAACGACTCGATGCGCTGCATGTCGTGGCGCAGCGCGGACTCCTGGTCTGCGGTCACCTGGAAGACGAGGCTGCGCGTGTCGGGCCCGCCTGCGGACCGGATCGCCGAGTGCACGTCGTCTTCCGTCCCGTGCGCCATGGCGCAGTCGGTATGCGCGATCACCATCGCCCGCCGGACCCCGAGCAGGTATGTCGCAAGGACGAGCGTCCGCAGCACGTCGTCCGTCGCGCGCGCACCGGCGTTTCGGACGATCTTCGCGTCCCCCGCCCGCAGCCCGAGCATCGCCAGCGGGTCGATACGGGAGTCGATGCAGGTCACGACCGCGAGCCCGCGCGCGGCCTGCGCTTGCAGACCCCCGCGATCGAACGACGCCACGTATGCGTCGTTCGATGCGAGCACGTCGTCGAAGAGATCGTCCCCGGGCACCTGGGAATCCTAGAGAGAGGCCGCGCGAGCGCGTCAGTTCGACTCACTGCGGAGAGCGGCTCGGCGCTCGGCCCGCCGCTCCCGCCCCGTCGACGCACCGCCGGACGCGGCAATCATCGATATCCAAGCTGCGGATTCCCGCACACGCGACGGCGTTGTTCCGGGCGCGCTGCACACGTCCGGGGCACGGTGCTCGAATGGCGGCTCGATCCCAGCAGCGACTGGCGGACTCCGCAGCTGGGTCCCGATCAGCAGGTGATGCTTCTCCCGGCGGGCCGCGAGCGAGCTTCCAATTTCTTTCCAAGCGGCCCGCGAGTAGCACCCGCGAGCACCAGCTAGGAGCAAAAACCCATCTCAGCGGGGCTTTTGCTAGTGAGCGGTGCAGGGTTCGAACCTGCGACCCCCTGCGTGTAAGACGCTAGCGACGCTCGCCGCCCGCCGCCACCTATCGCCGAAACGGCTCCGGTGGGCCGGGTCGGCTCTGTTGGCTGGCCCTGTCTGTCGCCTATGTGCCGGCGGGCGGAAGTCTAGAGACAGAGGCGGAGCTCGACACGGCCGGGGAGGCGCTCGCGGCGCTGGCGGCACGGCAGGAAGCATTACGGTTCCACCGTGGGGATGTACAAGCGGGTTAAGCAGGGAGCCAAACGCAGCGACCGGATCCAGGCCACACACACAAGGCTCGTCCGGGAACTGCGGTTCGCGTCTGGCATTCCGTTGCACGAGTTGAACCAAACCTGGGCGGATCAGACTCGCATACCGGGTGAAACCGCACAAGATGCTGCACTACCCACGGCTGGCGGCCCTCGCCGAACTCGTGGCGACGATCAACCGTCAGGGGATCGACGGGAGTATCGTCGAATGCGGCGTCGCCCATGGTGGCAGTGCCGGCCTGCTCGGGAAGCTAACCGAGCGGGGCCACCGGCCCTTGTGGCTGTTCGACTCCTGGGAAGAGCTGCCTGAGCCGGCCGCTGACGATGTGTCCTATCTGGGTCGAGTCGGCTACAAAGGGTTGGCCCGCGCCCCACAGGAGGAGGTCGAACATTTCTTGTTCGAGCGGTTAGGCTTGAACAGTCGGCGGATTCAACTTGTGAAGGGCAACGCTCCGACACACTGGGACGCAAGCCGCTGATCATCTGCGGCGCGCTGCTCTGTCGCCACCCTGATTTGGATCCCGCACACCGGCAGCTTCCCGGCACTGCTCGGACTGAGCGTCGTCTTCGAGCTCGGCACCGGCATGGTCACGCCCGCCACCACCGCGATTATCGGCGACCTCGTCACCCGCGGCAACTACGGTTCGGCGATGGGCGTATTCGGCAGCCTCTGGGACACCGGTCACGCGCTCGGACCGATCATCTTCGGTTTCCTGCTGATCGGGTTCGGCTACCAGACCTCCTGGCCGATCATGGCCGCGATCATGGCCGCCGCGCTCCTCGTCTTCCTCGTCGAGACCCGACACAACCCCGCGGCGGCCCAGCCATGATCCTCGCCGGCCTCGACACAACCTGGTACCGCGACGTCAACGAGTTCGCGCGCGACACCAGCCGGGCACACGGCTTCCTCGCCGCCTACGCCCTCTGGCTCGGCCTCGTCCTGCTCGCGCTGCTACTCGTCTTCGGCTGGCTGCTCGCCCGCCGCCATCGCGACGCACCCCGCCAAGTCGCGACCGCCTTCCTCGTCGGACTTGGCGCCATCCTCGCCCTGCTCGCAAACCAGGCGATCGGACCGGCCGTCGCCCGCACGCGTCCCTGCCACGCGCTCCATCACGTCGAGGTGCTGCTCAGCTGCGCGGGCGACTCGTCGTTTCCCAGCGACCACAGCATGATCGCCGGCGCCTTCGCCGCAGGCCTCGTGCTTCTCGACCGGCGGCTCGGCCTGCTCGCCGTCCTGCTCGCCCTCCTCGTCGCCTTCGCCCGCGTCTACACCGGCGTCCACTACCCCGCCGACGTCGCCGCTGGCCTCGCGATCGGCGCCGCGATCGGCGCCACCACGGTGCTCGTACTGCGCCGGCCGGCCGCCGCAACCGCCGCCCGGCTAACACGGACGCCGCTGCGGATCCTGATCGCCGACGAGAGCTGACCCAGTGAACGGACGGCCGTAGAGCCGCGCAAACCGGCGCCCTCTCGGATTCGGATTTCGCGGCTGGGCCGCGTCTGTCAAGGTGGTGTACGACGCTGAGCGCGTCGTCCTCGCTTGTTGGTTAGCGATCGGTCTCGGCTTGTTCGCCTCCTTCGACTCGCTGGCGACCGTCTTCGCGGCCGATCGGTTGGTCGGGCCGACCGCTCGTAGGCCGTAAGCGTGGCTCCTGTGGCTGCGATTTCTTGGTCGAGGGCGTGACCATTGGCTCGGCGGGCTGTTCAGGCGGCTGCGGGGATCGCGCGTGCTTGTTCGTCGGCGCTCGGGGGCGCGCTGAGTGCTTTGGTGATCGATTCGACGCTCATGTAGCGGCGGGCGACGGCCCATTCGTCGTTCTGTTCGGAGAGCAGGGCGCCGACGAGGCGGATGATCGCGGCGCGGTCGGGGAAGATGCCGACGACGTCGGTGCGGCGGCGGATCTCCTTGTTCAGCCGTTCGAGCGAGTTGTTGCTCCAGAGCTGGCGCCAGTGCTCTTTGGGGAAGCCGGTGAAGGCGAGCAGGTCGGGGCCGGCCTCGGCGAGCAGCGCGGCCGCTTCGGGAAAGCGCTCCTCGAGCTGGGCGACGATCCGGGTGTGCTGTTCGTGGACGGTGGCGGCGTCGGGTTGGGCGAAGATCGTCCTGACCATCGTCGCAACCAAGCCCTGGGCGCTCTTGGGGACACGCGTCAAGAGGTTGCGCATGAAATGCGTTCGGCAACGCTGCCAGCTCGCACCGGGGAGCGTCGCCGCAATCGCCTCGACGAGGCCGGGGTGCGCGTCCGAGCTCGCGAGCTTGACCCCGGCGAGGCCGCGGGCGATCAGGCCACGCAGGAACGCGAGCCAGGCGGCGCCGTCCTCGCTGGTGACGACGTCGAGGCCGAGCGACTCGCGGAAGCCGTCCTTGTTGACCCCGACGGCGTGCACGACACAGACGTTGACGGTGCGGCCGCCCTCACGGCACTTGAGCACGAGCGCGTCCAGCGTGACGTAGGCGTAGGGGGCGCCGTCGAGCGGGCGGGTGCGGAAGTCCTCGACGATCTGGTCGAGCGATTTGGCCAGCCGTGAGACCTGGCTCTTCGAGATCCGCTCGACCCCGAGCTGGGCCACCAGCTTCTCCAGCCGCCGGGTCGAGACGCCGGCCAGGTAGGCGTCGGCGATCACCGACACGAACGCCTGCTCTGCCCTGCGGCGCGGCTGCAGCAGCCAGTCGGGGAAGTACGAGCCTTCGCGCAGTTTTGGCACGGCGAGCTCGATCGAGCCCGCACGCGTGTCCCAGTCACGCTCGCGGTAGCCGTTTCTGCGGTTGACCCGCTCGGGGCTCCGCTCGCCATAGCCGGCGCCGCAGACAGCATCCGCGTCCGCGCTCATCAACGCCTCCGCCATCTCCTTCACCATCGCCCGTAACAGATCCGGCTGAGTCTCCTCGAGCTGCTTGCGCAACCACTCGGACACGTCCATCCTCTGCTCGACCACCGTGTTCCTCCTCACTGAGTCTCGGACAAGACCTCGCGAGGATGACGCGGTGGTCAGCTATCACCCGGACCCCGCCGCAGCTGCTCCGCGCTCGCCTACGGCTCACGCTCCACAGCTGCGGCGGAGAAAAGCTCAACCGGCTCGTAC